>DASUWX010000035.1:0-10155 GCA_036378185.1 Streptosporangiales bacterium | reverse complement strand
GTCCGCGGCGTAGGTGCCCGCGCCGGCCCGGCTCTCCAGCCAGCCCTCCGCGTGCAACTGGTCGTACGCCGCCTGCACGACCGCACGCGACACGCGGAGCTGCCGCGCCAGGTCGCGGGTGGACGGCAGCCGCCAGCCCGGCCGGAGCTCGCCGGTCCGCATCCGGTCGCGGAGCCCGTCCGCGAGCTGCCGGGGCAGCGTGACGCCCGCCGCCCGGTCGAGGACGACCGGCAGCTCTGCGGCGACGGCGCGCGGCATCTCGACTCCCGGCAAGTGGCTTGCCGAGGAAGTCTAGGAGTGGCCTGGCGAGAAGGCCACTCGATCGGTAACGCTGGAGCCATGAGCAGTCAGCCCGCACCGCTGTCCGGTACCCCGCGCACCCGCCTGCGCAGGTCCCGCGAGCGCACGGTGACCGACCGCGCCGTCCTCGCGGAGATCCTCGACGAGGCGATGTTCTGCCACCTCGGCGTCGTCGTCGACGGCGCGCCGGTCGTGCTGCCGACGACGTTCGCCGCCGACCTGGGGCCCGACGCGCCGGACGCGCCGCACGGGACGCTCTACCTGCACGGCTCGGTGGCGGCCCGCAGCCTCGTCGCCGCGCCCGGGCAGACGGTCTGCGTGACGGTGACCCTCGTCGACGCGCTGGTGCTGGCGAGGTCGGGCTTCCACCACTCCGCCAACTACCGGAGCGCGGTGGTCTACGGCACGCCCCGCCCGGTCACCGGCGACGCCAAGCTGCGCGCACTCGACCTGCTCGTCGACCACCTGGTCCCCGGCCGGTCCGGGGCGCTGCGGCCGCCGTCCCGCAAGGACCTCGTCGCGACCACCGTGCTCGCGCTCCCCCTCACCGAGGTGTCGGTGAAGGTCCGCGCGGGAGGCGTGAACGAGGAGCAGACCGACGTCGGGCTGCCGATCTGGGCCGGTGTGCTGCCATTGCGGACCGTGGCGTCCGCTCCCGAGACCTCGGCCGACTGCGACCTGCCCGTCCCCGAGCACGTCCGCGACCGCGCGAAGGCGCTGGGCGCGTACGACTGAGCCCGACGCGCGAGGGGCACCGCACCGGTCGCGCGGCGGTCCCGCACGGCGACAGTCCGTGGCCGGCCGTTCCGGTGCGCCTCCGCCCGGTCTACGGCGCGTACGGGAACGGCCGCGCCGGTCCATAACGGGGACCCGCGGCCCCGGCCCGGCCTAACGTGCCGCGACGGCACCGGCACGGGCCGGGCCCGGTCAGGGGGTCGGTCATGGGCAGGCAGGCGCTGCGGTTGTTCGGCTGCTGCCTGCTCCTGCTCGCCGCCGGCTGCGGCCGGCTGACGCTGCCCGTCGGCCAGCAGTCGGGGCAGGCGACGCCGGCCACCGCGCCGCCGTCGAGCCCCGCGGCCGCCGCCGGCACGCCGGCGACGTCGCAGCCGCCGAGCCTGGCGGAGGCGTACCGCTCCGTGCGGTCCGGCGTGGTGCGGTTCGAGGTCGCCGGCTGCACGAGCTCGGCCATCGGGTCGGGCTTCGCGATCTCGCCGAGGCTGGTCGCCACCGTCGCCCACGTGGTGGCGGACGGCCAGGTGATCCGCGTGATCCAGGGGACGACGTCGACCGCGGGCACCGTGATCGGGATCGACCGCAGCACCGACGTCGCCCTGGTGCGTACCGTCGCGCCGTTGTCCGGTCAGCGGCTGCGCTTCGCGACGACCCTGCCGAAGGTCGGCGACCAGGTCGCCGCGATCGGCTTCCCCGACGGCGACCCGTTGTCGTTCAACGCCGGCACCGTGAACGGGCTGCACCGCAAGGCCCTGGTCGACGGCGTCCCGCGGCACGGCCTCATCGAGATGGACGCGGCCACCGACCCGGGCAGCAGCGGCGGGCCCGTCATCGACGTGCACGGCGACGTCGTCGGGCTCGTGGACGCGGGCCCGCTCGGCGAGCCGGGGCGGCGGCTCGCGGTCTCGGCCGAGACCGCGCAGCCGCTGATCGAGGGCTGGCGCGCGGTGCCGCAGAGCGTCGACGCGGGCACCTGCGACTCCGTGCTCGGGCCCGACGGGCGACCGCTGCCCGCCGGCGACTTCCCCACGCAGGAGGCCGCACAGGCGTTCGCGACGCTGGACATCTACTTCCGCTCGATCAACGACGGCGACTTCCCGACGGCCCTGGCGCAGCTGTGGCACCCGGACTCGCTGGCGAGCTTCCGTGCCGGCGTCGAGAGCACGCAGGACACCGACCTCACCGCGCAGTCGGTCACGCGACGCGGTGGCACCGTCCTCGTCTGGCTCACCTTCACCAGCCACCAGGACCCGGGCCGCGGCCCGGCCGCGCGGCCGAACGAGACCTGCACCCGCTGGTCGCTCGACTACCAATTCCGCCGGTACCACGGCCTCTGGCTGATCGCGTCGACCCGGGCGCACGGCCCGGGCGGCCCGAGCGAGCCCTGCGGCGCCGCCGGAACACCCGCGCCCTGACCGGCCTCGACTCCCTGCCCGCGTCCGGATAGATGCTAGCCATATATCCGGACACGGATATATGCTGCGCAGGTACCGAACCGAGGGGAGACCATGCCCGCACGCCGCAGTGCCTCCAGCCCGCTCGCGCTCGCCGTCCTGTACCTCCTGTCCGAGCGGCCGATGCACCCGTACGAGATCGCCGCCGAGATGCGCGTCCGCGGGATCGAGTACAGCATCAAGCTCAACTACGGCTCGCTGTACACGGTCGTCGACGCCCTCCGCGACGCCGGGCTGATCACGCCGCAGCAGACCGTCCGCGAGGGCCGCCGCCCGGAACGGACCGTCTACGCCATCACCGAGGACGGCGAGGAGGCGATGCGGCGGCGGCTGCGCTCGCTGCTGGGCACGGCCGAGCCCGAGTACCCGAGGTTCATGGCCGGGCTGTGCTTCGCCGAGCGGCTGCCCGAGGACGAGGTGGTCGACCTGCTGGAGAAGCGGGCGAAGGAGCTCGAGGCCGCCGTCTCCCGCATGCGCATCGCCCTCGACGGCCTCTACGAGCAGGGGCTCGGCCGGGTGAGCCTGATCGAGGGCGAGTACAACATCGCGATGCAGCAGGCCGACCTCGCGTTCGTCCGCCGGCTCATCGGCGACATCACCGAGGGTCGTGTCCCGTTCGACTCCGCGAAGGCCGACTCCGAGAAGAGCGACGCGTGACCACCGACACCCGCAACCGGCAGGCCAACCCGTGGCTCGTGCTGCTCGCCCTGTGTCTCGGGTTCTTCATGATCCTGCTCGACACGACGATCGTGAACGTCGCGATCCCGAACATCATCGACAAGGTCGGCACCTCGCTGGACGAGGCGCTGTGGGTCGTCAACGCCTACGTCCTCGTCTACGCCGTCCTGCTCATCACCGCGGGACGGCTCGGCGACATCGTGGGGCCGCGCACGATGTTCATGGCCGGGCTCGCGCTGTTCGTGCTCGCGTCCGCCGCGTGCGGGCTCTCCAGGAACGCCGGCGAGCTGATCGCCGCGCGCGCCGTCCAGGGCGTCGGCGGCGCGATGATCACGCCGCAGACGCTCACGATCATCACGACCATCTTCCCGCCGGAACGCCGTGGCGCCGCGTTCGGCATCTGGGGCGCCGTGGCGGGCGTGGCCACGGTTGCGGGACCGACCCTCGGCGGGTACCTGGTCACCGAGTGGGACTGGCGGTACATCTTCTTCGTCAACCTGCCCGTCGGCGTCGTGGCGTTCGTCCTCGCACTCGTCGTCGTGCCGGACCTCAGACCCGGGCGCAGGCACCGGCTCGACCTGCTCGGCGTCGCGCTCGCGTCGGCGAGCCTCACCGCGCTGACCTACGGGATGATCGAGGGCGAGCGCTACCACTGGGGCACGATCTGGCGGTTCGTCGGCATCCCGGCGGTGCTCGGCGCCGGCGGCGTGCTGCTGATCGCGTTCCTCGTCTGGCAGCGCGTGCAGAAGACCGAGCCGTTGCTGCCGTTCGAGGTGTTCCGCGACCGCAACTTCTCGGTCACGAGCTTCGTCGCGGCCGCGCTGACGTTCGGGATGCTCGGCATCTTCCTGCCGCTCACCATCTATCTGCAGTCGGTGCTCGGCCTCTCGGCGCTGGCAGCCGGCCTCACCGTCGCACCGATGTCGATGATGTCGATGCTGCTGGCGCCCTTCACCGGACGGCTCGCCGACCGGATCGGCGGCAAGTACATCCTGATGACCGGGCTGTTCCTGTTCGCCGGCGGCATCGGCCTGGTCGTCGTGACGACCGCCGCGGGCTCCGGCAGGTGGGACTTCCTCGCCGGCCTGCTCGTGGCCGGCGCGGGCATGGGCTGCGTCTTCGCGCCCATGCAGACCGTCGCCATGCGCGATATCCCGCCCCGCCTCGCCGGTGCCGCATCAGGCGTGCAGAACACCATCCGCCAGCTCGGCGGCGCGATCGGCGGCGCGGCCGTCGGCGCGCTGCTGCAGAACCGGCTCGCCGCGTCGCTGCACGACCAGGCGCAGCAACGCGCGGGCGCGCTCCCCCGGCCGTTCCGGTCCCGGTTCGTCACCGGGTTCGACCACGCCGCCTCGCACGGCCTGCAGGTCGGCAGCGGCCAGAGCGGCACGAAGCTCGAGCTGCCGAAGGGACTCCCGCAGCCGGTCGTCGAGCAGATCCAGCGGGTCGCACACGCCGTGTTCACGCACGGCTACGTCGACGCCATGCACCCGACGCTGGTCCTGCCCATCGCCGTCATCGCACTGGCCGGCCTCGCGTGCCTCGGTATCAGGCGGCACCGTGCCTCGGCCTCGCCGCCCGAGGGCCGTCCCGAGGGCGCTCCACAGACCCACGCGCAGGCCTGACACCGGACAGCGTCTTCCCCGGCAATTCCCAGGCGGACCGCAGCCCCGGCCCAGGTGGGGTGTCCAAACTCCCGTGTCGTGAAACTTCGCAGACGCCGAATGCTGTTCCTCAACATCGGGCTCGTCCTCGTCGTCCTCCTGGTCGCGGCCGGTGGCTATCTCCTCTTCCTGCGGCCCCACGCCGCGGACCCGACAGGCATGCGCACCGTCGCGGTCCGGCGCGGCACCGTCGAGTCGACGGTGACGGCCAGCGGTTCCGTGGAGCCCGCCAAGAGCGCCAACGTCGACTTCGGCACCACGGGCACCGTCGAGAAGATCAACGTCAGTGAGGGCGACAAGGTCGACAAGGGCGACGTGCTCGCCCGGTTGGACGACTCGGCGCAGAAGCAGGCGCTCACCGCCGCGCGGTCCAAGCTCACCGCCGCGGAGGACTCGCTCTCCGCGCTCGAGGACGAGCCGACGTGCGACAGCTCGTCGTCGGGGTCCGGCGGCACGTCGGGCACCGGCGGCGGTGGCGGCCAGAGCTCCTGCAGGACGGACGCGCAGGTGTCCTCCGCGCAGTCCGACGTCGACTCCGCGCAGGCCGATGTGTCGCAGGCGGAGGCGAACGTCGACGCGACCAAGCTGAAGGCGCCGATGTCCGGCACGGTGGTCGCCGTCAACGGCACCGTCGGCTCCTCCTCGTCCGGCACGGGTTCCGGTTCCGGCAGCGGCTCGGGCTCGGGTTCCGGCTCGGGCTCGGGCAGCGGCAACAGCGGCGGCGGTAGCGGCGGCTCGTCGTCGAGCAGTTCGAGCGGCGCGCTCGACACCAGCAGCGGATTCGTCGTCATCGCCGATCTCGACGACCTCGTCGTCGACGTGTCGCTCGCCGAGTCCGACGTGGGCAAGGTGAAGCGCTCGCAGGACGCGGCCGTGAGCTTCCCCGCGCTGTCCGGGAAGAGCGCCAAGGGTCAGGTGACCTCCATCGACCTCACCGGCAGCTCGAACAACGGAGTGGTCAGCTACGGCGTCCGCGTCCGGCTGTCGTCGCTGCCCGCCGGCGTCCGCGTCGGCCAGACCGCGAGCATCTCCGTCGTCACGGCGAAGAAGAGCGACGTCCTCTACCTCCCCACGGTCGCCGTGCACACCGACGGCGGCACGTCGACCGTGCAACTCGTCAGCCGCGGCAAGACGACGACGAGGACGGTGCAGACCGGCATCAGGGGCGACCAGACCACGGAGATCACCTCCGGCCTGAAGGAGGGCAACGAGGTCGTCCTCGTCACCGCGGCGCAGGCGAGCCGGATCGCGAACCAGAACGGTCTCGGCGGGTTCGGACAACGCGGCGGCGGTGGTGGCGGCAACCGCAAGCCGGTGGTGGTGCAGAAGCCATGACCACTGTGCATCCCGCCTCCCACCCGCGCTCCGCTCCTCGCTCAGGCAGGCAGGTCTCGCGCGTGGCGGCATCCGTCTTCGCTGCGATGCTCACGCGGGAGGTCGGCTCGTGACCGAACCCATTCCCCCCGTCATCGACGTCCGCGACGTCACCAAGGTCTACGGCTCGGGCGACACCGAGGTGCACGCACTCCGCGGCGTCTCGCTCACCGTCCGGCCCGGCGAGTACGTGGCCGTCGTCGGCGCGTCCGGCTCGGGCAAGTCCACGCTCATGCACGTGCTCGGGTGTCTCGACGCACCGACGACCGGGCGCTACCTGCTCAACGGAGCGGACGTCGCGGAGCTCGACGAACGGACGCTCGGCGAGATACGCAACCGCGAGATCGGCTTCGTCTTCCAGGCCTTCAACCTGGTGCCGCGGATGAACGCGCTGGAGAACGTGGCGCTGCCACTGGTCTACGCGAAGGTCCGTGCGGGGCGCCGCCGCGCCAGGGCGGAGCGCGCGCTCGAGGCGGTCGGCCTGGCCGACCGCATGACGCACACCGCGAACCAGCTGTCAGGAGGCCAGCAGCAACGGGTCGCGATCGCGCGGGCGCTCGTCAACGACCCCGCGCTCGTGCTCGCCGACGAGCCGACCGGGAACCTCGACTCCGCGTCGACCGGTGAGGTGCTCGGCCTGCTCGACGAGCTGAACACCGCCGGCCGCACCGTCGTCGTCATCACCCACGAGCCGGACGTCGCCGAGCACTCCCAGCGGGTGGTGCAGATGCGGGACGGGCGGATCGTCAGCGACCAACCGTCCGAACGGGCACTACGGGCCGCGGGAGCACGGCTGTGAGCGCCGTCGAACTGTGGCGGTCCGCCGTGCGGGGGCTGCTGGCGAACAAGATGCGTTCCGCGCTCACCATGCTCGGCGTCATCATCGGCGTCGGCTCGGTCATCCTCATCATCGCGGTCGGCAACGGCGCGGGGAAGGCGATCGAGGCGAGCATCGACCAGCTCGGCGCCAACACGCTCACCGTGTTCAGCACGCCCGGCAACGGCACCTCGACGCGGGACCAGAACCTCACCCTGCCCGTGGCGCGCAGCCTGGCGAACCGCGCCGTCGCGCCCGACGTCCGCAGCGTCACGCCGGTGGTCAGCACGAGCGTGACCGCGGCCAGCGGGACGAAGAGCTACGACACCCAGGTCATCGGCACCGACCCGTCCTACTTCACCGCGACGAACAGCCCCGTCGACGCCGGCGCGAAGTTCACCAGCGGGCAGCAGCAGGCGAACGCCAAGGTCGCCGTGCTAGGCGCGACCGTCGCGCAGCAGCTGTTCGGCTCCTCGCCCGGCGCGGTCGGCCAACAGGTGACGATCAACGGCACGGCGTTCACCGTCATCGGCGTGATGGCCAGCAAGGGCGCGGGAGGCGGCGGCTCCAACGCCGACGACCGGGTCGTCGCGCCGTTGACGACCGTGCAGGACACCCTCGCCGGGTACGGGAGCCTCGACCAGCTCGTCATCCAGGCGACGAGTTCGGAGTCGGTCGACTACGCGCAGGCCGAGGTGACGCAGCTGCTCGACGCCCACTTCGGGGTGAGCTCCAGCGAGGACGCCCCGTACCAGATCCTCAACCAGGCGCAGCTGCAGCAGACGCGGTCGCAGACGATCACGACGTTCACCGTCCTGCTCGCCGCCATCGCCGCCATCAGCCTGCTCGTCGGCGGCATCGGCATCACCAACATCATGCTGGTGACGGTGACGGAGCGGACCCGGGAGATCGGCATCCGCAAGGCACTCGGCGCGTCGCGCGGCGCCGTCCTCGGACAGTTCCTCGCCGAGGCGACGCTGGTCAGCCTGATCGGAGGCGTGGTCGGCGTCGTCCTCGGCGTCGTCGGCAGCCGGTTCCCGATCGCCGGAGTCACGCCGGCGCTCGTGCCGGCGTCGATCGCGCTCGCGCTGGCCGTGTCGATCCTCGTCGGCGTCTTCTTCGGCGGCTACCCGGCGAACCGCGCCGCACGACTGCGCCCGATCGAGGCACTCAGGTACGAGTGACCACAACCACGAATCAGGAAGGACCATGTGATGACCCAGCCACCCGTCGACCAGCAGGACGCCGGCGCACCGCCCGAGAGACCCGGGCGGCGCGGGGGGCCGCCGGTCCTGACGCTGGTGCTCGGCGGCGTTCTCGTGCTCGTGCTCGGCTTCTTCGGCGGCCTCGGCGTGAGCAAGCTGACCGGCGGGTCCGGCGGCCGCCAGCCCGCCGCGTTCCCGAGCGGCGGCGACGGCAAGGGCTTCGGCACGGGTGGCCCCCGCCGACCGGGAGGTGGCGGGGGCGGCCTGACCGTCGGGACCGTCGAGAAGGTCGTCGGCTCCACGGTGTACCTGAAGACCCCGGACGGCAGGACGGTCAAGGTCACCACGACGGCGGGCACGTCGGTCCAGGTGAGCAGGCCGGGGAAGGTCGGCGACCTGACCAAGGGCAGCACGGTGGTCGTGCGCGGCAGCCGGCACGGCGGCACGGTCTCCGCCGACCGCATCGACCAGGGCGGCGTCGCCGTCAGAGGGCCGCGCCCGTCACGGACACCGTGAACGGCCAAGGACAGACCTGCTCGTCACGAAGAGCAACGGAGGTCTTCCCTTTCGACTCCACAGCGCTTACGCTACCTGCATAGAGCGATGGGCCAATCACAGCCAGTGATCATCCGCCCGTCTTCGAACTCGTCACCGGAGGGGAGGGATCGCGGATGTGGTGCTGGTTCGGTGGCCTGCGCATCTGGATTCACCTGTGGCTCTAGGAGCGACGTAGCTCTCGGGGGGTTACGTGGCACAGGACAGGGGCTCGGTCGGAGGAAATGAGGGCTCTTCCGACCGGGCCCCTCCGCATGTCCGCAGCGCGCGGCGTCAGCTCGTGATGGCGTCGTCGTCGACGGCGAGCAGCGCGTCGACGAAGTCCTCCGGCACGAACGGCGCGAGGTCGTCCGCGCCCTCGCCCAGGCCGACCAGCTTCACCGGCACGCCGAGCTCGCGCTGCACGGCGATCACGATGCCGCCCTTGGCGGTGCCGTCCAGCTTGGTGAGGACGAGGCCGGTGACGTCGACCACGTCGGCGAAGATGCGGGCCTGCACGAGCCCGTTCTGGCCCGTGGTCGCGTCGAGCACGAGCAGCACCTCGTCGACCGGCGCCTGCTTCTCGACGACCCGCTTCACCTTGCCGAGCTCGTCCATCAGGCCCTGCTTGGTGTGCAGGCGGCCGGCGGTGTCGACGAGCACGGCGTCGACGCCCTGCTCGACGCCCGCGCGCACCGCCTCGAAGGCGACACTGGCCGGGTCCGCGCCCTCGGCGCCGCGCACGGTGTCCGCGCCCACCCGGCTCCCCCACGTCGCGAGCTGGTCGACGGCCGCGGCGCGGAACGTGTCGGCCGCGCCGAGCAGCACCCGCCTGCCGTCGGCGACGAGGACCCGGGCCAGCTTGCCGACCGTCGTGGTCTTGCCGGTGCCGTTCACGCCGACCACGAGCACGACCGCGGGCTTGCCGTCGCCGCGGGTGGCGCTCACCGCGCGGTCCTGGTCGGTGTTCAGCTGGTAGAGCAGCTCCTCGCGCAGCAGCTCGCGCAGCTGGTCGGTCGTCCGGGTGCCGAGCACGCGCACCCGCGTCCGCAGGTTCTCCACGATCTGGGTGGTCGGCCCGACGCCGACGTCGGCGGCCAGGAGGGTCTCCTCGACCTCCTCCCACGTCTCGTCGTCGAGCGTGTCCCTCGACAGCAGGCTCAGCAGACCGCGGCCGAGGGTCGACTGCGACTTCGCCAACCGGGCCCGGAGCCGGACCAGCCGGCCGACCACCGGCGCGGGGACCTCGATCCGGTCCTCGACGGGGGCGGGCGGCACGGGCTCGGGCGGCGCCTCGGTCTCGACGGGGGCGGGCGGCGCCTCGGTCGCGGTGGCAGTGGGGGGTCGCTCCTCCTCGCGGACAGGGGGCGCCGGCGGCTGCCGGTCCGCACGGGGCG
>DASUWX010000034.1:0-5180 GCA_036378185.1 Streptosporangiales bacterium | reverse complement strand
CTCGGTGAGCCACAGCCACATCTGGTTGTCGACGACCGTCGAGATCGCCCGTTCGGTCACCTCCAGCGCCTCGGCGACCCGCCCCTCGCCGAGCAGCGCGCGCCCGAGCATCGCCACCGACTCGGTCAGGTGGTCCAGGTCGCCGCAGCGCGCCGCGACGTCCCGGACGCCGGCGAGCAGCTCGACCGCGGACCCGACGTCACCGCACACCATCCGCATCTCGGCCTCGACGAGGACCGCCTCGTTGTGGGTGCGCGGCACGACGTCGTGGTTCTCCGCGAGCGCCCGCGCCTCGCCGGCGAGACCGTGCCAGTCGCCGGTGCGGAACCGGAGCCGGAGCGAGGTCGCGTTGATGTTCTCCCCGACCCGCCGGTAGTCGTAGCGCCGCGCCAGCTCCGCGGCCCGGTCGAGATGGGCGCGTGCGTCCGCGTAGCGTCCCCACACCATCGCCACCTCGCCCATGTTCGCGTGGGCGACGGTCAGGTCCTGGCGTTCCCTCGCGGTGTCCGCGTCGTCGGGGATCCGCTCGCCTTCGCACCAGCCGGAGTCCTCGCCGAGCATCAGCAGCGCGGTCAGCAGCCCGGAACGCAGCCGCAGCTGGTCGGCAGGCTGGAGCAGGGGCAGCAGCGCACTCGCCCGGCGCAGCCAGCCGAGGTGGGTGGCGGCGGGCCGGATGTCACCGAGGGGTGCCCCCAGGTACATCATCGTCCGCACCGCCTCGACCGACCGCGGGGGCAGGTCGTCGTACGCGGCCTCCAGCTCGACCCGGCCCGCCTCGTAGTCGCCGATGACGAACAGCAGCCGGCCGAGCTCGAAGCGGAGCCTCGCTGCCTCCTCTGTGGTCACGTCGCCGTCCGCCGACCGGGCCCGCAGCGTCGCCGCGAGCTCGTGGAGGCGGGCGTCGGTGTAGGAGCCGTACGACAGCTTCCGGCACAGCCGGATGACCGTGGCCGCCGGGCGGCGGCCGGCCGTGATCAGCTCGTGCAGGACGGCGGCCGAGGTCGCCTCGTCGCCGGACGCCGTGGCGCGGTCTGCGGCCAGTTCCGCGTAGCGGTACCAGCGCTCCGTCTCGCCGGCCTCGCGGAAGTGCCGGGCCAGCGAGGCGACGGGCGGCGCCGGCGTGCGTTCCAGGGCCTCCCCCGCGGTGCGGTGCATCGCCCGCAGCTGCGGCGCCGGGACGGCGTCGTGCACCGCGCGTGCGGACAGCTCGTGCCGGAACGACACCAGGCCGCGCACGTCCTCGTCGAGGAGCCCGGAGGCGACGGCCTCGGTGACCGCCTCCGGCGCCGTGCCGCCGGCGACGGTCAGGAGCAGCCATTCGGTGCTCGGCACGGCGAGGACGGCGGCGGCCCGCAGGACCGCCTGCCCGGCAGGGCTCAACCGTGCCGCGCGTTCGAGAACGGCGTCGCGGATGCTCGGCGGCACCGCGATCTCGTCGAGGTGCCGCCGGACCCAGCCGTCCGCGCGCCGGACCAGGTCCGCCCGGTCCTGCAGCACGCGAACCGACTCCTCGACGGCGAGCGGTATCCCGTCGGTGCCCTCGTGGATGAACGCCGCGAACTCGGCCGACACCCGCTCGTCCGCCAGCATCGACGAGACGAGCGACGCCGTCTCCCCGACGTCGAGAGGCACGAGCTGCAGGCGCAGCGGTGCGACGCCCTGCGGCAGCCGCGCGGACAGCCGCCACAGGAGTGAGTCGGCGGGGACGTCCTCGGGGCGGTACGTGACGACGAGGCTGGTCGAACCGAGGCCGCGCGCGGCGAGGAACAGCAGGAACTCCAGGGTCGCCTCGTCCGCCCAGTGCACGTCCTCGACCACGAGCACACCGGTGTCGAGGGCGTGCAGGAGCTCGGCCAGGGCGCGGAACAGCCGGTGCCGCGCCGCCGACGGGTCCTCCGCGGGCGGCGGAGCGGGCGGCAGGTCGTCGGCCCACTCGGGGAACAGGGAGCGCAGGGCGCCCGCGAGCCCGGTGAGCGCAAGCCCGCCGACGCTGTCGACCGCGTCCCGTACCGCGTCGACGATCGCGCCCAGGGTGAGCGGTTCCCGGAACGGCGGGCAGACCGCCACGACGTCACGGCCCGCACCGCGCCGGACGAGCGCCTCCCGGACCAGTCGGCTCTTGCCGATGCCAGCCTCGCCCGCGACGAACACGACGGCCGGCGGACGCGCCAGTGCGGCGCCGAACGCGGCCAGTTCCGCCCTGCGCCCGACGAAGGACGGCGGTCCGAGCACCGGTGCACCCTGCCCCGCCGGACCGGTCAGCGCTCCCGTTGCCATGGCGCTCCTCACGGGGAGGCAAAGAGATGATCGCATTCTCGCCGGTACCCGCGTTGCGTCCCACCGCACGCACTGAGTGTCACCGGCCTGCACCGGTCGTCATGGGCGGCCGACGGCATACGCTGGAGACATGCGTGCCGACGAGCTGACCTACATCCACCTGGGGTTCGGCCCGGACGCCGTGGAGTACCGCGAGGCGTGGCAGCTGCAGCGCGAGATCCAGGACGCCGTCGTCGCGGGCGAGCGTCCGGACACCTGCCTGCTGCTGGAGCACCAGGCGGTCTACACGGCGGGCCGGCGCACCCAGCCGTTCGAGCGCCCGGTCACGGGCACGACGCCGGTGCTGGACGTCGACCGAGGTGGGCGGATCACCTGGCACGGTCCCGGCCAGCTCGTCGGGTATCCGATCGTCCGGCTCACCGACCCCGTCGACGTCGTGGCGTACGTGCGCGACGTCGAGGAGGCGATCATCGGCGCGTGCCGCGACCTCGGGCTCGAGCCGGGCCGCATCGACGGGCGCAGCGGCGTCTGGTTCCCCGCCGACGAGCGCGGGCCGGACCGGAAGGTGTGCGCGATCGGCATCCGGGTGTCGCGCGGCGTCACCATGCACGGCTTCGCACTCAACTGCGACTGCGAATTCGCCGGGTTCGACGCGATCGTCCCGTGCGGGCTCACCGACGCCGGCGTGACCTCGCTCACCCGCGAGCTCGGCCGCACGGTCGGCGTCCAGGAGATGGTGCCCGTGGTCGAGAAGCACCTGGCCGCCGTGCTGGGCTACCCGTCCTACGCCGGCGGCGACCGGGCTAGGGTCGACGCATGAGTCTCGTGACCGACGGTCGCGCCCCCAACGGCCGCAAGCTGTTGCGCCTCGAGGTGCGCAACGCGCAGACGCCGATCGAGCGCAAGCCGCCGTGGATCAAGGTGCGGGTGAGGACCGGCCCGGAGTACACCGAGCTTAAGCGGCTGGTCCGCGACGAGGGCCTGCACACGGTGTGCGAGGAGGCGGGCTGCCCCAACATCTTCGAATGCTGGGAGGACCGCGAGGCCACCTTCCTCATCGGCGGCAACGAGTGCACCAGGCGGTGCGACTTCTGCCAGATCGACACCGGCCGTCCCGCGCCCCTCGACCGTGACGAGCCGCGCCGCGTCGCCGAGTCGGTCGCGAAGATGGGCCTGCGCTACGCCACCGTCACCGGCGTCTGCCGCGACGACCAGCCCGACCTCGGGGCGTGGCTGTACGCCGAGACCGTCCGGCAGATCCACGAGCAGCTGCCCGGCTGCGGCGTCGAGCTGCTCATCCCCGACTTCAACGCGCGGCCGGACGCGCTCGCCGAGGTGTTCGGCTCCGCGCCCGAGGTGCTCGCGCACAACGTCGAGACCGTGCCGCGGATCTTCCGGCGGATCCGTCCCGGCTTCCGCTTCGAGCGCTCGCTCGAGGTGATCACCCGGGCGCGCGAGGCGGGCCTGGTCACCAAGTCCAACCTCATCCTCGGCATGGGCGAGGAGCGCGAAGAGATCTCGGCCACGATGCGGCAGCTGTACGACGCCGGCTGCGAGCTGCTGACCATCACGCAGTACCTGCGCCCGTCCGAGCGGCACCACCCGGTCACGCGCTGGGTGGAGCCGGCCGAGTTCGAGGAGCTCGGCGAGGAGGCGCACGCGATCGGGTTCGCCGGCGTGATGAGCGGGCCGCTGGTGCGTTCGTCGTACCGGGCCGGGCGGCTGTACCGGCAGGCCGTCGCCGGCCGGGCGGTCACTCCCGTCGGCGACTGAGGCGCGGTTCCCCGTATCCTTCAGGGATGGCCAAGAACCCGGAGCAGCCCAAACGGCTGGAGCAGATCAGGCGGTCCGCGGCGTTCCTGTGGGAGCGGAACAAGACCGCGTACGTCTGGATCGCGCTCGGGTTCATCGGACCGGTGCTCGTCGGCCTGGTGGTCGGCGCACTGGTCGACCATCTGCTGTACGCCACGTTCCTCGGCGTGCTCGCGGGCCTCACCCTGGCGATGTTCGTCTTCGGCCAGCTCGTGCAGAAGGCGGCGTACGCCAACATCGAGGGCCAGGCCGGCGCGGCCGCCGCCGTGCTCGAGGGGCTCCGCGGCGACTGGATGGTGACCCCGGCGGTCGCCGTCAACAAGGACCAGGACGTCGTCCACCGCGCCGTCGGCCGCGCGGGCGTCGTGCTCGTGGCCGAGGGCTCGTCGCCGCGTGTCGCGAAGCTGCTAGCCGCGGAGAAGCGGAAGGTCTCGCGCGTCGTCTTCGACACGCCGATCTACGACCTGCGCTGCGGCAACGGCGACGACGAGATCCCCCTGAGCAAGCTGCAGTCGCGGATCATGAAGCTGCCGCGCAACCTCACCAAGGGCGAGGTCGCCGAGGTGCGGCGGCGGATGCGCGCGCTGGGCAGCAGCGCCCTGCCGATGCCGAAGGGCCCGCTGCCCAAGGGCGCCCGCGCCAAGATGCCCAAGATGCCGCGCGCCCCGCGCTAGCACACCGGCACGAGGTGCCCAGGGGCGCCCGCCCTCGCCGGGCGAGCTCTGTACGCCGCGCGCGCTCGCTCCTCGCATGCTCCTCGCATGCTCCTCGCACGGTCCTCCAAATGATCACGGTATGTCAGGTTCCAGGGCTTACCGAGGCGAGTGCCTACTTCCCGCGTCCTGCAGCACGCGGGAAGCAGGTACTCGGCTGGGTAGGTTCCGGGAAACCTACATACCGTGATCATTTGGAGACGGGCGCCGGGACGGTTTCGCTAGGGCCGGCCGCGTTCCAGGTAGACGACCTGGCCGGTCCGGCGCGCGGCCAGGCAGGCGGCGATCCGGCTCGCGCTGCGCGGCGCCATCAGCCGCGGCAGCTCGTCCCGCCCGACCCAGCGCCACGAGCGCAGCTCGTCGACCGGCAGCACGATC
>DASUWX010000033.1:0-25291 GCA_036378185.1 Streptosporangiales bacterium | reverse complement strand
GAAGGCATGATTCGATCCTCCCTCACGACTCGGCACCGGGGGTGGCCGGCGGTGTCCCCGGAGTCGGTCCGGCGCCCGGTCCTCCGGACGGCCCTCCGCTCGGGCCGCCGGAGGTCCCGCCGCCGGAGGTGCCGCCGCCGGAAGTCCCGCCGCCGGAGGTGCCGCCGGGCTTCCTGCCGCCCGGGGCTCCGCCGCCGCCGGACGTGCCGCCGGGCTTGCCGCCGCCGGACGTGCCGCCCGGCGCGGGCGCCTTCTTGTCGCCGGTCGTGCCGGCCGGCGTGGTGCTGGTGCCGTCGCTCTTGCCCTGGACGGCGGCGGCCGCCTTCGACCCGGCGTCCGGGGCGCCCCGCTTGGCGCCGACGATGTTGCCGACGGTCGCCATCGCCTGGGCGGTGAGTTCCTTGGTCGTCTTCAGCGCGTCGGCGCGCGCCAGGTTCGCGGTGTTCTGCGCGTTCGTCACGAGTCCCGCCAGGTCCTTGGCCCCGGTGAGGCCGGAGTCGAAGTCCTTCTGCGCCGCGGCTGCCTGCGCCAGGCTCTGCAGCAGCGCGTTGTCCGGTGTCGGCGCGGTGAGGACGTTGTTGATCAGCGACGGCAGGTTGGTGAGGCTGTTGGGCGCCGTCACCCCCGCCGTGAGGGCCGGCATGCCCGTGGGCAGCTGCGTCGGCGAGATCGCCGGCGCGGTGTCCGACGGCGAGTCCTGCCAGTTCCAGAACCTGCGGATGTCCACCTTCTCCGCCGACGGGCAGTGCCCGAGCACGGCCTCGGCGAGCACGCCGCGGGTGGGCAGCGCGATCGTCGAGTGCGGCGGCGCGAACGCGGCCTTCTGGTAGGCGAGCAGCGCGTCGTGCAGCCGCACCGGGTCCAGCCGCGCGCCCTCGGCGTCGCCGCCCTGCTGGGCCAGGGCCTGCGGGATGATGAACGGCAGGATCATCGAGTTCCCGAAGTAGCCGAGCACGCGGTTCTCGACGCAGTTGAGCAACGGCACCATCTGCGTCGCGTCGGCGACGCCGCCCTGCGGCACCCCGATCGTGTACGCCTCCAGCAGGATCGCGCGTTCGTCGTCGGAGAGGGACGCCCAGACGGCGTGCGAGTAGGTGAGCGTGTTGCGCACGACGTGCGTCGCCATCCGCTCGATCTCGAGGATCTCGTTGTAGCGGAGCACCGGCGCGAGCTGCCGCGCGGGCACCGGATACGGCTGCTGCGGCAGCTCGACGCCGCCGAGCGGTTCGTTGGCGTACTGCTCACCGGTGTTCGGCACCGGCTGGCCCTGGCCGTCCAGCTCCTCGATGCCGGCCGTGAACCAGGCCAGGAGCGGGCCGCCGAGCGCGCGCTCCAGGTCGGCGGGCGAGAGGAAGACCGTCTCCCTGCGCAGCGCGTCGACCAGGCTCGGGCCGAACAGCTTCTCCGCCTCGGCGCCGAACAGCGCCTGCAGCTTCGCGGCGGCGGCGTACGCCGGCGAGATCAGCGTGTAGGCGACCTGGTGGAAGCTCCGGGTGATCTCGAAGCCGACGACGTTGGCGCGGCTCATCGAGCTCGGCAGTGCGAGCGCGCCGGTGAGCGTCGTCGTGGCGGCCTGGCGCTGCCCGGTCAGCCACTCGACCAGCTGTTCTCTCGTCTCGAACGTGTCGGCGGGAAGCTGCGGCGCGGAGTTCGCCAGCTTCACCGGGCCGACGCGCGTGCCGCGGTCGGTGACCGCGGTGACGTACACGTCCTCGCAGCGGAGGAACGTGCCGGACAGCGAGAGCGAGACGACGTCCTCCGCCGCTCCGCCCGCGGGCTCGACGGAGGCGAGCGGGTCGGCGGCGAACTGCTGCAGCATGGTCAGCCCGTGCCGGAAGCGCCGCGGCAGCGCCTGTGCGAGCACGTCGCTGTGCTTGACGATCTCGGCGTAGCGGCCGAGCACCAGCCCGCGCGATGAGACCTGCTTCGGGTCGGTCAACGTCGCCGGCTGTCCCGGTGGCACGAACCGGATCACCTGCAGCGGTACGAGCACGGTCAGCGTGAGCCCGTCGATCGCGGTGGTGACGTCGTAGAGCCGCTGCACCTCCCAGTACTGCATGGTCAGCGCGTGCGCGTGGTTGTGGTTCGTGACCGTCCGCGTCGTCAGCTGCTCCGACTCGCTGGCGGTGGCGATGCGCATGCCCGTACGCGCCGCGCTGCGCCGTGCTGACGCCTGGTTCTCCGCGGCGGAGTGGGTGTTCTGCGCCGCCTGCTGGGCCGTGTTGCGTTGTCCCTGCAACGACTGGCTCGAGTTGCCGTTGGCCGTCGAGCTGCCGCCGCCCCCGCTGACGATGATGAGACTGCCGCCCCAGCTCGACGACTCGGAGTCGGTGTGGAACGAGCTCTGCCCGAACACCGACTCGTTGAACGCCGAGTTGAACGTCGCCCGGGTGGACGTGTCCGCGACCGCGGCCTGCTGCTGCGCCTGCTCCTCGGTGAAGAACTCGCTCTCCGACACGCGGGACGTGTCGACCCGCTCGAAGACGGCGATCTGCTGCTGTTCGCCGGGCGCGAGCGGCAGCGAGTACACGAGGTCGCCGAGCCCCAGCCCCAGCAGCGTCCACCGCTGCGACAGCTCGAGCACGTAGCCGAGGCCGAGGGTGCCCGCCATCGGCCGGGTCTCGTCGCCGGTGAACGTCCCGTTCGCCTGCAGGCCCATGATCTGGTCGCGGAAGCCGTCGACGCTGATCGGCTGCTCCACGGGGACTCGGTCGATGTAGCTGACCGTCCCGTCCGGTGCCTCCGGCGACGCGGGCAGTGCGAGCGGGGACGCCGGCTCGCGGCCCGGCACCGGCCGCTCCGCGACCGCCCGGAACGCCGTGCCGTAGTCGGGCAGGTACGTGACCACGCCGGGCCGCACGGTGATCGGGTGGACCTGGGAGACGATGCTGGCGCGCGGCTCGATCAGCCGGAAGAAGACGCCGTAGGGAAAGGTGTCGACTGACGTGTTGGCGCCGTACTTGAGCAGGCAGCCGTCGTCGGTGCCGATCTGCACGACGGGCAGTTCGGGTGCGTTGGTGGGCGCGGGCGGCGGGGCGCTCTGGGGCGCGGGGGAGACCAGGTTCTCCAGGGCGGCCAGGATGCTCACCGGCAGCGGCGCCGTGAACTGCGGCAGCGCGATCGTTCCGCACAACCCGTTCGCCGCGATGTGGTCCGCCCCCACGCGCACCGTGACGCTGTTTCCGCTGCCGCCGTGGACGACGAGCGTCACCTCGCTGCCGTCCGGCAGTCGGGTGCCCGGCGGCATCGGCAGCTGGAAGGCGCCGTGGTCGTCGCTGATGACGGTGACCGGCGGCGTGTGGTCGTCCGGGTTCAGCGTCGACGGGGTGAACTGGATCTGCAGCGGTCCGACCGGTGTGCCGTCGGGCTGCACGATCACGCCGATCAGCGACGGCGGGGCAAACCGCACCCCCAGCACCTTGACGACCTCCCGCACCGCGTCGTGCAGCTGGGTCATCTCGCGGAACAGGTGGGAGACGGCCCGGGAGCGCGCGACGACGAGGTCGCCGATGGCGGCGCTGTCGCGGCCGAGCGGGTCGACCGAGAGCGGGATCCGTTGCCGGGTGACGAAGTCGTCCGTCGTGGCCGCGCCGTCGCGTGCCGCGGCACCGGCGGCGAGGAGCCGCTGCCCGGGCGGGCCGGCCGGCGCGGGCGCAGGTGAGCCGACAGTTGCAGTCATGGCCGATGCTCCGTCCCGTCTAGCAGTTGCCGCCACCGGAGCCGCCGTAGAAGAAGTAGATGCCCCACGGCGCGGCGGCCGACTCCAGGTCGAGCGTGTAGCAGGCGGGGGACGGCTCCTCGGGTGTGAGCTTCGTCCACTGCGCGCCGCCGACCGGCGGGTAGTAGTAGATGTTGCGCTGGTACGCGGCCTGCTGCCAGCCGGCCGCGGCGAACGCGCCGCTGCCCATGTCCGGCCACGACACGGCCTTGCACACGGTCTCGCCGCCGTAGAGGATCTCGGTGGCGTTGGTCGTCAGCTGCCCGCCGTCGTACAGGGACCCCGGGTAGTAGCCGACGGCGTTCTCCGGTGCGCTGCCGCCGATGTAGATCCACCAGTCGCCGTCGAACAGGTACGTCGTCACCTCGATCTCGAACTGCTGGCCGCCGCGCGTGCTCACCGGCGAGAGTGCGCCGCCGAGCGTCCAGGTGTTGCTCGTCTGCACGAACCCGGGCTTGTCGAGGTTGTAGGCGCCCGTCGTCTGGTAGTTGTCGGCCGTCCAGTAGACGAACAGCGCCGGGTGCGCGTGTCCGTAGTGGTCCGGGAACACCTGCCAGCCGACCTCGACGGTCTGGTGAGCGTCGCCCGAGCCGCCGGTGTACCAGTGCTGGGCCAGGGAGAACACCTGGTCGGAGTCGATCGCGGGCGAGTAGAGCGCGAGCGAGCTGTGCCCGCCGATCGCGTCGACGGTCTGGTGCGTGTACGCGTAGCGGTGGTTCTTGCTCGTGTCCGGGTCCGGCGTGCTCGGCGGTTCGCTCGTCGGCCCGGGCGCCTTGCGGAAGAACTCGTCGAGGGTTCGCGACCGCGTGAGGTCGGCGAGGGTCAGCCGGCGCACGGGAATGGTGCCCTCGGGCGCCGCCATGACGTTGCCGTGGCGGTCCCGCCGCCGCTCGTCCACGGGCACGCGCGGCACCGACCTGGTGGGCGCGGGGTCGTGGCCGCGCAGCACGGGCCGCAGGTCCGGCGGCGACTTCGGCTGCCGGCCCCGCAACGACGGCTGCTCCTCGACGGGGACGCAGTCGATCACCTGGCCGGCGACGTCCTCGAAGCTGTGCTCCACCTGCATGTCGGCGTAGAGATCGAGCAGGTGCGCCTTCATGGCGTCGAAGACCGTCCGGTTCGCGACGCGGACCCGCGGGTCGTCGCGCAACTGGTTGAGCGTCGTGTTCCGGACCATCGTGCGGAACGCGTCGTGCGGCAGGATGCCGAGAGGGCTGGCCATGGAACTGGTCCTTGTCTCACTCGTCGCTGGCTGTCAGGTGCCGCGCACCGGAGGACCGGGTCCGTCTCCCGTTCCCCGCCCTGACGCGGACCCTCGCCGCGATGGTGCGCGCGCGAGCGTCACACCTGCGTCTCCACCGCGTCACCGCGGGACGAGCTGTCAGGGCGATGTCGGGGAGTTGTCCGTGGTCACCGCGACCGGGCGCGGTGACGATGGCGACGGGGCCGGACACCCGGCACCGGTCCGGGACCTGCGTGGCCCGAGGGGGAGGGGAGACCGATGAGTGTGCTGATGACGCTGCGCGTCCCGGGTGACGCCGGCAAGCTGGAGGCTCTGGCGAGTGAGAAGCCGGAGGTCGTGCAGCAGATCCTCGCCCGTGCGCGCGAGCACGGAGTACAGGCGCACCGGTTCTACGGCACCGACGAGGAACTGCTGATCGTCGACCGTTGGCCGGACGCGGACTCGTTCCAGCGGTTCATGGCGGCCTCGCCTGAGGTCGGCGAGCTGATGGCGGCCGCCGGCGTCACCGGCGAACCGGAGATCACCTTCTGGCGGGCCCTGGACGTCGACGACGCCATCGAATAGGCCCGCGCCCGGGCCGCTGCGGCGAACCTCCTACGATGGTGTAGGTGATGCTTCTGCGGGTAGGCAGGAGCGTTCGCCACAGGGATGCGGAGGTCGATGAGCGCGTCGCTCACCACGCTCGCCCGCTGGTTCCGCACGGGGAGCCTGCTCGACCGGGCCTTCGCCGTCGGCATCGCGCTCAAGGGGCTCGACGGTCTGCTCGAGCTCGTCGGCGGGGTGCTGCTGCTGTTCGTGTCGCCGGCGACGATCAACCGCGTGGTCGCCGCGGTCACCGAGCACGAGCTGTCCGAGGACCCGCACGACCTGGTCGCCACCCGGCTGCTGCACGCGGCGCACGGTCTCACCGGTCACGCGGTCACGTACGCGGCGATCTACCTGCTGGCGCACGGGCTGGTGAAGATCGTGCTCGTCGTCGCGCTGTTGGCCAACCGGCGGTGGGCGTACCCGTGGATGATCGCCTTCCTGCTCGCGTTCATCGCCTACCAGCTCTACCGCATCGCGCTCGCCCCGACGGCCGGCCTGATCGCGCTGACCGTCTTCGACGTGGCCGTCGTCTGGCTCACCTACCGGGAGTACCGGAAACAGCGCCGGAGGGCCCGGTGAGTGGTGTGCCTACTGCACGGCCATCGCGAAGACGTGGATGGCCGGCTGGTCCGGGAGCTGTACCGTCGCCACGGTCTTGCCCGCGGTGAGCGGGATGCTGTTGTAGAAGACGACGTACTGGATGCCGAAGTTGGCCGGACCGCTCGGCGTGTTCCTGTGGTCCGTCACGATGACCGGCGTCGCGCCGTATGCGTGCTGGTCACTGCAGCACCAGTTCGGGAAGCCGAGCGACGCCGACGACGTCGTGCCGTCCGTGTACGTCACCGTGACCGTGCCCGACGAGAAGCCCGCCTCCGCGCCGAGGAAGGCCAGCGCGCTGCCGGACCCGGACAGCTGCACGAGCTGTCCCTGCGCCTGCACGTTGTCGCGGGTGCCCGCGGCGGCGTCCGGCCAGGTGAAACCGGCTCCGTTCGCGGTGATCGTCGCGCCCGGGGTCGCGCCCTGGGCCGCGAGCGCCTGCGCCGAGTAGCTGTCCCCGCCGCCGTCGAAGTCACCCGGTGCAGGGTTCGACTCGTCGGTGACCCCGATGTTGTTGAACGCCTGCGCCAGGCTCTCGTACGGCGTGTTGGTGATGACGGTCTCCGCACCGGTCTCGGTGAGGTTCTGTCCCCGCCAGGAGTAACGCACGGACGCCTCGAGGGTCTTCGACGCGAGACCGGGCGGCGGCGGGCTCGAGACGACGTCGAAGGTGGCGGTCACCGACGCCCCCGGCTTCACGACGGCGAACGGACGGCTCGCCGACTTGACCGTCCATCCGTCCGGCACGTCCAGCCTCACGTCCACCCGGTCCACGGAGCTCGACCCGTGGTTCGTGAACGTCACCTTCACCGGCGTGGGCTTCCCGGCCTGGAACGTGCCGCTGCCGACGGTCACGGCGGTCGCCGGCGGGAGGGCACCCGAGACGCCCGTGCTCACCCGGTACATGACGGTGCCGTGCGGCGGCACGTTCGCGGCGATGGTCCCCGTGGTCTCGGTCCGCCGCTTGCTGACGAGGTCGAACAGCTCGTACCGCGAGCCCGGGTCGGCGCCGACGTTCTGCGCCGTCGTGGTGATGGTCTGTGCCGTGTCGCCCTTGTTGAAGAGCACGACGGCCCGGTCGCCGTTGGCCAGCGGTCGCGACAGGACGTCGTATCCCTGGCCGGACTGCACGACCCGGCCCTGCACGCCGAGCGGGTCCTGGTCGACGGCGATCACGTCGCGGTTCTCGACGACGGCCAGCTCGGCGGGAGACAGCTTCGACAGCGTCGTGCTCAACAGCAACGGGGAGGCGAGCTCCGACCAGACCGTGAACTGGCTCTGCGCCTCGGTCAGGCTGAGGCCGCCGTTGCCGATCTCCAGCATGTCGGCGTCGTTCCAGTGGTCCGGCCCCGCGTAGTCGGCGAGCCCGGGCGTGTTGTCCTCGCGGTAGTTCTGCAGCACGCTGGGCCAGGCGTCGTAGATGTCCGAGCCGAACCGCCACAGTTCGCCCTCCTGGCCGATCCAGCTCATCACGTCCGAGAAGTTCTGCCCCTGGCAGCAGAAGTACGCGGGGGCGGACTCGGAGAAGATCATCGGCCGCCCGGTGTTGGCGATCGCCTGGCTGGCCTGGTGGTAGACGATGTGCGCGACCTCGGCCGGCGTCTTGCCCGGGTACTGGTCCAGCGGCTGGTAGCAGTAGTCGAGCTTCAGGTAGTCGACTCCCCAGGACGCGTAGAGGTCGGCGTCCTGCTGGAAGTGCCCGTAGCTGCCGGCCGCGCCCTGGCAGGTCTTGTAGCCGGCGTCCTCGTAGATGCCGAACTTCAGCCCCCGGGCGTGGACGTAGTCGGCGAGCCACTTCATGCCGTGCGGGAACCGGGTCGTGTCGACCTGCAGGTTGCCGTCGGCGTCGCGGTCGCGCTGCATCCAGCAGTCGTCGACGTTCACGTAGTCGTAGCCGGCCTTGCGCAGCCCCAGCGAGGCCATCGCGTCCGCGGTGTCGGTGAAGAGCTTCTCGTCGATGTTGCAGCCGAACCCGGCCCAGTCGTTGAACCCCATCGGCGGCGTGGGGGCGAGCACGCCCTGCGACGGCACCGCGCGGGCGACCGGCGTCGCGACCGGGGCGAGCACGGTCAGGGCGAGTGCCACCGCAACGGCGGAGAACAGGGCGAGCAGGGTACGAAGGTGGTGCGCACGGGGTGTCACGGCTGCCTCCGGAGGGTCGCGCTGCCGTGAAGCTACGCCCGGACCGTGGCTGATCACAAGAGGTCGAACTCTGGGTGATTCGCGCAGGATCGCGCAGCCGGGTCACACCGCCTTGACGGCCACGCCCCGGGACTCGAACCGCCGCACCACCTCGGCCGGCGCGCCCGAGTCGGTCAGCAGCAGGTGCACCGCCGTGACCGGGCAGATCTGCGCGAACGCCAGGTGTCCGAGCTTCGAGCTGTCCGCGACGACCACCACCTGCCTGGCCCGCGACGCCATCTCCCGGTTGATGCTCGCCTCGCTCTCGTTGTGCGCGAACGCCCCTCGGTCAGGGTCGATCGCGTCGACGCCGAGGAACACCACGTCGAGCGTGATCTCGTCGAGCACCCGGGTGCCCAGCGGGCCGGTCAGCTCGAACGACTGTGCCCGGGCCACACCTCCGATGACGACGACCTTCACGTGCGGCCGCACCACCAGCTCGTTGGCGATGTTGAGCGCGTTGGTGACGACCGTCAGCGGCACCTCCCGGCCCGCCGCAGGGCGGCCCGTGCGCAACACCAGACTGCGGGCCACCTCGGTGGTCGTCGTGCCGCCGTTCACCCCGACCACGGCGCCCGGCTCGGTCATCGCGGCCGCCGCGCGGGCGATGCGCTCCTTCTCCGGGGCGTGCCGCGCGGACTTGTAACGCAGCGGCAGGTCGTAGGCGACGTTCTGCGCCACCGCACCGCCGTGGGTACGGGCCAGCAGCTGCTGCGCCGCGAGATGGTCGAGGTCGCGGCGGATGGTCGCCGGCGACGCGCCGAGCTCGGCCGCGAGCTCCTCGACCCGCATCTTGCCGCGCGTGCCGAGCAGCTCGAGGAGCGTCGACAGTCGCTCGTGCCGATCCACGCCGTACCCCCGCGTCGTCGCCTGCGCTCCTGCCTCCGGAGGGTACGCCGGTTGCGCACGGCTGTCCGATCCTGCTCGGTCGCTCCGGTGGCGAGCAGGCCCGCTCAGTGCGGATGGTCAGCGCCCGGTCCAGGTGGGCCTGCGCTTGGCGAGGAACGACTCGACGCCCTGCCTGAAGTCGGCGCTGCCGAACACCCGCTCGACGATGTCGTCGCCGTCCGGCAGCGCGGCGGTGCGCAGCCGGTGGACGGCCTCCTTGGCAGCCCACATGGTGAGCGGCGCGTGCTGCGACAGCCGGTCGACGACGGACGCCACGCACGACTCCAGCTCGCCGGGTGCGCACAGCTCGGCGACGAAGCCGGCGGCGTGCGCCTCGTCCGCGGTGAACATGCGTGCCCGCAGCAGCATGTCGAGCACCCTGGCCGGGCCGAGGTGGTTGACGAGCAGCGAGTGGGTGTTCATCGACAGGCAGTTGCCCAGCGTCCGGGCGATGGGGACGCCGAACCGTGCGTCCGGTGTCGCCACGCGGAGGTCGCACACCGCGGCGATCGCGAGCCCGCCGCCGAGGCAGTAGCCGGAGATCGCCGCGACGGTGGGCACCTGCACACGTTCCAGCCGGTTGACCACCCGGGCCATCCGGTCCTCGTACGCGACGCCGTCCGCGCCGCTGCTGAAGTCGGTGAAGTGCGAGATGTCCGTACCCGCGACGAACGCCTCGTCCCCCGCGCCGCGCAGCACCATCGCGCGGATGCCGTCGTCGGCGTCGGCCTGTTCGCACGCCCCGGCGAGGCCGTCGTACATCTCCCAGGTCATGGCGTTGCGCTGCCTGGGCCGGTTGAACACCACCCGCAGCACGGCTCCGTCGCGCTCCACCACCAGCTGGTCAGTCACGTGCTTCCCTTCCCTCACCGTCGGGTACGGCCACGACGCCGCTCGCCACCAGGTCGGCGATCTCGTCCTCGGTGAGCCCACAGTCGGCGAGCACCGCCACGGAGTCCGCGCCGAGCGGCGGCCCGGCGCCGCGGCGCACCGGCGGTGTCCCGGACAACCGCATCGGCGACCCGAGCTGGCGGACCGGCCCGAGGTCGGGGTGCGGCGCGTCCCAGAAGAACTCCCGCTCCGTGAGGTGCGCGTCGGTGAGCACCTGGTCGGTGGTCGCGATCGGGGCGCAGGGGACGCCCGCGGCCTCGAGCCGGGTGACCAGCTCGTCCGTGGTCAACGCCGTGGTCACCCGTTCGATCGCGGGGATGAGCGTGTCGCGGCGGGCCTGGCGGTCGAACGCGGTGGCGTACCGCGGGTCGTCGCACAGCTCACCGAGGTCGAGTGCGGCGCAGAACGCATCCCACGTCCTCGGCGTGACGGCGCCGACCGTCGCCCAGCCGTCCTTCGTGCGCACGGCCTGGTACGGCGCTGTCGACTGGTGGGCGGAGCCCAGCCGGCTGCCCGGCTCGCCGGTGGCGAAGTAGCGCCCGGCCTCCCAGATCGTCAGCGAGACGCCGGCCTCGTACAGCGACACGTCGACGTGCTGGCCCTCGCCGGTGCGCTCCCGCGCGCGCAGCGCGGCGACCGCGGCGAGCGCGCCGTACAGGCCGCAGGCCAGGTCGCACACCGGCACGCCCACCTTCACCGGACCGCCGTCCGGCTCACCGGTGATGCTCATCAGCCCCGAGCGGGCCTGCGCCATGATGTCGAGGCCCGGCAGTGCGGACAGCGGGCCGTCCTGTCCCCAGCCGGACGCCGACACGTACACGAGGCGCGGGTTGAGCTCGTGCACCGCCGGATACCCGAAGCCGAGCCGGTCGAGCGTGCCCGGCCTGAGGTTCTGCACGAGCACGTCCGCGCTCCGCAGCAGCCGGCGGAACGCGTGTTTGCCGGCGTCCGCCTTGAGGTCGAGTGCGAGGGAGCGCTTGTTCCGGTTCAACCGGGCGAACGGCGAGCTGTGGCCGTCGAGAAAGGGGCCGGTCGCACGCACCGTGTCACTGCCGCCCGGGGCCTCGACCTTGACCACGTCGGCGCCGAGGTCCGCGAGCTGCATCGCCGCGAACGGCGCGGCCATGAACGTGCCCACCTCGACGACGCGTATGCCGGCGAGCGGTGCCGCGGCGGTCGTCTCGTTCATCGGCCCTCCCGAGGTCGCGACCATTGTCCACGAAGCGCGGCCATCCGGATTGACTCGTACGGGTCAGGGGCACCCTGGTCACGCCATCACGTGACGAGGGTGCCCCTCACACGGTCGCCGGCAGGCGCCGGGCCGGAATCTTGATTGATTCAAGAAAATGGGGCAGACTGCGGCAGATGCCGAGCACTCCGGACTTCGAGCGCATGCTCCGCGAGGCCGACCTTCGGGTGACCCGGCCTCGGGTGGCGGTGCTCACCGCCGTGCACCGGCATCCGCACGCCGACACCGACTCGATCATCGGTCTCGTGCGTGAGGCGATCGGCGACGTGTCCCACCAGGCCGTGTACGACGTGCTCCGCGCGGAGACGGCGGCCGGCCTGTTGCGTCGCATCCAGCCGCCCGGCTCCGTGGCGCGATACGAGGCGCGGGTCGGCGACAACCACCATCACCTCTTGTGCCGGTCGTGCGGTGCGATCGTCGACGTCGACTGCGCCGTCGGCGACGCGCCCTGCCTGACTCCGTCCGACGACCACGGTTTCGCGGTCGACGAGGCAGAGGTCGTGTACCGGGGCCTGTGTCCCGACTGTTCACCGCAACCAGCTCCTGAGTACTAACCGGAAGGATTCGCGTGTCCGAAAGTCATGACGCCGCCATCGGCGAGGTCAACGAGGAGAGCGCCGGCGGGTGCCCGGTCTCGACAGGTCGCATCAACCACCCGGCGGAGGGCGCGAGCAACCGCGACTGGTGGCCGAACCAGCTCAATCTGCAGATCCTGCGCAAGCACCACCCGTCCTCCGATCCCATGGGCGAGGACTTCGACTACGCGAAGGAGTTCAACAGCCTCGACCTCGACGCGCTGGCGAAGGACGTCGACGAGCTGCTGACGACGTCGCAGGACTGGTGGCCGGCGGACTTCGGCAACTACGGGGCGCTGATGATCCGGATGGCCTGGCACAGCGCCGGCACCTACCGGATCGAGGACGGCCGCGGCGGCGCGGGTGCCGGCATGCAGCGCTTCGCGCCGCTCAACAGCTGGCCCGACAACGTGCTGCTCGACCGCGCGCGCCGGCTGCTCTGGCCGGTGAAGCAGAAGTACGGGCGCAAGATCTCCTGGGCCGACCTGATGATCTTCACGGGCAACCGCGCCCTGGAGACCATGGGCTTCAAGACGTTCGGCTTCGCCGGCGGCCGCGTGGACCGCTGGGAGCCCGAGGAGGACGTCTACTGGGGTCCCGAGCGCACCTGGCTCGGCGACGAGCGCTACCACGGCGACCGGGAGCTCGAGAAGCCGTTCGCCGCCGTGCAGATGGGCCTCATCTACGTCAACCCGGAGGGCCCGAACGGCACACCTGACCCGCTCGCCGCGGCCAGGGACATCCGCGAGACGTTCCGCCGGATGGCGATGAACGACGAGGAGACCGTCGCGCTGATCGCCGGTGGCCACACGTTCGGCAAGACCCACGGTGCCGCGGACCCCGACGAGTACGTCGGGCCCGAGCCCGAGGCGGCGCCCATCGAGGACCAGGGCATGGGCTGGAAGGGCAGCTTCGGCAGCGGCAAGGGCCGGGACGCGATCGGCAGCGGCCTCGAGGTCACGTGGACGCCCACGCCGACGAAGTGGGACAACAGCTTCTTCGAGACCCTGTTCGGCTACGAGTGGGAGCTGGTCAAGAGCCCGGCGGGCGCGTACCAGTGGCAGGCGAAGGACGGCGCGGGGGCGAACACCGTGCCCGATCCCCAGGACGGCTCGCTGTCGCGTCCCCCCACGATGCTGACGACCGACCTCTCGCTGCGCATGGACCCGATCTACGAGCCGATCTCGCGGCGCTTCCACGAGCACCCGGACGAGTTCGCGGACGCGTTCGCCCGGGCCTGGTTCAAGCTGACCCACCGCGACATGGGGCCGATCCAGCGCTACCTCGGCCCGCTCGTCCCGCAGGAGCGGCTGATCTGGCAGGACCCGGTGCCCGAGGTCGACCACGAGCTCGTCGGGCCCGACGACGTCGCCGCGCTCAAGAGCCGGATCCTGGCGTCGGGCCTGTCGATCTCACAGCTCGTGTCCACGGCGTGGGCGTCGGCGTCGACGTTCCGCGGCAGCGACAAGCGCGGCGGGGCGAACGGCGCGCGCATCCGGCTCCAGCCGCAGGCGGGCTGGGAGGTCAACCAGCCGGACGCGCTGGCGGCGGTGCTGCGCACCCTCGAGGAGATCAAGGCGGAGTTCGACGGTTCCCAGGCCGGCGGGAAGAAGATCTCGCTCGCCGACCTGATCGTGCTCGGCGGGTGTGCGGCCGTCGAGCAGGCGGCCAGGAACGCCGGCTACGACGTCCAGGTGCCGTTCACCCCGGGTCGCACGGACGCGTCGCAGGAGCAGACCGACGTCGAGTCGTTCGTGCCGCTCGAGCCCACCGCGGACGGGTTCCGCAACTTCCTCGGCAAGGCGCAGCCGCTGCCGGCGGAGTACCTCCTGATCGACCGCGCGAACCTGCTCACCCTGAGCGTGCCCGAGATGACCGTCCTCGTCGGCGGCCTGCGCGTCCTGGGCGCCAACTACAAGCAGTCCCCGCTGGGGGTCTTCACGTCGAGGCCGGAGTCGCTGACCAACGACTTCTTCGTGAATCTGCTCGACATGGGCACGGAGTGGCAGCCGACGTCGGAGGACGCGGAGACGTTCGAGGGCCGCGACCGCGCCACGGGCGAGGTCAGGTGGACCGCCAGCCGCGTCGACCTCGTCTTCGGCTCGAACTCCGAGCTGCGTGCCGTCGCGGAGGTATACGGCAGCGACGACGCGCGGGAGAAGTTCGTGCGGGACTTCGTGAGCGCGTGGGACAAGGTCATGAACCTCGACCGGTACGACGTGGCCTGATCCGCCACCCGGCCGCGAGGCACGTGAGAACCGCCCGTCACTCTGCGCAGTGGCGGGCGGTTCGTGCCGCCCGGGCCTTGACCGGGTGTGCCGGGGCGTGGACACTGGCCTAGTCCAGTCGCCCGGCCCCGCAGGTGGCGTCATGAATTCTCTGTCCCGCAAGGGATTGTCCGGTCTGGCCGTAGCCGCGGTGCTCGCGGGCACGGTCACGGTGCCCGCGGCCGCTGCGGCCGCACCCGGCACCGCTCTCCCGCAGATCTCCCCGCAACCGCAGTCGGAGCGGCTGCTCTCCGGCCAGGTCGCGCTGCCGCCGACGGTCCAGCTCGTCGAGGGCGCGCACGCGGACGACGCCGCCGTCGGGCTCGTGAAGTCCGTGCTGCACGACCACGGCATCGAGACGACGCAGGGCTCCGCGCCGGTCACGGTCGCCGTCGGCACCGGCGGCGACGACGAGGTGAAGCAGGGGCTGGCGCAGCTGCACCAGAACGGCACCGCCGGGCTGCCCGCCGAGGGCTACGTGTTCGCCGCCGGGCGGGACGACGCCGACCACGGCCGGGTCGTGCTCGGCGGCGTCGACGGCGTCGGCACGTACTACGCCGCGCAGACCCTGCGCCAGGCGCTCACCGGCCGCACGGTGCCCGCGATGGTGGTCCGCGACTGGCCCGGCTTCGCGATGCGCGGCGGCATGGAGTCCTTCTACGGGCCGACGTGGTCCTGGGACGACCGCTACGACCAGGTCGACTTCCTCGCCACCCACAAGATGAACTACTTCTTCTACGGCCCGGCGGGCGACGCGCGCACCGGCACACAGTGGGGCGACCTCTATCCGTCCGACGAGCTCGCGAAGTTCGCCGACCTCGTGAAGTACGCCGCCGCCCGGCACGTGAAGTTCATCTACCGGGTGTCGCCCGAGGCGCCGCTCGACGCGAGCAAGGGCATCTGCCACTCCAGCAAGGCCGACCGGGACAAGCTGATCGCGCGCTTCCAGCAGCTCTACGACATCGGCGTGCGCCGTTTCGTCATCGCGTGGGACGACGTCAGCGGGCACTTCGCCTGTGCCGCCGACCAGACCGCGTACGGCGACGACCCGCAGCCGATCGCCGCGGCACAGGCCGCCGTGCTGAACGACATGCAGGCGCGGTTCTTCGACAGCCACCCCGACGTCGAGCCGACGATCACGGTGCCCACGCAGTACTACGGCATCGACTCGACGCCGTACCGCACGCGCTTCGACGACCTGGTGACGCAGAAGATGCAGATCTACTGGACCGGTCCCGCGGTCGTCTCGCCGCAGATCACCGTCGACGACGAGAAGTCCACCCAGGCCGCGTTCCCCAAGCACCGCCTCGTCGTCTGGGACAACTACCCGGTCAACGACTACGACCCCAACCGGCTGTTCCTCGGCCCGCTCGTCGGCCGAGACCCCGGGCTCGGCAAGGACACGCTCGGCATCACGTTCAACGAGATGGTCGAGCAGGCACCGTCGCAGATCCCGCTGTGGACCGAGGCCGACTACGCCTGGAACCCCGCCGGGTACGACGCGAAGCGCTCGTGGGACGCGGCGATCCGCGGTCTCGGCGGCGACGCGGCCGACGCGTTGCGCGTCTTCGCGGAGAACAACCGGTCCAACGGGCCCGTGGGCGGGGACCTCGCGCAGGAGAGCCCCACACTCACGCCGCTGGTGCACGACCTGACGTCGGCGTACACGTCCGGAGGTGCGGTGGACGGGCCGGCGAAGGAGCTGGACGACTACCTGGCCCGGATGCGGAGCGCACCGGACGAGATGCGCTCGGGCCTGCCCGACCCACTGTTCGCGACCGAGGCGAAACCGTGGCTCGACGACATGACGCACGCCGCCGGCGCCGGCGACGACGCGGCCGCCGCGCTCACCGCGCAGGCGTCCGGTGACGGAGCGGGCATCTGGAAGGCACGCCTCGGTCTCGACGCCGAACGCCGGGCGCTCGCCGCGAACCCGCAGGTCGTCGCGTCCGGCGTGCTCGACCCGCTGTACGGGCTCGCCAGGTCGGAGAGCGACGCGTGGCTCGGCGTGCCCTGGTACGGCGACACCGGCACCCCGACCGGGAACCCGCCGGCCGCCCAGGGCAGCAGCCTCGCCGCCGCTGCGGACGACAAGCTGGACACCGCGTACCGCGCCGCACAGGCACCGACGGAGGGCGACAGCCTCGAGCTGCCGTTGACGCGCACGCACCCGTTGCGCGACGTCGTGGTGCTGCGCCCGGAGGGTGACACCGCGACCGGCACCGTCCAGGCGAAGCACGACGGCACCTGGGTCGACCTCGGGCCGCTGCAGGGCGCGTACACCCTCGTGCCCGGCGGCGACCGCACCGCCGACGCCGTGCGCATCGTGTGGGACGCGGGCACGACCGCGCCCGGTGTCGACGAGATCGTGCCGCGGTACTCCGACGTCTTCACCGGCCGGCTCGGCACTCCCGGCCGCCAGCTGGTGGCGAGCGGCCACACGACCGAGCTCGACGTGGACGTGACGGCCATCGCCCAGCGTTCGGTCGCGGGAACGCTGGCCGTCGGCGCACCGGACGGCTGGCAGGTCAGCCCTGCCAGTCAGCCGCTCGACCTGACCAGCGACGGCCGGACCGTGCGGCACACGTACCCGATCGAGGTCTCGGTGCCGTCCGGGGCGTCGGGCGAGCACACGCTGACGGTGACGCTGACCGCGCCCGGTGCCGCGCCGTTGACCGCGCAGATCCCCGTCAAGGTGGGCACCGTCGCGGACGTCGCGTACCCGGAGCTCGTCGGGCAGCAGAACCCGAGCGGCTACTGGCGTCTCGGTGAGTCGAGCGGCACGGCCCTGACCGACTCGTCCGGCCACGGGCAGGACGGCAGCTACCGGCCGACCGTGACGCTCGGCGTACCGGGAGCGCTCGCCGGCGACACCGACACCGCCGCCCGTCTGGACGGCGGGTACGGCGAGGTGCCGTCCTCGGCATCGGTGTCACCGACCGGTGCGTACACCGTCGAGGCGTGGGTGCGGCCGTCCGCGATCCGGCCCGACCCGGGCACGGCGATCGTGGAGAAGTACTCGACCCCGGCGAACAACGGCTTCGCGTTCCGGCTCGACGGCGCCGGGCACCTGCAGGCATGGAACCTCGGCGCCGGGTCGTACGCGCTCGTCACCGGGACGACGTCGGTGAGCACGGGGCGTTGGCACCACGTGGCCGCCGTGTTCGACGGCAGCAACCTCACCGTCTACCTCGACGGGTGGCCGGACGCCAGCGTCGAGACCAGCGTGGCACCGGCCGCCGGGCCCGCGTCGCTGAAGATCGGCGCCCGCGGCGACGACGCCGGACAGCGCTGGCAGGGCGACATGGACGAGGTCGCGCTCTACCCGTCCGCGCTCTCCGCGGACCAGATCGCCACGCACTACCTCACCGGCACGACCCGATGACGACGGAGGGCCGCATGCGGCGCATCACGACGGTCCTCGCGATTCTCGTGCTCGGCGCCGGGTTCGGCGTCGCGCCTGCGGCGGGAGCGGCCGAGCCCCCGCCGCCTCCCGCCGCGGGTGAGCACTGCTGCACGGTGAGCCAGGGTTACGTGGCCGCCGTCGACGCCGCGCTGCGGTCCGGCCCCGACGTGTGGGCCGACCAGGTCATGGCCCGTCCGGACGGCGCCAGCTACGACGCCGTCAAGGACTACCTCGTGCCGCTGAACGGCGGCGGCGTCGCCTCCGGCGCCCCGGGCAGCGGCTACAAGGGCAGCACCGACACCGGCGCGTACTTCCTGCCGTTCACCATGCCCGACGGCGACACGTCCGACGTGCAGGCGTCCACCGATCCCACCCGCCAGCACTACGTGCTGCCGCTCTCCGACGGCGGCGGCGTCATGGCCGACTACCACGTGCCGTGCGGCGGCGAGCCCGGCAACGCCCTTCCGGGCTACGTGACGCGCTGCCCGAACTTCCGGGAGGCGAAGTTCTTCGTCGGCGCGGACGGCTCCGAGCGGTTCGGCAGCGCGCAGCAGCGGGCGCCGTTGCCGCGCCTCTCCGGGGGGTACCTGCCGATCCTCGACGTGGACTACACGGACGCGCAGGGCGTCCGCTACGCGGAGCAGGTGTTCGCGGCCCGCGTCCCGCAGACGTCGTCGCTGGTCGCGTACACGCGGATCACGGCGACCGCACCGGACGGCGGGCCGCGCTCGACGGTCCTGCGGACGCACCTGGACGACCCCGCCTCACCGAGCTTCCAGCTGTCCGGCAACGCCGTCACGGCGGACGGCAGGACGTACCTGGTCGCGGGCGGCGACCCGAAGCTGTCCGGCGCCGACCTCAGCTGGTCGCTCGACCTCGCGCACGGCCCGCGCTCGGTCGTGCTCGCGATGCTCGTCACTCCGGACGCCGTGACCGCGCCCGCGTCGATGACCACCGACGGCGCGTACGCCGCCGCGCGCGAGAGCGTGCGCACGTACTGGAACCGCGCGCTGGGTGCCGGCGCGGGCGTCAGCGTGCCCGAGCCGTACGTGATGGACGCGATGCGCAACATGCTGATCCAGCAGCTCGTCGAGGGCTGGCGCACGTCCGTCGGGAACGGGTACGAGGACGGCTACGTGCCCGAGGACACCGACGCGATCACGACACTCGGCGAGTTCGGCTTCGGCGCCGACTACAAGGCGAACCTGCAGGTGCTGCTCGACACCAAGCGCGGCACCGACCGCTACGTCTCGTGGGCGAACGGAACCAAGCTCGAAGGGCTCGCGCGCTACTACGAGATGACCGGCGACGCCTCGACGGTCCGCGCCGATCTGCCGCTGGTGCGGGACATCCTGGCGTCGTTCGCCGCGAGCTCGGCGTCCGACCCGCACGGCCTGCTCGCGCCCGACGCGTGCTGCGAGGACAACGGCGAGCACGCGTACTGGTTCCACGGCCAGGCCGTGGCGTGGCGCGGCATGACCGACGTCCTGCCCGTGCTCCGCGCGGTCGGCGAGGGCGACCTCGCCGACCGGTACGCGCCTGCCGCGGAACGGTTCGGCACCTCGTTGCGGGCCGCGATCGCCGCGTCGCAGGTGCGGCTGGCCGACGGCACGCTGTTCGTCCCCGAGCGGCTGCTGTCGGGCGACCAGCCGTACGACCGGATCACGGCCACCCGCGCGGGCAGTTACTGGAACCTGCTCGTGCCGTACGGCCTCGCCAGCGGCGTGCTGTCGGCCGACCAGCTGCGTGACGCGCTCGCGTACATCCACGGCCACGGCGGGACGCTGCTCGGCCAGACCCGGTTCAACTGGCAGGGCGAGCCCGTGGGGCAGTGCGACCCGAACAACCTCCCCGGCTACTACGGCGAGGGCGCGGACGAGCTGTACGGCTGGCAGTACGCGCGCGCCCTGGCGAACGCGGGGGAGCCGGACCGACTGAACGTCATGTTCTACGGCAAGCTCGCGCACATGACGACGCGGAACACGTTCGTCAGCGGCGAGGGCTCCGACATCGACGCCTGCCCCTGGCAGTACTACCGGCAGACGTGGTGGTCGCCGATGAGCACCAGCACGTCGGTGTTCCTCAACGCGCTCCGCCAGCAGCTGCTGCACGAGAGCGTCGACGACCACGGCGCCGTCACGGCGCTGACCCTCGCCCCGGCCACGCCCCGCGGCTGGCTCGCCGATGGCAAGACGATCTCGGTCGACCGGCTGCCCAGCCGGGTCGGCCCGGTGAGCTACACGCTGCGCTCCGACCTCGGCCACGGCGTCGTCCGTGGCGACGTCGTGCTCCCGGCGGAGCGGCCAGGCACGCGGACGACGCTGCGCCTGGCCACCCCGGGACAGCAGGAGATCACCGCCGTGCTGATCGACGGACGGCCCGTCTCCGCGTTCGATCCCGCGAAGGGGACGGTCGAGCTCACCGGCCGCTCCGGCCGGCTGCACCTCGAGGTGCGGTACGGCTAGGCCCTGAGCGGCCTGACGTCACGGGCGCAGATCCAGCCGCCGCCGCGGATGCGCAGCCACAGCACGCCGTGCACGAACAGGACCGGGCCGCCGAGCACGACGACCGCGCCGAGGCCCAGGTGCGCGACGACCCGGGCGTGGCCGCCGGCCCGCGCCCGGACGTACGCCCCGCCCTTCGCGATGATCCGCACCTTGTGCGCCCGGTAGTGGTGGTGGTGCGGCCACGAGTGCGCCGCCGGCGCGGGCGCGGCCTGTGCCACGCCGCCGCTGCCCAGCACCAGCGCTCCGGCCAGGAGCGCCGCACCTGCCCGTGCCGTGATCGAGTTACGCATGTCCGACCCCCAAGACTCCGACATCACAAAGAGCAACTAGGAGATTACTCTTGGTTATCGGTGCGGGCCAGTCCTCCGCCGGCTCAGTCGCGGGCGCGGCGCAGCAGCGCGACGACCGCGTCCACCAGCGCCGCGCCGGCTGCGGCGTCGAAGAAGCTGGAGTTGGCCTCGTAGGTCTGCGCCTCGTGTGCGGCGGCGTCGGCGACGTAGCCCAGGTAGTCGTCGGTGTAGCCGACGACGCGGGTGCACGGGTACGGGCTCGCCTTCACGATGGCCTGCCCGAGCGACGCGAACAGCTCGACGGGCACGTGCGCCCACGCCACGTCGCCGAAGGCCGCCACCGCGATCGGCAGCCGCATGGTGGGCGGGAGGTCGGCCTCGTGCAGCCGCGCGAGCAGCATCGCGCCCTCGTAGCGGCTGCGGGCGATCCGCGTCTCCGGCGCGCCGGGCCGGCCGGCGAGCTGGCGCCACGCCGCCTCGGTGCGCTCCAGCCGCGCGCGCAGCTCTTCCGGCGCGGGCAGGGAACGGACCGGCAGCTCCACGGCGGCACGGTGGAGTACGGGGACGCCGCCCAGCACCGCCACCTCCTCGCCGGCGAGCGCGCCGCGGACGGCGGCCGCGCCGAGGATGCCGCCGAGCCGCGCCGCCTCCGCGAACGACTGGCCGCGGCGGGTGAACCGCGGGCTCGCGTCACCGGCCGCGCCCTGCAGGAAGGCCACGGCAGGCGGTCGCGTGTCCGGCCCGGCGAGGGCACTCAGCCCGGCGGCCGCGACGGTGCGCGCCGCACCGGGGAAGTCGGCCGAGTAGCGGAGGTTGTCGTGGTTGAGGACGGTGGGGTGGCAGGCGTAGTCGACGAGGACGGCCACCGTCTCGCCGTCCGCCGCACGCAGGGTGAGCACACCGGCGGTGTCGTCGTGCGGCCCGGCCGGGTCGTTGCGGTTGGTGCCCACGCCCACGTCGGGTGCCACGCCCCAGCTCGCGGTGACCGGGCGCCGTCGCGCACCGAGCTCCCCGGCGGCGGCCGCGAGGCGGTCGACGAGGCCGGTGACCAGCTGCCCGTCCGGCGGGACGCTGGTGAACGACTGCCGGCGTGGCAGCCAGGCGTCCGGGCCGGAGTGCGTGTGCGACGAGCAGACCAGCACGGTGTCGGCCGGGACACCCGCCGCGGCGGCGATCCGCGACCTGATCGGCTCCGCGGTCGCCGCCGCGATGCCGAGCGCGTCGAGCGCGACCCACAGGACGCCGGGACCGGCGGCGTCGTCGCACACGTGCACGAGCGTCGCCGTGAGCGGGTCGTGCGTGCCCGTGCTGACCGCGTCGTGCCGGGACAGGTAACCGCCGAGCGGGTGGCCGGGCGGCGGCGTGACGTCGGCGGTCACGGCCGCGGCGAGCAGCGTCACCGCGCGCCCTCGCCGACCGGCGCGTCGGAGTTGAAGCTGCGGAGCACGGCGGGCGGGTGGCCGAGCTCGACCATCCGGGCCGCGGCCTCGCAGGCGATCGCCTGGACGACGAGCGCGCCGGCGGCGGTCGACGTCGCGCCGACGCGCTCGTCGACGCCGGGCACGTCGAGCACGGCGTCACCGGGGACGCCGCAGTTGTCGACCACGATGTCGGCGACCTCGAACAGCCGCCGCCCCGACGGAGCCCGCGACCCGACGGACCGCGAGTGGTTCAAGGACGTCACAGCTACGACGGTAGCGCCGCGCGCGACGCATTCCTCGGCGAGTTCGACGGGAGCGGCGTTGCGGCCGGAGTTCGAGGCGACCAGGACGACGTCACCGGCGCGGACGTCGTACTGTGACAGCAGCGCCGCGGCGAGCCCCGGGAGGCGCTCCAGCGTGGAACTCTTGTCCGGTCCCTCGTGCAGCATGAGCGACGGTTCGAGGATCGCGCGGACGCCGTCCAGCCCGCCCGCGCGCGTGTAGAGCTCCTCGGCGAGCAGGTGGGAGTGACCTGTGCCGAAGGTCCACAACCGGCCGCCGGCGGCCAGCGCTCCGGCGATCGCGTCGCCGGCGGCGCGGATCGCGGGTTCCTGGGTGTCGGCGACCGCCTGCATGATCCGCAGGGCGCGCGCGAGGTACGCGGCAGCCGTCATCGGACTCCGTCCAGTAGTGGTCTAGTCCACCGTACTCTACGTACGCCCCGTGTTCGCGTCAACGCTTCGTATCGGGCCTTGACGGAGGGCCGTCCAGTCCCCACCATCTGGTATAGACCAGATGGAGGCATCGGATGGGTGCGATCAGCCGCAGGTCCTTTCTCGCCGGCTCGGCCGCGGTCACCGCGCTGGCCGCGCTGCCCTGGCAGGGGCGACGGGCGGCGGCCGCCGCGCCCGCGTCGGCCGCGGCGCCTCCGGGAGCGGGTGACGCCGCGGTCGAGTACGCACTGCGGCAGGGCGCCGACCACTGGGGCGAGCAGCTGCTGACCCGCCCCGACGGGCCCTCGTTCGGCAACGTCAAGCCGTTGCTCGGCCCGGCGAACGTCGCCAGCCGTTACGTCACCGAGTCCGGCTGGTACTACCTGCCGCTCACGGACGAGGTCTACGACCCGGCCAGATGGCTCGAGCAGCGCGACTTCGCGATCCACGTCGCCGACGGCAGCCAGGTCACCTCGCAGTGGTGCTGGGCCGACTTCCCCGCCCAGCGCCAGTACACAACCTTCCAGGTCGGCTCGGCGCACGAGGTCTTCGGCTCCGCGGTCGAGCGGCTCGACGAGCCGCGGCTGTGGGGCGGGTTCCTGCCGATCCTCGACAACGCCTACGTCGACGCCGACGGCACCCGCTGGGAGCGCGAGTCGTTCGTGGCCCGCGTCGACGCGACGCCCGCGCTGGTCAGCTTCGTCCGGTTCACGGCGCACCGCGGCCGGCGCGGCCCGGCGCGCACGACGCTGCGGCTCTACCTCCACGTCGACGACGTCGCCGGCCTGAGCTCCGACGGCACGCGCCTCACACGCGGGGGCGACAGCTACCTCGTGTCGAGCGCGCGCGGCGGCTGGGCGCAGCCGAACTTCGACATCGACCTCGACCTGTCGACGGGCCACGCGGTCGTCCAACTCGCCGTGCTGAACACGCCGGCGCCCGCGGGCTCGTTGCGGGCGGACGCCGCGACGTACCAGCGCACGAAGGAGTCGGTCGCGGCGTACTGGACCAGGACCGTCGCGGGCGGCGCGACGGTGCGGGTGCCGGAGCCGTACGCGATGGACGCGATGCGCAACCTGGTGCTGCAGAACCTGGTGATGGGCTGGCAGCAGTCGATCGCCAACGGCTACGAGACCACCGACCCGCACTTCGCGTTCGTCCCCGAGGTCGCCACGTCCGTCGCCGCCCTCGGCGAGATGGGGTTCCTGGACGAGTACCGCGCGAACATCGCGCAGATCCAGGCCAAGGGCCAGGGGCAGGACGCCTTCCCGAGCTGGGAACAGGGCATCAAGCTGCAAAGTGCCGCGAACTACTACCTGCTCTCGAACGACGGGTCGTACCTGCGGGACAACCTGCCGACGTTCCAGGCGTACCTCGACGACTTCCGGCAGCAGCGGGCGAAGGACCCGAACGGCCTGCTCGAGAAGCAGCGCTACGGCAGCGACATCCCCGAGCCCGTCTACGGCGTGCACCTGCAGGCGGACGCCTGGCGCGGTATGCGCGACATGGGACTGGTGCTCCGGCTCATCGGCGAGGACGACGCGGCGCGGTCGTTCCTGGGCGAGGCGGCGGCGTTCCGCACGGCACTGACCCGGGCGATCGACGCGTCGTCGGAGCGGCTGCCGGACGGCTCGCTGTACCTGCCGATCTCGCTGCTCGACCCGGCCGCGCCCAAGGCGTACGACCTCGTCCCGGCGACGCGCGACGGCAGCTACTGGAACCTCGTCATCCACTACGCGCTGGCCACCGGCATCCTGCCGCCTGGCAGCGACGCCGCGAAGGGCATGCTGAGCTACCTCTACCGGCACGGCTCGATGTTCCTCGGCCTGGTCCGGTTCAACGCCTGCAGCATCGACCCGCCCGGTGTCTGCGAGAGCGACGCCGCCGCCAACTTCCCGCCCGGTGCCGCCGGCTACGACGCACCGGGTGTCGACGGGCAGTACGGGTACTCGCTGCTGAAGTTCCTCGGCGACAACGGCGAGTACGACCGGCTCGTGCTGAGCTTCTACGGAAAGCTCGCGCAGGACCTCACGCCGTACACGTTCATCGGCGGGGAGGGCGCGACGATCGCACCGTGCCCCGACCTGCCGCCCGGCATCCGGTCGCAGTGGTTCCCGCCGCTGTCGGCCAACAACGCGGTCTACCTGCGTGCGCTCCGCGAGCTGCTCGTGCACGAGGACCGCGACGACGACGGCATGCCGGACGTCCTGCACATCACCCCGGCCACGCCGCGCGGCTGGCTGGCCGACGGCAAGCGGATCGAGGTGCGCGACCTGCCCACCCTGTTCGGCCCGGTGACGTTCACGCTCACCTCGCACCTGGCGGACGGCAGGCTGACGGCCGTGGTGCGGCCGCCGGCGTACGAGCAGGGCCGGGCCCGGCTGGGTCGGCTGCTCCTCCACGTCCGCCCACCGGCGGGCACGCGGCTGCACGCCGCCACCGTCGACGGCCGCCCGGGCTCGCTCTCCGGCGAGGTCGTCGACCTCGGGACCCCGGGCGGCGAGGTGACCGTCGTGCTGACCTGCTCCCCGGTGGGGGTCCCGCGGGTCGACCGGGCCGTGCCGACGGCCGTGACGCCCGACCGGCTGGTCTACCGGCCCGGCGACACGATCCCGCTGCGGGTGAGCGTCGAGGCGATCGGCGACGCGACGGTGCCGGTGACGGTGAGCGTCGGCACGCCCTCGGGCTGGCGGACGCCGGAGCCGGTGCCGGTAACCGTCCCGTCCGGTGGCCAGATCGGGCGGCGGACGGTCGACG
>DASUWX010000032.1:0-42674 GCA_036378185.1 Streptosporangiales bacterium | reverse complement strand
GCCACCGAAGCACAACGCAAGGCCCTGATCGCCCGGGACAAGGGCTGCACCCACCCCGGCTGCGACGCCCCACCCTGGTGGTGCGACGCCCACCACATCCTCGCCTGGAAAGACGGCGGCACCACCGACATCACCAACCTGACCCTGCGCTGCCGCCGCCACCACATCCTCATCCACAAAGGCGACTGGCGCATCGTCATGATCAACGGCATCCCCCACACCATCGCCCCCACCTGGCTCGACCCCACCCAGACACCGCGACGCAACACCGCACACGACCCGCCCTGAGCGGGGACGCTCCTCGCATCAGCGAGGACGCCCGTCGACCGCCGGCAGGGCTGAGCCGGCCAAAGATCCTCGGCTGCCTGAAGTGCTGCGTTCTCCGGTTGCCTCGTGGCGGCCAACGACGCCAGCGGCACAGTCCGGCCGCCAGCGCTACCGCGTGCGAGGCTGCCGGTAGGTCCTGGCGGGCGAGGCGCGTCCTCGTCGAGTACCTGCTGTCCGGTCGCCTGCTCGGAAAAGCGGCGGCGCTCGTCGCGAGCGCACCCCGCGCATCCCCGTCGAGATCACCCAGCGGACGCCACCGCGATCGGAAGCGGAGGAGTCGTCAGGCTGCCGTGGGCCACCGCGTGAGCCGGTCGGACAGCATGAGGTACCAGTGCCGCTGCACGCACTGGATCTTCACGTGTTCGAGCGCCCCTGCAGTGCTCGCGACACCGGTTCGTCTGACCACCTCGGCGGGCTGGGCGCACGTCGGGCAGATCACCAGGTCCAGTGACGTATCCATGTGCTGCAGCCTGAACCCGAGGCGGGCACCCGACTACCGACGCGACCCTGACAACGCCGCCCCGACGAGGCGCCGTCAGGCTTTTGTCCGGGTCAGGTCCGGGTCAGGTCCGGGTATCCGTCAGACCGGGCCGGTCGAGCCGCGGACCATGAGCTGCGCGGGCAGCTCGACCTGGGTGCCCTCGGTGCCGTCGTCGGTGCCGCCCCGGTCGAGGACGTGCAACAGCAGGTCGGCGGCGGCGCGGCCGGCCTGCTCCTTGGGGATGGCCACGCTCGTCAGGGCCGGCTTGGCCATGGCCGCCATCGCGATGTCGTCGCAGCCGACCACGTTGATGCGCCCGGGGACGTCGATCCGCCGGTCGCTGAAGCGGCTGAGCAGGCCGAGGGCCACGACGTCGTTGTACGCGACGACGGCGGTCGCGCCCGACGCGAGCACGAGGTCCGCTGCCGCGACACCGCTCTCGAACCGCGGCGGGAACGTCCCCACCTCGACGAGCTCCAGGTCGGCCGCACCGGCGGCCGTGCGCAGCCCGGTGACCCGCTGAATGGCGGACCACGAGCCGGCCGGGCCGGCGACGTGGGCGACGCGGCGGTGACCCAGCGCCGCCAGGTGGGCGATCGCCTGGCGCATCCCGTCGCCGTTGTCGACGGTCACCGCCGCGATCTTCCCGACCCGGCGGTTCATCAGCACGACCGCGATGTGCTCCGCGAGCGCGCGGATCTCGTCCTCGGAGATCCGCGGCGAGCACAGGACCAGCCCGTCGACCTGCCGGGCCAGGCTGCGTGCCAGGCCGAGCTCGGCGGCGGCGTCCTCGTCGCTGTCGGCGACGAAGACGGCCTGCTCGGCGGCGTGCACCCTCGCCTGCATCCCCTTGACGACGCCGGGGAAGAACGGGTTGGCGAGGTCGGGAACGATCAGCCCGAGGTTGCCGGTGCGGCCCGTCACCAGGGCACGCGCCACCCGGCTCGGCTGGTAGCCGAGCTTCGCGGCCGCGCGGAGGACGCGCTCGCGGGTCGGCGGGCTCACCAGTTCCTCCCGTGCGAGCGCACGGGACACCGTGGACGGCGAGACCCCGGCCGCACGTGCGACGTGCCGGATGGTCGCGGCCATGCTCGCCTCCCGGTGACTCAGCGTCGTCCTCGCCCTCAGTCTGAAAGCGTTTGCGGAGGTGGTCAAGGCGCGCCGACCCCATGAAACACGTTTCATCGTGACGGCCTCTTGACCTTGCTGCAAACGGTCTCAGACTGGGAGGACGCGCCGAAGGGACCCGCCATGCCGAACTCGCGCCTACGCCACCTGCTCGCCGTGGTCGCAGTGCTCGCCGCCACGGCGGTCATGCTGCCGGTGCCCGCGGCGGCGTCGGCACCGGTCGACGCCACCGTTCGCTTCGACCCGAGGGTCGAGACCGGCGGCGCGGTCCCCGCGCACTTCGTCGGGCTCAGCATCGAGTGGTCGCTCGTCGAGCGGTACACGGCTCCGAGTGCGCGACCGGCCTTCGTCAACCTGTTGCGCAACCTCGGCACCGGCGTCGTGCGCATCGGCGGTTCGTCGCAGGACGTCATGCCGTTCGACCCGTCGGCGCCGAACACCGACCGCGTGATCACCCCCGAGGACCTCGGGTACCTGCGCGCCACGATGGACGCCCTCGACGCGGGTGACGCGTCCCCGGGTGCGCCGCCGTGGGGCGTGGTCCTGGGCACCGCGATGTCGCCGCCGTCGGCGTCGCGGCCGTTCGTCAGCCCGGACCACGCCAGGGCGTTCGTGCGGCAGGGCGTCGCACCCGCCTTCGCCGGCGCGACCCGCGACGTGGCCGGCATCGAACTGGGCAACGAGCCGGACCTCTCGTACAAGTCCGATCTGGACCGGTACCTGGGCGATCTCGGCACGTACTCCGCCGACGACGTCACCGGGCCGTTCCCGGTGATCGCGCCGAACACGAGCGAGGACATCCTGCCGTGGCAGAGCATGGCCGACCAGAGCGCGCCGTCGCGCTACTTCTGGGACTGGCCGCGCATCCTCGACACCGACGCCGCCACCGTGCGCGCACGGGCCGGCACGTTCGGCGCCTACGCGAGCGACCACTTCTACCCGCTCGCACGCACCTGCGTGAACAAGCCGTACCGGTGCCCGAGCACGACGGCCCTGCTGTCCGACGAGCACATGTCGAGCCTGGACTTCCAGGCGTACGTGCACGCGGTGGAGGCGGCACGGCACGGCCTCGCTTACCGGCTGGAGGAGACCAACACCGCCGCGGGCCGGGGCGCGGACGGCGTCAGCAACGTCGCCGCCAGCGCGACGTACGCGCTCGACCTGATGTTCCACGCCGCCTGCCCGCAACCGCCCCAGGCGCCAGGCGCGAACGCGACGTGCGACACCGGGGCGCTCGGCGTCAACTTCCACAACGCCGAGGTCCGCGCGTTCTTCGCGCCGGAGGAGGGCAACGCCTACTACAACGCGATCGACTACGACCCGACGCCGGCGATGGGCGCGCCGACGGCCGCGCCGCTCTACTACGCGATGCTGCTCTTCGGCCGGTTCGCGCAGGGGAGCAGCGGGCTCCGGCCGGTCGCCGTGTCCCCAGCGGCCGGCGACACGGCTCGCGTGCAGGGCTGGCGGGTGCAGGGCCAGGCCGGCGAACGGCGACTGTTCCTGGTCAACAAGGGCGACACGTCCGCGACGGTCGCGGTCTCCGTTCCCGCGTCGACGGTGCGCGTCGACCGGATGACGCCGTACGACCCCACCGGTGCGGGCCGCACGCTCGACGCCCCGCAGGTGCGTGTCGACGGCCGGCAGGTGTCCGCGGACGGCACCTGGCCGGGATTCCGGCCCACTCTCGAACGGGTTCAGGGCGATCGGCTCACGACGACCCTCGCCCCCGGCGAGGCGTCCGTCCTCACCATGCACGTGCAGTCCTAGCGCCGGAGGAGGAGCACATGAACGGACGACGCGCGCTGCGCTCGCTCACCGCCGCGGCCGTGGCCGTCGCCACCGCCGCCGCCATGGCAACGGGCACCGGCGTCGCGAGAGCCGACGAGCCGGCCACGAGTGCGTTCTCGCTCACGCCGACAGCGGCCGCGCAGGACGCCGAGATCACCGGGGACAACCAGGGCTTCTCGGTGGAGTCGGCCGACTTCGCGCACGGTTTCCTCACCAGAGACCTGCTCGCGAACCGGCTGCGCACCCTCGGGCCGCACGGCGTGATCCGGCTCGGCGGCTACTCCATGGACCTCGTCTGGCCGGCCTTCGGTCCGTACCGCGACGCTCCCGTGCCGCCGCAGGCGATCGGCGGCGTCGTCGACCAGTCCGACCTGGACGGGCTGAGCGCGTTGCTCGACGCCACGGGCTGGGATGTGACCCTCGGCGTGCCGCTGAAGGCGGTCATCGACCCGTCGCAGGTGCGGAGCCCGACGAAGGACCCGTCGCCTCCGGTCACCATGGACCAGGCGGTCGCCGAGGTGCGTGCGGCGTACCGGACGCTCGGGCGACACCTGCTCGCCGTCGAGGTGGGCAACGAGTACGACAACGTGACGACGCTGACGCCGGCGCAGTACTACGAGACGCTGAAGCGGTACCGGGACGCCATTCACGCGGCGGCACCGGACGCGCCGGTGCGGATGGCGGGACCGTCCGCGAACACGGCGACGACGAACACCAAGCTGGACGACTTCGTGACCGCGTTGCTCGCGGACTCCTCGACGACGCCGCCGGCGCTGCTCGAGGAGCTGACGTCGCACTACTACCCGGGCAGCCACTGCGGCTCGTCCACAACGTCCATCCCGGCACTGATGTCCACTGCGACGTACCAGAAGACGCGCGCGAAGCTGCGGGACATCATGTCGATCGACGCGCGGCTGGACCGGAGCGTGCCGATGGTGATCAACGAGTCGAACAGCGCGTCCTGCAGCGGCCAGCCCGGCGTGAGCGACGCGTACGCCACGTCCCTGTGGTCGCTGGACTACCTGATGCAGACCGCGCAGACGGGCGTGAGCCGGCTGGAGTTCCACACGAACACCGCCGCGATCTGCGGCGACTTCAAGCCGCGCGACTCGGCGGACTACCCGATCTCGTACCGCTACTACGGTGCCTTCTGCGCCGCCGACCAGGCCGCGCTCGACGCCCACGAGCTCTCCGCGGCGCCGCTCTACTACGGCATCTGGGCGTTCCGCCAGGTGCCCGCGGGGCGTTTCGTCGACCTGGGCCTCTCCGACGACGACCTGTCGAAGCTGCGCGCGTACGGCGTCGAGAGCCGCGACGGCAAGCTGACCGTCGTCCTCATCAACGTGCAGGATCCGGCATCGTCGAGCAGCACCGGTGACGCGGTAACCCTGCGCCTGCCCGGGAGCCAGGGCACCGCAGGCAGTGCGGTGACGCTGCGGAGCTCCGCACCCGGTGGCCTCGGGTCGACGGACGCGTCCGCCATCACGCTCGGCGGCCGCACCGTCGGTCCGGACGGCATCGCGTCGGGAAGCCCGCGGCACATCCGCGTCGAGGTGGGCCGGGACGGTTCGGCGAACGTCGTCGTCGCGCCCGGGACGGCGCAGATCCTCACCTTCCCGAACGTCCAGGTACCGGGGGCGGTCGACGTGACAGGCATGGCGGCGAGCCAGCTGCTGACAGCGGGACGGGCCAACCCGGTCACCGTGTCCGTGGCCAACACGACCGACGCCGCGCAGACCGTGACCGCAGGCGTCGACGTGCCCGAGGGGTGGCAGGCCGGCTCTGTCTCGCAGACGGTGCCGGCCCACGGCACCGCCGACATCAGCGTGCCCGTGACACCTCCCCTGGCGCCCGACCAGGCGACGCTGACCGCCGCGGCGAGCGCACCCGGTGTCCCGACCGCGGGCAACGCCGGCGCGGCCGTGGTCACGGCGCCACCGGGCGACGCGGTGCCGCTGGCGCTCGACGCCGGTGGCGCGACGAGCGAGGTCTACCCGGGATACCAGCGGCTCTCGCCCGGCGACACGTGGGACGCCGGCAAGGGATACGGATGGGCGGGCGGCACGCCGGGCTACCGCGACCGCGGCGGGCTGGACGCGCTACGCCGGGACTTCGCTCTCGCCACGACCCCGGCGACACTGCGGATCAGCGTGCCCGCGGGAGTGCACGAGGTCTACGCGCTGCGCGGTGACGCCGGCTACTCGTCCGGTGACACGGTGGTCTCCGAGGACGGCAAGGTCCTGGCCGATCCCGGCGGCGTCCTGTCGGCCGGGCAGTTCCAGTGGTTCCACTTCCCGCTCGACGGCGGGACGACCGGGCGGACCGCCGACCTCACCGTGTCCGGCACCGGCGGCGACTACTGGCGCCTGGTCGCCCTGACCGTGCAGCCCTGACGCTCGCGGGCGCGGTCCGGTGACGCGACGTCCGTGCCGTCGCACAATGGGCTCGCACGCACGCGGCCCGCACTCATAATGGTCGCGTGGAGGACGGGGGGCGACAGCGGGCCGGTACGGCCGTGCCGTACGTGCTGGTCCTGCTGGGGCTGATCTGCACCGCGGGTACGTGGTGGTTCGGGTTGCGGGCGTTCTTCACCGTCCCGTTCGAGGGCCCGACCACCGCGGCCGAGGAGCACGCCGCCGCGGTGTTTCTCGTCGTGGCCTTGGGCTGTGGCTTCGTCGTACCGGTCATCGGCGTGCTGATCTCGATGCGCACCCGGAGGTGGTTCGCGGCAGGATTCTTCGCGCTCGTGCTGGTCGCCGTCTGTGTCGTCGCGGTCAGGACGGGCGTGCTGACGCGGTCGACCATCGGCGGGCTGTACCGCGAGTTCGTGCCGGCCAAACCGACGCCGACGCACACGCACTGCCGCGAGTACAGCGGCGGCGGCAACGAGTGCCCCGGCGGCTGACCTGAGGTTCACCGGACGCGGGCGGCCAGCGCATCGCTCAGCTCGACGTCGTGGGGGAGGGCGCGCAGTTCGTCGCCGGTCACGGCCACGCCGTGGCGGGCGAGGCTGCCGGCCAGGTGGCGCCAGTGGGCGGCGGCCTCGGTCTCGGCGTCCACGCCCGGGCGCGGCTCGTCCGGCCCGACGACCATCCTGGCCGTCTCCTCGATGTCCTGTCGGTGGAGCACGCTCGGCGCGGGCTCGACGACGTCCGGCGCGCTCGCCGCGCGGATTATGGTCTGCGCCCAGCCCCGGTCGCCGAGCAGCAGGATCCGGCTGCCGTCGGTCAGCACGGCGAACAACAGTGCGGTGAACGCCTCGTCGCTCCCCGGACTCGCGTCCTCCTCGACCACCGTGACGAGTCGTTCGACCTCCGCCATGCGTCCCCCCGTCCCCTGGTCTCCTCGCGACTCACAACGCAGGTATGAACGTACACGCACCGAAGACGACCGCGCCGATGACGAATGCGACGACCGTGAAGCCCATCATGTCGCGCACCCGCAGCCCGGCGATCGCGAGCACGGGAAGTGCCCAGAACGGCTGGATCATGTTGGTCACCTGCTCGCCCATGGCGACCGACATCGACAGCTTGCCCAGGTAGGCCGTCGACGTCAGGCCGACCTCCTTCGCCGCCGCGATCGTGACCGGTCCCTGCACGCCCCAGTGGCCGCCGCCGGAGGGCACGAACAGCGAGATGATGAGTGACCCGATGTAGTTGAAGAAGGGCAGCGTCGTCTCGTTGGCAATGTGCACGAGAGCGCCCGCGATCACCGCCGCCAGCGTCGTCGCGCCGTGTGTCGGGGCGAACGTGAGCAGCGCGATGATCCCGCCGTACAGCGGGTACTGGAGGATCAGGCTTCCGGATGTCTTCGCGGACTCGTAGAACGCCGCGATGAAACGTTCCGGCGTCCAGTGCAGGATCAGCCCCGCCACCGTGAACAGCATCACCAGGGACGCGATGTCGAGCGCGAAACCGGAGATGACGAAGTACGCGATCCCGGCGGCGGCGAGGATGAGGTTGAGGATCCACGCCGACTCGAGGACCTCGGCGGGAGTCCTGTGGAACGTCGCCCTGGCGACCGTGCCCGGCCCGTCGTCCCGAACCGCCTTCGCCTCGTCGCCGGTCTCGGCGCCGTCCGCGGTCCTCGGCTCGTCGCCGGGGTCCGGCGCCAGCACCTCCGGCCGGGGCAGCCGCTCCTTGTGCGGCGCCATGAACTTCAGGGCCACGGGAATCAGGACGAACGTCGCGACGACGCCGATCCAGCTGTACGGCTGGAAGATGGAGTCGGTGAACGGCACCGTCCGCTTGGTCATCTGGAAGATGATGTTGAGGTTGCTGTGCGGGTCGGTGTTCGCGAGGGCGATCGAGCTCGAGAACCCGTTGGTCCACACGATGTAGCCCATGTACCCGGCCGCTACCAGGTAGCCGTAGTGGAAGTTGCGCTGCAGCCTCCTCGCGACCTCCCGGGCGACCACGCCGGCGACGATGAGGCCGAGCCCCCAGTTGACGAGCGAGGCCACGCCGGCCGCGAAGAAGCACATCAGTGCGCCCTGCGTCTGGTTGTGCGGCTTGCTCGCGAGCCACCGCAGGAAGCGGCGGACGACCGGGGCCTGCGCGAGCGTGTAGCCGGAGACGAGGATCAACACCATCTGCAGCGCGAAGGTGAAGATGTTCTGGGTGCCCCAGACGCCCTGGTACCAGGCCGTCACCGTGCCCGCCGGCGTCACGCCCCGCACGAGGATGAAGTTGAGGATGACGCAGACGAACGTGAGGATGACCGCGTACAGGTAGGGGTTCGGCATGAACCGCTGCACGTAGGCGACGCAGACATCGGTGAAGCGACGGAGCACGGCTGCCTCCATTCACCCGGGCCCGGCTCGACCGGACGGCGCTGCTGATGCCCGGGGGTAGGAGCCCGGGTGGATCAGTGGCTGGGCCACTGCGGGACCGTATCGCCGGGTCTGCACGCCGTCAAGGGATCTTGAACCGCGCTCGCCCTACCGGGGTTCCTCGGGATCCCAGTTGAGCAGGCGGACGCGGCTGACCGTCTCCAGGTGCCGCCGCATCGCCCGCACCGCCGCCTTCGCGTCGCCGGCCCGGATCGCCGCGGCGATCCGGCGGTGCTGGTCGAGGGAGCGTGCGGGGCGGTGCCGCTGTTGCAGCGACTCGTGGCGGCTCTCCGCGATCTGCCCGGCGATGGTGTGCATGAACTCGGCGAGCAGCCCGCTGTGCGCGGCCGTGGTGACCGCCTCGTGGAACCTGCGGTCGCCCTCCTCGCCGAGCTGTCCGGCTGCCACCTGTTCGGCCATCTCCGCGAGCGCGGCGTCGATCTCGGCGAGGTCCTGGTCGGTACGGCGCAGCGCGGCGAGCTCGGCCAGTTTCGTCTCGAGCGCCTCGCGGGCGTCGAGCACGTCCGGCAGCCGGCGCCGCCGGTCCACCAGCGCCTCCACCGGCTCGACGTCGAGCGTGTCGCGGACGAGATAGGTGCCGCCGCCGTGCCGCACGTCGACGAGTCCCTGCACCTCCAGCACCACGATCGCCTGCTTGATCGACGCGCGGCTGACCCCGAGCCGCTCCGCCAGGTCACGCTCGGCCGGCAGCCGGTCGCCCTTCCTCAGGCCCGCGGCGGCGACATGCTTCCTCAGCTGGGTGACAACCTGCTCGTACAGCCGCGGCCGGGCCAGCGGACGTAGCTGATCGGTCACGTGCGTCCCCTCGTCCTGGTTGCGCACACGGTAGCAGGCCTGCCGGTTATTGGTAGAGTGGCCAGGTGGCTCAGCCAATTGAGCCGAATGAGCGGTCTTCCCGGGGAGTGGCGGTGCAGACGTCCGGAGTCGCAGTCGAGATCGAGGGCCCGGTCGCCGAGGTCGTCGTCGGCACCGGCCGGCGCAGGAACGCCATGACCGGTGCCGGCTGGGACCGGCTGGCCGTGGTGCTGCGGAACGTCGCGGCGTCGAGCGCGGTGCGCGCGGTCGTCGTCCGCGGGGCGGGCGAGACGTTCTGCGCGGGATCTGACATGACGGAGTGGCAGGACGCGGACCTCGCCCAGGTCGAGCGTTCGTTCGCGCGGATGGAGGCTGCGTTCCGGGCGATCGAGGAGTGCCCGGTGCCGGTCGTCGCCGAGATCCGCGGCGCCGCCGCCGGCGCCGGTTGCGAGCTCGCGCTCGCCTGCGACCTGCGGGTGATGGCGCGATCGGCGCGGATCGGCATGCCCATCGCCAGGCTGGGCATCCTGCCCAGTCCCGCGTTCGCCTCCCGGCTCGCCGCCGTCGCGGGGCCGGCCGTCGCGCGGGAGCTGCTGTACACCGGCAGGCTGCTCGACGCCCCGGCGGCCGTGAGCGCAGGGCTCGCGAACCACGCCGTGCCGGACGCCGAGCTGACCGTGTACGTCGCCGGTCTCGTCGCCGAGATCACCGACCAGCCGCCGGCCGCGGTCCGGGCCGCCAAGGCGGCCGTGACGGCAGGCACCTGGCGGCCCTCCCGCGTGCCCACCGGGCCTGCGGTCTCCCCGGCCGACTTCTACGCCGGGATCTCGGCGTTCCTGTCGCACCGTGACAAGGCGGCGAGCTGAGTACGATTCCGCGGTGACCGAAGGCACCGCGGAGCTCGTCCGCCGCACGGTGGACGGCGTGGCCCTCACCGAGTACCGCGCCGTGCCGGCACGCACGAGACGCCGCTGCTGTTCGTGCACGGCGGCGTGCACGCGTCGTGGGTGTGGTCGAACCTGCAGGGCTGGTTCGCCGGGCGCGGCTGGAGCTCGACAGCGCTCGACTGGTTCGGCCACGGCGACTCCGCGCCGCTCCCGCTCGAGGACATGCTGCGCCGCGGGATCGTCGACGTCACCGAGGAGATCGGGATCGCGTGCGCGGCCTCGGATCGTCGACCGGTGCTCGTCGGGCACAGCATGGGTGGACTCGCCGCGCTCGCCTACGCCGCCGCCGAACCGGACGCCCTGGCCGCACTGGTGTTGCTGACGCCCGGCGTGCCCAGCGCCTACGCGGGCCCGCCCGTCGAGGTGCCCGTCGACAGGGACGCGCTGTGGGGCCCGCCGCCGCCCGACGTCGCCCGCGCCCTGTTCTACTCCGGCGTCGACGACGCGGCGGCCGCCCGCTACCACCGGATGCTGCAGCCCGAGTCGCCGGAGGCGGTGTACCAGGCGACCAGGTGGACCGTCGACCTGGACCTGACGCCGCTGCGCGGCAGCGCGATCCTGGTGGTGGCGGCCGAGGCGGACCCCCTCGTCACCGTCGATGCGCTGACCGCGATGGCGTCGGACATCGGAGCCGATCGCATCCTGTTGCCGGCCGCCGGTCACGGCGTGATCCTCGACCCCGGCTGGCCGGACCTCGCCGCTCGGGTGGAGACCTGGCTCGTGGCGGCCCTCGGCGAGGCCACGCCCTCTCCGTGATCCCGCCCGTGCCGCCTGGTCGACGGCGCGCTCCTCAAGGTGGTCGCCGGACGCGCCGGAGAAGTTCAGGGTAGTCGGCCAGGAAGGCGAACTCCCGATCATGGGGACGAGGGCGGCCGGGTGAGGGCGGCGTGGATCTCTGCTCCCGCCTCGGTGATCAGGGCCCGGGTCAGGGACTCGGCGCGGGTGTCGTCGTGGTCGCGGATCGCCTCGGTGATGGCGCGGTGGTGGGCGACGACCAGGCTGTCGACGCGCTTGGGCATGAGGCCGAGGTCGTGCCGCGCCTCGAGCACCGCGGCGATCGGGGCGGCGAACTGGCGGTAGAGCATGTTCCCCGACGCGTGCAGCAGCCGGGTGTGGAAGTCGATGTCGGCCGCGGTGAACAGCTTCAGGTCACCGTGCCGCGTCGCCTGCTCCATCCGTTCGCAGTGACCGAGGAGCAGCGAGACGTCCTCCTCGCTCGCCGCCGCGCACCCGTTGCCGGCGGCGGACGGTTCGATCGCGAGGCGCAGCTCGAGCAGCTCGCGCAGCTGGACATCGCGGTCAGGGCCGTGGACGCGCCACCCGATGACGTCCCGGTCGAGCAGGTTCCAGTGCTCGGCGGGCCGCACGCGGGTACCCAGCCGCGGCCGCGCGATCAGCATGCCCTTGGCCTGGAGGACGCGCAGCGCCTCGCGGATCACAGGCCGCGAGACGCCGAGCTGGGTGGCGAGTTCCTCGGGCACGATCTGGTGCCCGGGCGGCAGCCGTCCGGCGGCGACGGCGTTGCCGATCCAATGGATGACGAAACGGTGCAGCCCGAGCTCCCGTTCGTCGGTGTCGCGTCCCGTGCCGGCGGACGACGGGCCGGCCGGTTGCGGCTCAGGCGAAGCGGGCACCGAGGCCTCCGTCCACGCTCCACTCCGCGCCGGTGACGAACGACGCCGCGGGGGAGGCGAGGAAACAGGTCACCGCGGCGACCTCCTCCGGGGTGCCGAAGCGGCCGAGCGGCTGGACGGCGAGTGCCTGGTCCTTGGCGGTCGGGTCCGCGTGCCGCGCGAAGTACTCCTCGCCGAGCGGGGTCTCGATGTAGCCGGGGCTGACGGCGTTGACCCGGATCCCGTGGCAGGCGACGTCGAGCGCCAGGCTGCGCGTCATGCCGACCAGGCCGGACTTGGCGGCCGCGTACGGGAACATGCCGCCGATGGTCAGCCGGGCGTGCAGCGAAGCGATGTTGACGATCGTGCCGCGGCGGGCGTCGATCATCGCGGGGAGCACGGCACGCGCCATCAGCCATGCACCCTTCAGGTCGACGGCGAAGACGTCGTCCCACTCGCCGACCGTGAGGTTCGTGGCGTCGCCGTACGCGTTCCGCCCGGCGTTGTTGACGAGCACGCTGACGGGGCCGAGTCGTTCCGCGGTCTCCGCCACGGCCGCGCTCACCGCGCTCTCGTCGGTGACGTCACAGGTGACCGCGATCGTGCGCCCGTCCGGCCGCTCGAGCGCGGCGGTCGCGTCGCGTACCGCGGCGGCGTCGATGTCGAGCAGCGCCACGTCGGCGCCCTGCCGCAGCGCCGTCGTGGCAATCGCCTGCCCGATGCCGCGCGCGGCACCCGTGACGACGACGACCTCTCCCGCCAGGGCCGCACTCATCCTCCGACCTCCCGTCCGGGCGAGCCTACGAGTCCCGGCGCCCTCACGGCGAGCCGATCGCCGAACTCGGCCAGGAACCTGTCGACCTGCGCCAGCTCGGCGGTGTCTAGGGTTCTGCCGGGATTCCGGCAGTACGGCGACACGATCCAGCCGCGGCGGTGTGAGATCAGCTTCTCCACCGCGACGATCGTCTCGACGCTCTGCATCCAGTACGCGAGGTAGGGGAGCAGCCGCGCGTGCAACCGGTCCGCCTCGTCGGTGCGGCCGGCTTCGTACAGCGCCCAGACGTCGGCGTAGAGCTCGGTGAACGAGCAGCCGGGCTGGACGCCTACGGCGCCGCGGCGCACCGCGTCCGGGAGCAGCAGGCCGGCCAGGCCGACGAGCGCCGGCAACGGCCGTCGCGCCGACCCGAGGTCCTCGATCAACGGGCCCGGCAGGCTCGCCTCCACCTTCACGAAGCGCAGGTTCGGGTGGTCGTCCCTGAGCGCGAGCAGCGCCGGCGCGTCGAGTGCGGTGCCCGTCTGGGCGGGCGCGTACTGCAGGATCACCGGCGTCGGCGCGACCGCGTCGAGGACGGCGCTCACGTGGTCGAGGATGTCCCGCCGCGACGGCCCGAACAGGTGCGGCGGCAGCAGGTTGATCGCGTCCGCGCCGTCGTCGACCGCACGCCGCGCCGTACGGACCGCGAGGACGGTGGCGTGCTGCTGCACCGCGACGATGGCCGCCGTGTCCCGGCGTCGGCGCGTCACGCGCAGGAGCTCGGCGACCAACGTCTGCCGCTCGTCGTCGTCGAGTTTGTGGAACTCCGACGCGAACCCCGGGTACATCACGGCGCTCGCACCGGCGTCGAGGACGTGCTCGACGACGGACCGGAACCCCGTGACGTCGATCGTCCCGTCGTCCTCGAACGGTGTCTCAAGGACGGGACAGACGCCGCGGATCAGTGAGCTGGTGTCCATCGGGTCGTTCTCAGAACGCGGCCGGGCCGGGTGAGTCGCCGCTGCCGCCGACGAGGAAGTCGAGGTCGACACCTTGGTCGGCCTGCGTGACGTGCTCGACGTAGAGGTGCGCCCAGCCTCGCGGGCTGGCCGCCGGAGGAGGCGTCCACGCCGAACGGCGCCGCTCCAGCTCCGCCCGCGGCACGTCGAGGTCGAGAGTGCGGGCGGGCACGTCGAGCGCGACGACGTCGCCGGTGCGGACGAGCGCGAGCGGGCCGCCCACGGCGGCCTCCGGCGCCACGTGGAGCACGACGGTGCCGTAGCCGGTGCCGCTCATCCGGGCGTCCGAGATCCGCACCAGGTCCCTGACTCCCTTGTCGAGCAGGGCCCGGGGGATCGGCAGGTTCCCAACCTCCGGCATGCCCGGGTATCCCCGTGGGCCCACGTGACGCACGATCAGCACCGTGTCGGCCGTGACGCCGAGCTGCGGATCCTCGTGGACGCGCAGGTAGTCCTCCAGCGAGTCGAAGACGAGTGCGGGACCGCGGTGGACGAGCAGCTCCGGTGCCGCCGCGCTGATCTTGATGACGGCGCCGTCGGGCGCCAGACTGCCGCGCAGGACGGCCGTGCCGTTGCCGGGCGCGAGTACCGGGCGGGCGAGCGGGCGGATGACCTCGTCGTCGAAACACTCGGCACCGTCGATCTCGTCGGCGAGGGTGCGTCCGCTGACGGTCACGGTGTCGAGATTGAGCAGGCCCCGCATGCGGTTCAGGAGTGCGGGCATGCCACCCGCGTATGCGAACTCCTCCATCAGGAACCGCCCGCTCGGCATCAGGTCGACGAGCAGCGGCACGTCCCGGGCGAGGTCGTCGAATTGGTCGAGGTCGAGGTGTACGCCGACCCGCCCGGCGACGGCGAGCAGGTGGAGCACCGCGTTGGTCGAGCCCCCGATGGCAGCGTTGACTCTCACCGCGTTCGCGATGGCCTGCTTGGTCATCACCTGCGACGGACGCAGGCCGGTCTCGGCGAGGTCGACGGCCCGGCGGCCGGTCGCCTCGGCGAGCGCACCGCGACGCGCGTCCACCGCGGGGAGCGCGGCCGCACCCGGCAGCTGCATGCCCATCGCCTCGGTGAGGCAGGCCATCGTCGACGCCGTGCCCATCGTCATGCAGTGACCCGCCGAACGGTTGAGCGAACACTCGAACTCCACCAGCTCGCGGTCGGTGACCTCGCCCGCGCGGTGGGCCTCGGTCATCCGCCAGACGTCCGTACCGGAGCCGACGTCGCGCCCGCGGAACTTGCCGTTGAGCATCGGTCCGCCGGTGAGCAGGATGCCTGGGAGGTCGACCGAGGCGAGCCCCATCAGCGCGGCCGGCGTCGTCTTGTCGCAACCGGTCAGCACGACGACGGCGTCGAGCGGGTTGGCGCGCAGCATCTCCTCCACCTGCATCGCCATCAGGTTGCGGTAGAACATCGAGCTCGGCCGCATGAACGGCTCACCGAGGGACATGACGGGGAACTCGAGCGCCAGCCCGCCGGCCTGCAGGACGCCGCGCCGCACCGACTCGGCGAGCAGGCGCAGGTGGGCGTTGCACGGGGTGAGCTCGGACCACGTGTTGGCGATGCCGATCACCGGGCGTCCGTCGAACTGCGTGGAGCCGTAGCCGCTCGCCCGTAGGTGATGCCGGGCGATGAAGCCGTTCCTCCCGGTGCCACCGAACCAGGCGCCGCTGCGCCGTCTCGGCTGCGGGCGTTCGGTCATGACGACCGTCCTGCGACGGTCGGTGCGGCCGTCCTCGCGGCCGGACTCCACGTGATCGACAGGGAACTTCCCACGGCGAGTCTGACCTTCCCGTGGTCTACCCACGATGAGAAGGCCAGACTCACCACGGGAAGTGGGTGTGAGGGTGCCCCTCACACCCCTCACCGAGGCCCTTTCACCCATCCGCGGGTCCCGATGGTCAACGTGATCGACGGCGCCGCGACGTGGCGTCGATGTGCGGGCGGTCATGACGGTTGCCGTTCAGCGACGCGGTGGGATGCCAGTGCCTCGGCGACGGGGTTCGACTCCAGCGGTACGGTGGCGGCGTCGAACGGCTCCGTGCGGCTCGGGACGAGCAACCGTCGCGTCGTCTCCAGGCCCCAGGCGTCGAGTTCGTCGAGGCCGTCGCTGCTGATGCGCACCGAGCCGTAGCGCTCCACGACGTCGGCCCACTGCTCGCGGCGTTCCACCTGTGGGCGCGCGACCAGGCAGTCCGGGTCGTTGAGCCAGAAGCGTCCCTGGGTGAACGCACGCCCGATGGTGGAGACGATCGCTGCCTCGCCGCCAGGGTTGGCCAGCTCCTCGTCGATCGCCGCGTAGTGCGGCGCGATGTCGGCGCCTACCCGCATCGTGTCGACGTAGCCGATCGACGGGAACATCGGGGCGCCGCAACCCTGCACGACGACATCCTCGCCGACGGCTTGCCTGATGAGCTCGAGCCCGCTCCGGTACGCCGTGACGACGTCGACGTCCGCATACCGCCGGCCCGGCATCGCGCCGCCGTACAGGAAGTCGACCATGAAGTACGTGGTGCCCCAATCCCGGTACTCGGCGAAGACGCGGCTCAGGTAGTCGGCGGCGGCCGGGTGGGTGACGTCGAGGACATAGCAGTGCTGTCCCCAGTTGAACTGGGCTTCGACCGGCACGCCGGCGTCGTCGCGCACGAGCCACTCCGGGTGCTCGGCGCGGGTGCGGCTGTGCTCCCCGACGAGGAACGGCGCACACCACAGGCCGGCCCGGCGCCCGCGGTCGATGACGCCCTTCACCATGCCGTCCAGCGAGTCGAACCCGCCCGACGGCACCAGCCAGTCGCCGATGCCCGCCTGGAACGCGTCGTCGATACGGACGATCCCGACCGGCAGCTCCAGGCGCTCCATCGCGTCGAGGTTGCGGTCGAGGTCCTGCTGGGTGAACTCGGTGAAGTACTGGTACCAGCTCGCCCAGATCGGCGGGACGGGTCGCAGCGACGGCCTACCGACGCGGGCGGCGTAGCGCTCGGCGAAGCGGGCCAGTGCGCCGTACATCCCGCCCGGTCCGTCCTCGACGGTCCGTTCGACGGCGCCGTCGGCACTGACGACCAGGTCCTCGCCCACGAGTCGTGCCCGGATCGACGGCACCTCGACGCGCCCGTCCGGGAGACCGTAGACGTGGACAGGAGCGTCCGTCGCCGGTTGGACCGCGAGCAGCCCCTCGCCCTGGAAACCCGTTGCGGGCGCGGGTGTCTCGGGACGGTAGAAGATCTGGAAGGCGGGACGTGCCGGGCGTGCGCTCGTGCCCGTGACCGGGTACACAGCGGTCGGGCTCCACGACTGCCAGCCCATCTCGAACACGCGCCCGGTCCGGCGGTCGACGCGCACGGTGTCGACCACGTCGAAGCCGCGGGAGGGTCTCTGGGGCATGGGCTACTCCTTGACCGCGCCGGTCGTGACGCCGGCGACGAAGTGGCGCTGACCGAAGATGAAGATCAGCGCGAGCGGGATCGTGGCGAGCACCGACGCCGCGACGGCGAGGTTGGTCTGCGGCACGGCGTACGACGAGTTGAGCGTGTTGAGGAACACCGGATACGTCTGCTTGGAGTTGCTCTGCAGGTAGGTGAGCGGGAGCAGGAACTGGTTCCAACTCGCCATGAACATGTAGATGGCCAGGCCCGCCATCGCGGGGCGCAGGATCGGCATGACGATGGAGAAGAACATGCGGATCTCGCCGCAGCCGTCCACGCGCGCGGCCTCGAGCACCTGGTCGGGTACCGCCGACCTGGCGTACTGCCGCATCCAGAAGATGCCGAACGCGGGGGTGAGCTGCGGTAGCACCACCGCCCAGAGCGTGTTGATGAGGTGCAGCTTCGACATCATGACGAAGTTGATCGGCACGGTGACCAGTGGCGGCACCATCATCGTCAGGAGCACGAGCAGGAACAGCACGTCCCGAGCACGGAACCGCAGTTTGGCGAAGGCATATCCGGCCATCGCGGCGAACACCGTCCCGCCCGCGGTGACGACGGCGGCGATGACGGCGCTGTTCCCGATCGCCCCGAGGAAGCGGGTGTGTGCCAGCAGCTGCTCGTAGTTCGCCAGCGTCGGATCGTGGACGAACAGCCGTTGGGCACCACCGATGATCTCGTCGGGTGGCAGGAACGACGTCGACACCGCCCAATAGAGCGGGAACGCCGCCAGTACACCGAATACGAGTAGCAGCGCGTTCACACCAACGGCGGCGAGCACGGTGCGCACCCGCAGCCGGCGACGCGGTCCGTTCGGCACCTGCCGGGGCGAGCCGGTCGGGCCGCGGAGTCGCCGCGTCGTCGTCTCAACGGCCATCGCGACTCACCCACAGCTGGATCAGTGCGAACATGAAAACGATCGCCGTGAGGACGTACGTGATGGCGGCGGCGTAACCGAGGTTGAAGTACTGGAACCCCTGCCGGAACATGTACGTGCCCAGGACCAGACCGCCCTGGCTCGGCCCCGCGGACGGACCGAACAACACGTACGGCTCGTCGAACAGCGCGGCGATCCCGATGGTGGACAGCACAGTCGTGAACAGCAGCATGGGCCGCGACATCGGCACCACGACGCGCCAGAACGTCTGCCAGCTCGATGCGCCGTCCAGCTCCGCGGACTCGAGCACGTCGCGCGACATGTTCTGCAGCGCGGCGAGGTGGATGATCATGTTGTAGCCGAACCAGCGCCACAGGACCATCACCGCGATCACCGGTATGGCGACGTGCGGATCGGTGCGGATGTCGATGGCCGGCAACCCGAGCGCGTCGAGCAGCCGTGCCGGCAGGCCCAGCGTCGGGTCGAGCAAGAGCAGGAACAGCGTGCCCACGACGACGAGGGACGGCATCGTCGGCAGGAAGATCATCGTCCGCAGGGTGCGCCTGAACCGGACGAGCGGGCCGGTGAGCAGGTACGCGCAGCCCAGCCCGCCGAGGCTCAGGATCGGGACGGTCAGCACCCACAACAGGCCGGTGTGCCAGAGAGCCGTGAGGAACGCCGGGTCACGGAACAGCACGGCGTAGTTGGACAGACCGACCCAGCTGCCGCCGCTGGATCCCTTCCAGTCCGTGAAGCTGAGCCCGAGTGCGGCGAGCAGCGCGAACACCTGGAAGGTGAGGAAGAACAGCAGGAACGGCGCGACGAACAGGTATCCGGCGCGTTGGCGTCCGCTCCGGCCGGGCTGGGCCCGGCCGGACACAGTCGGCGCCGTCGCGGAGATCGTCATGGTCGGTTCCCCAACGGGTGGGCTAGCGGGCGGCCGCGGCGGCGTTCTTCGCCAAAGTCTCGGCCGACAGCTCGCCGGACATGAACTTCGGCAACTGGTCGATGACGCTCGTCGACAGTTCGGGCAGCGTCGCGCCGCTCGGGTAGGGCGGTGCGGTCTTGGCGGCGTCGATCGAGACCTGGAGGAACTTGTCCCCGCCGTAGAACGGGTCGGGACGCTGGAAGCGCGGGTCGGACGCCGCCGGCAGGAACAGGTTCTCGACCAGCTGACCGGCCTTGAACGACTGGTACCTGCCCTCGACGGTGAGCAGCCAGATCTTGAGGAACGCCCACGCCGCCTCGGTGTTCTTGCCCTGCGCCGGCATCACGATGCTCGTGCCGCCGTTGACGGCCCCGTGACCGCCGCCGGGCGTGAACGCGGGCAGCGGCATGATGCCCCACTTCCCTGACGTGTCCTTCAATGCGCTCGACAGGAAGAAGCGGGACGACGACTCGGTGATGAACGTCGCGACCTTGCCGTCGCGGAGGGCGTTGAGCTCGGCCTGCTTGCTGGCGACGTCGTTCAGGCTGATCTTCTGGTCGCGGAACGACTTCAGGAGCTTCAGCGCCTTGATCGTCTTCGGGTTGTCGAAGGTGACGTTGCCCTTGCGGTCGAACAGCGTGCCGCCCTGCTCGTTGATCATCAGCTCCAGGTTGTTGAGCACCTGACCGGTGCCGTTGCCCGGCTCTGTGATGTTCGACTCCGTCCACTTCACGGCGCCGCCGGACTTCTTGGTGACCTTCCTGCCGGCGCGGACGAAGTCGTCCCAGGTCTTGATGGTCTTCGCGTCGATCCCGTACTTGGCGAAGACGTCCCTGCGGTAGGTCACGATGCCCGGGTTGATCTCCCACGGCACCGCGCTGAGCGTGCCGTCGGACCGGGTGATGCGCGCCCACTTGAAGGCGGGGAAGTCCTTCTTGTACGGCTTGATGCACGGGCTCACGTCGTAGAGGCCCTCGTTCCAGACCACGGGCAGGCTCTTGTCCTCGACCATCGCGAGGTCGGGCGCGCCGGAGCCGGCGTTCAGCGCGGTCTGCAGCTTGCTCAACGTGTCGGTGAGCGCGTAGTCGACGAGCTCGACCTTGACGTTCGGGTAGTACTTCGCGAGCAGGTGGAGCGTGGCCTTCGGGGCGACGTTGTACCAGCCCCACAGCGTGACCGTGCCCTTGACGGACGGATCAGGCTCGCTGGGCAAGCCGCCGTCGAGGTCGGCGGGGCCCGGGTGCTTGCACGCGGGCGCGACGGCCAGCTTGCCCGCCTGCTGCGTCCCCGCTCCCGGCACTCCGCGGCCGCCCGAACCGCACGCGCCGGCCAGCAGCGTGACGACGGCGGCTGCCGCCACCAGCGTGACCCGACGTGTCCTGCGTCGTGGCTGCACTGCCATGAGGTACCTCCCGCTGTCGGCCCATCGGTCCGGGCGCCCGAGGCTCGCGGAGCAAACTATATGACTATTGGCTGCACGTCCAGACGGAGGCGTGACGGAGCACCCTTGTAAAGGGCACAAGGTCAGTTAGCGTTCGTCTCTTGCATTCGACGCCCGCGCGTGACGAGTGTCGCACTACACTTGTCAGATAAGTGTGGTCACTGGCGAGGCGGCCGGTGCGCCAGGTCGCGCTCGGTCTCGGCGAGGTGCTCGGCCATCGCGGCCCGCGCGCGTGCGGTGTCGCCGGCCGCGATCGCCTCGAGAATCAGGCGGTGGTGCTCGAGCGTCGCGGCCTGCCCCTTGCCGCGCCGTTCGCGGCCCTCGTAGCTCGCCATCCGGGCGGCGCGCAGGGCGCTGGACAACGACGCGAGCATCATCTGCAGCGTCTCGCCGCCCGCGAGGTCGGCGATCTCCTCGTGGAACGCGAGGTCGAGGTCGATGAACCGGTCGCGGCTCGGCGCACGGGACAGCGCGGTGGCGAGCAGCCGCGCCCCGCGCGTGGGGTCGGCCTCCCCGTCGGCCACGCGGCGGGCCGCGCGTCCGGCCAACTCCACCTCGATGAGCCGCCGGGCGTCGAGCAGGTCGGCGAACTCCAGGGTGCGCTGATGCAGGCGGAACTCCAGGATCTGGCCCAGCACACGCGCGGACGGGACCGTCACCTGTGCGGGCCTGCCTTGGCTGGATACCAGGATCTCGCGCGCGACCAGCGTCCGCACCGCCTCGCGGACGACGAGCCGGCTCACGCCGAACCTGCGCGCGAGCTCGGCCTCGGACGGGATCTCGGCGCCGGGTTGGAACCCGTCGTCCTTGATCAGACCGACGATCGATTCGGCCACCGTGTCGGCGAGAGTCCCCTGCCGCGACTCGGGAATGGCGCGCTCCAAACCGGGCTTCCGTTGGTCACGGCATGCTACAGCGGCCGGTCGGCTCGCCGCCCCCTTCCATGATCATGAAGGTTCCTCCGCGCCATGGCGCGTACGAACTTTCATGATCATGGCGGTGTGGGCTGGGCGCGTCCCGACGGCGTCCCGTCCGGGGCGATGCGCACCCAGGCGCGCTTGAGCGTGCGCACCTGCAGCGTGATGTCGGCCGCCTGCAGCCCGGGCAGTGCGCCCACGACGTCGGTCGTGTAGTGGTACAGGTCGCCATAGCCGGGCAGCAGCCCGTGCAGGAACAGGTTGAACCGTCCCGCCGTCGCCGCCACGCACCGACTGGACGGCTGCTTCGCAAGCTGCGCGCCGACGTTGTCGAGTTCGCCTGGCACGACGGAGAACCACTGCATGAACTCCAGGTCGAACCCGATCCGCGGAACCTCGAACAGCGTGCGGAACCTCAGGCACCCGCGTTTGATCAGTGAGTCGACGCGGCGGGCCACCGTCGACTCGCTGACGCCGATCCGCGCCGCGATCTGCGCATAGCTCGCCCTGCCGTTCTCGGCCAGCACCGCCGCGATCGCGCGCTCCTGCTCGGTCAGCGTCTCGGGGTCGTGCCAGCGCCGGTGCTCGACGGGCGTGCCCTGCGGGCGCAGCCGCGTCGCCGCGACGGGGTCGAGCAGGCCGGTGTCCCACTCCTCGAACGCGGAGAAGATGCGGATGACCGGCATCGACTCGGTCTCGACGACGTCGTCGGGGCAGGGCAGCTCCTCGACGAGCAGCCGTGCGGCGTCGCGGTGGCTCGGCACGACGATCTCGGCGGCGACGTCGGCGGAACCGGTGAGCAGGGTGACGAACCGCGACGACGGCATCCGGGCGACCGCCCCGGCGACGGCGACGGCGCGGCCGGGGCGGCAGCGCAGCCGCACCTCCAGGGTGATGCCGAGCCCGCAGCGCAGATGGTCGAGGACGCCGGTGACGTGGACGATCCCGGCGTCGAGCAGCTGCTGGCCGCGGCGTGCGGCGGTGGACTCGGGGACGCCGAGAGCGCGTGCGACCTGCTTCCAGGAGGCGCGCCCGTCGAGCTGGAGAGCGGCGACGATGCGGCGGTCCCGCTCGTCCAGCAGCGTGAGGGAATCGCTCATGCTCCAACGTTGGAGGACGGGATTACTCACGTCAACCATGACTACTGCGCGAATACACCACAGGACGCCCTATTGACAGATTTGAGTTTTAGATCCAATCCTGGCTTCCACCGTTCGCTCAGCACGAAGGAGCTCCCATGACCCGGCCGCGCCACCTCGTCCGCGCGCGTCACGTCCCGAGGCTGGTCCTCGCGCTCACCGCCGGTCTCAGCCTCGCCGCGTGCTCGCTGAGCAGCGGGTCGAGCGGGGACGGCAAGAGCACCGGCGGGTCGGCGCAGAAGTCACTCACCGTCGACCTGCCCAACTACCCGGCCAGCCTCGACCCCGGCCGGCAGTACGACACCGCCAGCTACACCGTGTACCGCAACATCTTCGACCAGCTGGTGCGGCGCAACCCGAAGACGCAGAAGGTCGTCCCCTGGGTCGCGGACTCCTGGAAGCAGGTCGACGCGACCACCTGGTCGTTCCGCATCCACGGCGGCATCACCTTCAGCAACGGCGAGAAGCTGACCGCCGACGACGCCGCGTTCAGCATCAACCGCATCCTGAAGAAGTCGTTCAACAGCCCGCAGTACGCGAACTTCAGCGCGATCAGCAAGGCGACGGCCGACGGCGACCAGCTGATCGTCAAGACGAAGACGCCGTCGCCGACGCTGCTGTCGTACCTCACCACGCTCAGCGTCGTGCCCAAGGACTACGTGACGAAGGTCGGCGACGAGACCTTCAACACCAAGCCGGTCGGGTCGGGCGCGTACCAGGTCGCGTCCGCGACCAGCGGCTCGAGCATCGAGCTGAAGGCGAACCCGAAGTACTGGAAGGGCAAGCCGGCCGTCAGCCAGGTGACGTTCCGCGCCGTGCCGAACGACGCGACCAGGGTCGCGGACCTCAAGTCGGGGCGTGCCGACATCGTCACGCAGCTCACGCCCGACGACACCGTGGACATCAAGAACGGCGGGCAGGCGAAGGTGCTGTCGGTGCCGACCGAACGGGTCGCGTACCTCGCGCTCAACGCCGAGGGGAACGCGCCGACCAAGAACGTCAAGATCCGGCAGGCGATCGCGCACGCGATCAACTACCGGTCGATCATCGACAACCTGCAGCACGGGTACGCCAAGCAGGTGAAGACGGTGCTCACGCCGCTGGCGTTCGGCTACCCCGACGACGTGGCCGGCTACGACTACGACCCGGCCGAGGCGAAGCGGTTGCTGCGCGAGGCGGGCGGCGGCTCTCCGACGCTCGTGTTCCCGACGTCGCCGTCGTACGACCCGGCGCTGACCCAGGCGATCCAGGCGGACCTGGAGAAGGTGGGCTTCAAGGTCAAACTGACCAACTCCGACCAGGCGACGTTCCTGAAGAAGGTGCAGAGCCCGAAGCACGACTGGGGCGCCCTGCGGTTCGGCCGCTGGTCGTGCTCGTGCCTCGACGCCGACGGCGTGATCTACCCGCTGTTCCGCACCGGGACGGTGTGGTCGAGCTTCTCCGACCCGACCTTCGACAAGGCGGTCGACGCGGGGCGCACGACGACGGACCAAGCGAAGCGCAAGGCCGCGTACGACCAGGCGTTCCAGGTCATGCAGCAGCAGGTGCCCGGCATCGGCCTCTACCAGGACTACGCGATCTACGGGACGGCGAAGAACGTCTCGTGGCTGCCGGACGCGCAGGAGAACTTCTTCGTCACCGACGTCAGGTTCAGCGGCTGACGATGGGTGCCGCGAGCAGGCCGGCCTGGTCCGGGCCGGTGCGTTACGTCGCCGGCCGGATCGGGCAGGCCGTGCTGTCGATCGCCGGGGTGTCGGTGATCGTGTTCGTCGTGCTGCGGTTGTCCGGCGACCCCAGCCGGCTGCTGGTGCCGCAGAACGCGAGTGCCGCGGACGTCGCACGGATCCGGCACCAGCTGGGTCTGGACCAGCCGATCTGGGTGCAGTTCGGCCACTACGTGGCCGAACTGCTGCACGGCGACCTCGGCTACTCCTACGTCCAGCACCGGCCCGCGCTCGACCTGATCCTCGAGCGACTGCCGTTCACGATCGACCTGGCGATCGCGGCGTTGGTGCTGTCACTGCTCGTCGGTGTGCCGGCGGGCATGGTCAGCGCGCTGTACCGCAACCGGCTGCCCGAACGCCTGCTCATGCCGATGGTGCTCGTCGGGCAGTCCATGCCGGCGTTCTGGACGGGCATCCTGCTCATCCTGCTGCTCAGCGTGCGGCTGCGGCTGCTCCCGTCGACCGGGTTCGAGGGCGTGCCGTCGCTCATCATGCCCGCGGTCACCCTGGCCTCACTGTCGATGGCCACGCTGGCGAGGATCACCCGGTCCAGCTTCCTCGAGCAGCTCGACCAGGACTACGTCCGGACGGCACGGGCGAAGGGCGCGGGCACGCTGCGCCTGCTCGGCCGTCACCTGCTGCGCAACGCGTCGATCCCGATCGTCACGCTGGCCGGGCTGGAGCTGGCCAGCCTGCTCGGCGGCGCGGTCATCACCGAGACGATCTTCGCGTGGCCGGGCATCGGCCAGCTCACCGTGCAGTCCATCGAGGCACGCGACTTCCCCGTGGTCCAGGCGATCGTGCTGTTCGTGGCGACCGTCTACATCGCGGTCAACCTCCTCGTGGACCTGCTGTACGGGCTGATCGACCCGCGGGCCAGCCTGATGACGAGCGAGGCGGCGGCATGACGAACGTGGCACCCCCGACGATCGAGGCGCTTGCGCCCGACCCGCAGGGACGCGGCGCGGTGGCACGGCTGCTCGCCCAGGCGCGGGGTTCGTACCGCAGCTGGTTCTTCCTCGCCCTGCTGGCCGTCTTCGCGCTGCTGGCGATCATGCCCGGAGTGTTCGCGTCTGCGGACCCGACCCAGACCGACCTGCCGGCGCGGCTCCTGCCGCCGGGCTCGACGCACGAGGGCGTCTACCACCTGCTGGGCACCGACCAGCTGGGCCGGGACGTGCTCAGCCGCGTCGTCTACGGCTCGCGCGTCTCGCTGGCCATCTCGCTCTCGGCGGTGCTCGGCGCCGGCCTGGTCGGCAGCGCTCTCGGCGTCGTCGCGGCGGTCCTGCGCGGTGTCGGCGGCGTGGTGGTGATGCGGATCGCCGACATGGTGCTGTCGATCCCGTTCTTCCTGCTCGCCATCCTCACCGTCGTCGTGCTCGGCCCCAGCCTGGTGAACGTCGTGGTGGTGCTCGCGCTGGTGCGCTGGCCGCGGTACGCGCGGGTCGCGTTCGCGCAGACGCTGGAGACGCGCAACCGCGACTTCGTGCGCTCCGCCGTGGCCATCGGCGCGACGCCATGGCGGGTGGTACTGCGCCACATCGTGCCCGAGGTGATCCCGTCGATCGTCGTCGTCGCGACGCTCGAGCTGGGGCTGATGGTCATCTACGAGGCGTCGCTGTCGTTCATCGGTCTCGGCGTGCAGCCGCCCGACCCGAGCTGGGGCTCGATGCTCTCCGACGGGCAGAAGTACGTCTCCACCGCCTGGTGGCTGGCCACCTTCCCCGGGATCGCGCTGTTCCTGCTCGTGCTGACCGTGAACATGCTCGGCGACTTCGTCAGGGACCAGCTCGACCCGTCAGAACGTTCCGCCCGGATGTGAAACGCGAGGTGACCGTGACCGACGAGCAGGACGCCAGGCGCGTCGTCCTGACCGGCGCAGCAGGCGTGTTCGGCACCTGGATGGCCGAGGCCTTCGCGCGCGAGGGCGCACACCTGCTGCTCACCGACGTGCGCGCGGACCCATTGCGGCGATTGGCCGATCGGCTCTCCGACGCCGGTGCCCGGGTCGAGGCGCGGGTGGCCGACCTCACCGACCCGGCGGACCTGGACGCGCTCGCCGCGGCCTCCGCCGAGCTCTGGGGCAGCCCCGACGTTCTCGTCAACAACGCCGGCATCTACCCGCGCGGCTGGCTGCTCGACATGACGCGCGACCACTTCGAGCGCATCCTCGCGGTCAACCTGCTCGCGCCGTTCCAGCTGACCCAGGCGCTGGCACGGCAGATGATCGAGCACGGAGTGCGCGGCAGCGTCGTGAACATGTCGTCCGGCGCGGCCGTCTCCACCCAACCGGGTGGCGGCCCGTACTCCACGAGCAAGGCGGCGCTCGCGATGTTCACCCGCTCCTGCGCGCTGGAGCTCGCCCCGTACGGCATCCGGGTGAACGCCGTCGCGCCCGGCTTCGCCCCGGGCAGCGAGGTCAGCCTGCTCGACGACGACCACGTCGGGTCGATGACGAGGTCGATCCCGCTCGGCCGCACCTCCGGGCCCGACGACGCGCCGGAGGCGGTGCTGTTCCTGTGCTCGCCGCAGGCGTCGTTCATCACCGGCACGACGCTGACCGTGGACGGCGGCCGCACCGCGGGCTCGTTCAACGCCGCCAGGCACGGCGCGGGAAGGGTGGTCCCGTGACTGTGTTCCCCGCCTCCCTCCCGCGCTCCGCTCCTCGCTCAGCTGCGGTGGTCGTCCCCGTCGCGGGTGGCGTTCTCGCTGCGATGCTCACGCGGGAGGTCGGCTCGTGACGCCGTACCCGTGGCCCGGCGGTGCCCCGGCGGCCGCGCTGGTGACCTTCGACGTCGACGGCGAGGCGCCCCACCTGTGGCGGTCACGTGCCGACGGCGGACCGCGCACGGCCGAGCTGGAGCAGCGCATGTTCGGCCCGCGGCGCGGGTTGACGCGGCTGCTCGGCCTGCTCGACGCGCACGGGCTGCGTGCCACGTGCTACGTGCCCGGCTACATCGCCCGGCGATACCCGGGCGCCGTCGCCGAGATCACGGCGGCAGGCCACGAGCTCGCGCTGCACGGCGACCTGCACGAGCCGCCGGGCGAGCTGGACCCCCGCAGGTTCCGCGAGCTGACGCTGCGCAGCATCGACGCGCTGGCCGGCATCGCAGGTGAGCCGCCCGTCGGGTTCCGGTCGCCGAGCTGGGACATGACGCCGGCCGCGTTCGACGTGCTCGCCGAGCTCGGGGTCCGCTACGACAGCTCGCTCATGGGGTACGACCACCCGTACCGCGTCGGCGACCTGGTGGAGATCCCCGTGGACTGGGCGACCGACGACGCGCCGTTCTACCGGTACGTCGGGCGCGGCGACACCCGCCCGCCCGCAGCACCGGCACAGCTCGCGGGTGCGTGGACGGACGAGCTCGCGGCCGCGTGCCGGTTCGGTTCGCTGTTGAACCTCACCATGCACCCGTGGCTGTCCGGGCGGGCGGCCCGCGCCCACGCGCTCGACACGTTGTTGACGGCGATCCGGGACAGCGGCGCCTGGACCGGTACCGCCGCCGAGCTGGCCGCGTGGCACGCGGCCGCCTGCCCCGACGGCCCACGCGTGGCCGTCGCCGAGCTGGGAGCGCCGGCAGATGGCTGAAGCAGCGACCCGCGCCGAGCAGGCGCCCGACACCGACGTCGTGCTGCGCGTCGACGACCTCTCCGTCGCGTTCGGCGTACGCCGCGACCGGCTGGCGCTGTCGAAGGTGTCCCTGCGCCTGACGGCCGGCCGGGTCAGGGCGCTGGTGGGGGAGAGCGGCTGCGGCAAGAGCCTGACCGCGTTGAGCGTGATGGGCCTGCTGCCGCGCGACGCGCACGTCGTCGGCGGGCGGGTCGACGTCCGCGGCACCGACGTCGTCGTCGCGTCGGAGCGACGGCTCAGGCAGATGCGCGGCCGCGACGTCGCGATGGTGTTCCAGGACCCGATGCTCGCACTGAACCCGCTCCAGGCGGTGGGCCGGCAGGTCGCCGAGCCGCTGGAGATCCACACCGGCATGAGCCGGCAGGCGCGGCGCGCCCGGGTGCTCGAACTGCTCGACGCCGTCGGCATCCCCGACCCGGCGTCCCGGGCACGGCAGCTGCCGCACGAGTTCTCCGGCGGCCTGCGGCAGCGCATCACCATCGCGATCGCGCTCGCCTGCCGGCCCCGGCTGCTCATCGCCGACGAGCCGACGACCGCGCTCGACGTCACGATCCAGGCGCAGATCCTCGACCTGCTCCGCGAGCTCACCGCCGGCGAGGACACCGGCGTGCTCTTCATCACCCACGACATGGGCGTGGTCGCCGAGATCGCCGACGACGTCAGCGTCATGTACGCGGGGCACGTCGTGGAGTCCGCCCCGGTGCGGGAGCTGTTCGCGCGGCCGGCGCACCCGTACACGCACGCCCTGCTGCGCAGCGTCCCGCGCCCGGACACGCCGAACGACGTCGACCTGCCGACCATCCCCGGCCGCGTGCCGGCGCCGGGGGAGAGCCCGAGCGGCTGCCCGTTTCGGGAGCGGTGCCCGCGGCGGACGGGCCGGTGCGAGACCCGGCCGCCGTTGGACCCGTTGCGGCCGGGGCATCTGGTCGCGTGCTGGCACCCGCACGGACCGGAGGCCGACCGATGACGCTCGCCACCCCGACGCTGGGTCCCTGTCCCGTCGATCACGTCAACGTGATCGACGGTGACTTCACACGACGCAGGACCCGTGTGAAGTCACCGTCGGTCGTGTGGAGTCCGCCGGTGCGCCAGGCCGCGGGGGCCGAGGAATGACCGCGACGCTGGTCGAGGCGGACGGCCTGACGAAGACGTACCCGGTGCGCACCCGGGCCGGCCGGCGCGACCTCGTCGCCGTCGACGGCGTCGCGCTGCGCATCGCCGCCGGACAGACGTTCGGCCTGGTCGGGGAGAGCGGCTGCGGCAAGAGCACGCTCGGCCGGCTGCTGCTCAACCTGGAGCGGGCGAGCACGGGCACGGTGCGCTTCGACGGCCGGCCCATCAGCGGGCTCACCGGGCGGGAGATGCGCCGGGTGCGCCGGGACCTCCAGGTCGTCTTCCAGGACCCGTACGCGTCGCTCAACCGCCGGATGACCGTCCGGCAGCTGCTGACCGAGCCGTTCCGGGTGCACGGCCTGCACCGGGAGCGCGACATGCGCGCCGAGGTCGCCACCCTGCTCGATCTCGTCGGCCTGCCCGCACAGTCGGCCGACCGGTACCCGAGGCAGCTGTCGGGCGGGCAGCGCCAGCGCGTCGCCATCGCCCGCGCGGTCGCGCTGCGGCCGCGGTTCGTCGTCTGCGACGAGCCGGTGTCGGCGCTGGACGTGTCGGTGCAGGCGCAGGTCATCAACCTGCTGCGGTCGCTGCAGCGCGAGCTCGGCCTGACCTACCTGTTCATCAGCCACGACCTCTCGGTGGTGCGCTACCTGTGCGACCGCACCGCCGTCATGTACCTCGGCCACGTGGTGGAGGAGGCGCCCACCACCGGGCTCTTCGCCGACGCGCGGCACCCGTACACCCAGATCCTGCTGTCCGCCATCCCGGTGCCCGATCCCGAGCTCGCCGCGGACCGCCGGGTGCGCCCTGCGGGCGAGGTGCCGAGCCCGCTCAGCAAGCCGACCGGCTGCCCGTTCCGCACGCGGTGTCCCCTCGCCACCGAGCGGTGCGCGGTGGAACGGCCGGAGCTGCGCGAGGTGCGGCCGGGGCACCTGGCCGCGTGCCACTACGCCGAGGACGCCGACGTCAGGAGGGCGCAGTGAGCGAGCGCCGGCGAGGGAACGATATGCACTGCCCGTTCGGTCACCCGTCCACCGAACCTGCGGGACCCGAGTCTGCGATGACCAGGGAGGCGGACACGTGACCGAGCGTGAGACGCGGGACGTCACCGGGCTCGACGACGTCGTCGTGATCGGACGGGACGGGCACGGCATTCCCCACGTCGAGGCCCGCACCGAGCGCGACGCGTGGTTCGGGCTCGGCTTCGCCGCGGCCGAGGACCGGTTGTGGCAGCTCGAGTACGACCGCCGCCGGGCCTGCGGCCGCTGGGCGGAGGTCGTGGGCGCGGAGGCGTTGCCCGCCGACCGGCTCGCCAGGCGGCTGGATCTCCCGGGTGCGGCCCGCGCCGACGTCGCCGCGATGGACGACGCCACCCGTGCCGCGTTCACCACGTACGCCGCGGGCGTCGAGGCGTGCGTCGAGACGCGCGGCACCTCACCGGAGCACGAGGCGTGCGGCCTGGACTGGGAGCCGTGGCAGGTGTGGCACTCGGTCGCCGCGTTCAAGGTCCGGCACGTCCTGATGGGCGCGTGGCAGCACAAGCTCGCCCGCGCCGTCGTGCTCGCGAGCGAGGGCACCGACGCGTTCGACTGGCTCGATCCCGGCCCGCTGCCCGGCATGCGGGTGAGCGTGCCCGCCGGCGAGCGGATCGGTGCGCCGACCGCGGAGGTGCGTGCGCTGCTCGCCGCCGCCCGCGCGGACGTAGAGTCGTCCGCCGAGCACCTGGGCTTCCTGGCCGAGGTCGAGGCGGGATCGAACGCGTGGGCCGTCGCGGGATCCCGCACGACCACCGGCGCGCCGGTGCTGTGCAACGACTCGCACCGGGCCCTGGACGTACCGAACGTCTACTGGCAGGCGCACCTGAGCTATCCCGGTGCCGCGGTCTCCGGCGGCACCTTCCCGGGCATCCCAGGGTTTCCGCACTTCGGCCACAACGGGCACGTCGGCTGGGCCATCACCAACGCGGCCGCGGACGCGCAGGACGTCCTCGTCGAACGGTTCCGCGCCGCCGGTGACGGCGTCGAGGTGTCGACTCCGGACGGGTGGGTGCCCGCGGAGACGTCCGTCGAGACGATCGACGTGCGCGGCGGCGGCGCGGAGACGCTCACCTGCTACCGGACGCCGAACGGGCCCGTCGTCCACGGCGACCCGCGCGACGGCGTCGCGCTGAGCCTGCGGTGGACTGCGACGGCGCGGCCGTGCCGGCAGTTCGGCGTGATGCGCCGGATGCTCGCCGCGCGCACCGTCGGCGAGCTGCTCGACGCCCAGGACGGCTGGGTCGACCCGATGAACAACCTGCTCGCGGCCGACACGTCGGGCAACATCGGCTACCTGCTCCGCGGTGAGCTGCCGCGGCGCGCGCGGCCCGCGCTGCACCAGGTGCCGCTGCCGGGATGGCAGCGGGAGTCGGCGTGGTCGGGCGTGTACCCGTTCGCGTCGATGCCGCGTCAGGAGAACCCGCCGGGCGGCGTGATCGCCAGCGCCAACAACTGCGTCGTCGAACCGTCCGCGGAGATCGGCGTCGGCTACACCGTCAACGACTTCTACCGGGTCGAGCGCATCCACGAGCTGCTCGACGCGCGCGACGTGCACGGCGTGGCCGAGCTCGCCGGCTACCAGGGCGACGTCACCTCGATCCCGGCCCGGCGGTGGGGCGAGGTCATGGGCCGGCGAGGTCCGTACGACGGCGACGCGGAGCGGTCGAGGCAGGTGCTCGCCGGTCTCGACGGGCGCCTCGACGGAGCGAGCGGCACGCCGTTGCTGTACGCGTGCTTCCGGCGCTGTCTCGCGGAGGCCCTGCTCGGCGAACGGCTGGGGCCGTCCACCGTGGCGTTCCTGCTGCGGGGTCCGATGCCCGCCGCGGCGGTGCTGGCCCGGCGGTGGTTCGCCAGGCTCACCTGGCCGACCGGGCCGGGTGAGGCGTGGCCCGCGGACGCGATCGACGACGTGCTCCTGGCTCGCGTGCTGCGCGACGCGTGGCAGGACGCCGTGCACGCCGCCGGTCCGGACCCGCGGCGGTGGCGGTGGGACGAACTGCACCGGCTCACCGGCGTGCACACCGTGCCGGCACTGCGCGAGGCGTATCGCGGCCGGATCGACGCCGGCGTGGGAGGCGACAGCGAGACCGTGCAGAACGCCTCGTATCCGTGGGGGCGCCGGGCGGCGTTCCCGGTCACCAACACCGCCGTCTACCGGCAGGTGCTCGACCTCGCCGACCTGTCCCGGTCCCTGTGGGTGATCCCGTCCGGTGCGAGCGGCGACCTGACGTCACCCAATGCCACCGACCAGGTGGCGACCTGGCAAAGGCATCACCACCTGCCGATGACACGCCACCCGGCGGCCGAGGCGTGTCGCATACTCGAACTACGTCCGACCTCCCGTCCATTCGAGGGCCGCCCTTGACCGTTCCACGTTCGACGTTCCTCCAGGCGGCGTACGACCATGTGCGGGCGAGGGTCATCGACGGCACGCTGCCGCCCGGGTCGCGGGTGACCGTGCGCCCGTTGGCCGAGCACCTGGGCCTCAGCCCGACCCCGATCAAGGCGGCGCTGGCGACGCTCGCCAGGGAGGGGTTCCTGGTGTCGATCCCGCACCGCGGCTATTTCATCCCGAAGGTCGACGCCAAGGACCTGCTGGAGATCTACGAGCTACGCGAGGCGGTCGACGGCATGGCGGCGCGGCGTGCCGCCGCCGGGCCGAACCGCGCAGAGGTGGCCGACCGGCTGGAGGAGCTGCTCGACCGGCAACGGCGCTCGGTCGAGGACGGCGACCTGCGCGCGTACCGCGAACTGGACGTGTCGTTCCACCAGCTGATCTGGGAAGGCTCGGGCAACCTGCGGCTGCTGTCGTTCGCGCAGAACCTCACCGCGCAGGTGCGGCTGGGCAACCAGCTCTCGGCCCAGGCGCCGGGACGGCTGCCGGACGCGCTCGACGAGCACGCGGCGATCGCCGGTGCGATCCGTTCCGGCGACGCCGCCGCGGCGGAGCGGCACGTCCGCCTGCACGTCCGCCGGTCGGCGGAGGCGTTGTACCGGTACGCGAACCGCGACGAGCGGCACGCGTCCCGAGCCTCGTAGTCAGCGCGGAAAACGGTTGGCTTGGACCGCGTTCGGGTTGGTACCGTGCGGGAGACCGCGGCACGGCCCGAGGAGGTGGGACCCATGAACGCAGTACGCGGGTGGGTGCTCCCCCCTTCGTCACGGTCGGGCGACTGACGTAGCCGTCGCCGGGAGCGTCCCGAGAAGGTCCTCCCGAAAGGCGGCAGCTCATGCCATCCTTGCGTTTCACCGCGCAGACATCCTCGAACGGCATCGTCGAGCGCGACTTCACTCTGGGCGAGATCACCGGCGTGCTGTGGTCGCCCGCATCCGGCTCCGGACACACGGGCCTCGTCCTGATGGGCCACGGCGGTGGCCTGCACAAGAAGACCCGTGGGCTGGTGGCCCGTGCCCACCGCACCGCGACCGCTCACGGGTTCACCGTCGCCGCGATCGACGCGCCGGGACACGGCGACCGGCCGCGTACGCCCGAGGACGAGCGGCTCCGTGCCGACCTCGGGGAAGCCGTGGCGGCGGGCGACGACGAACGCTTCAGGTCGCTCTCCATCGGCTACGCAACCTCCCTGGCGGAGCGCGCCGTACCGGAATGGCAGGCGACCATCGACGCCCTCCTTGAACTGCCGGAGTTCGGGGCCGACGCACCGGTCGGCTACGGCGGCGGCATCACGCTGGGCACCGCGATCGGGATACCGCTGACCGCCGTCGAGCCCAGAATCACCGCCGCGATCTTCGGCGGCGGGTTCTTCCCCCACGAGGACCTGATCCAGGCCGCGAGACGGATCACCGTACCGGTCCAGTTCCTGCTCCCGTGGGACGACGAGCACGTCGACCGTCAGGCCGCGCTCGCGCTGTTCGACGCGTTCGGCTCGACGGAGAAGACGTTGCACGCGAACCCGGGCGACCACCGCACCATCCGCTGGCACGGGGTCGACGACGCGTTCCTGGCCCGTCATCTCGGCCGGCTCGAGCTGCCCTCGGCCTGACGGAGCTCGCGTTCGTCGCGAGCCCGGGCCTGCGGCGGGGATCCTCGCCCTCTGGCTGTGCGGTCCTCCCGGTGTGGGCAAGACCACGGTCGCCTGGCACCTCCATCTCCAGCTGGGCGGGCGTGGGATCGAGGTCGATGGACATCGACCAGCCGGACATGCGCACGCAGAGCTGCCGGTACGTGCCGGGATCGGCTTGCGGTCGTCCGGGAAGAGCAGCTTGGCCGCCGGGCTCCAGAGAGCGCTCGGTCGCCGGCGCGGTCCAGGTCGCCCGCAGCGCGGCCCTCCCGGCCGCGTCTGTGGCGCATCGGTCATGCGGAATGATCGGCCTGTGGCTGAAGACCTCGAAGCCGAGCAGATCGGTTACTACCGTGCCCGCGCCCCGGAATACGATTCCGGCCTCTACGGGTCGCCGGAGGCACAGGGACTCATCGCCGAGGTGCTGGCGCGCGTCCCGCCCGTAGCCAGGCTGCTCGAATTGGCCTGTGGCACCGGGGTCTGGACCCAGCGGTTGGTGACCCGGGCGGACAGCGTCACCGCTGTCGACGCGGCACCGGAGATGATCGGGATCGCTCGGGACCGGGCCCCGCAGGCGACGTTCGTCTGCGCCGACCTGTTCGATTGGCGCGCCCCGGGCACCTACGACGTGATCTTCTTCGGCTTCTGGCTCTCCCACGTCCCGGCATCTCGCTTCGATGCCTTCTGGGCCCGTCTCCGCGATGCCCTCGCCGAGCACGGCCGAGTCGTGTTCGTCGATGAGCACGTCTCCAACGCCGTCAGGGAGTCGTGGATCGCCGAGCAGGTGGTGCGGCGTCGACTGCGGGATGGCTCCACCCACCGTGTGATCAAGGCGTTTCTCGACCCGCAGCCGCTCACCGAGCGTCTCGCGGAACTGGGCTGGCAGGCCGAGGTCCGACGCATCGGCAGCGGCTGGGTCCTGGGCGAGGCGACGCCGGTTCCGTGAGCCGCACACGCTGCCTCGCGGCGCCGCGACGGCCGGCCGGACCTCAGCTGTACGTATCCAGCCCGTCGCGATCGACGGCGGCCCGGATCTGGCCGAGCCACTCCGTCCCGAGCCGGCGGCCGTTAGGGAACTGGTCACCTCGATCCCAGCGCCATGTGGTGATCATCGCGAGCACGAGGAGCCGGCACCGGCGTAGCAGGTCCTGATCGACGCCCGGATAGTGCTCGCCGACTTCCTCCGGTGCGTGGGCGAGGTCGAATTCGACGGGCCCGCGGCAGCACGTCTCCAGGTCGATGAACAGCAGCCCGTTCTTCGTGTCGAGCAGGTTGCCCGGGTGCGGCTCGCCGTGCAGGAGCTGCTCTTCGCCGCCGCGCTCGCCGATCGCACGTCTCAGGGTTCGCAACGTGTCGCCGAGCAGTTCCCGGTCCGCCTCTGCGAGTGCGGGAGTGCGGTCGCGGCTGGCCACGAGCCGCTGAGCCTGCTCGACCCGGTCCGTGAAATGCGGCGTGGGCACGTCCAGCTGGCGCATGGCCCCGTGCAAGCGCGCGAGGGCATCGGCGTACTCGGCCGGGGACACCTCCCGGGACATCGCAGGTTCGTAGTAGGTCCACAGCGTCACCACGAAGCCGTCACGCTCGTGGACGCGCGGCTCCACGCGAGGCTCGAGAGCGGCCACAGGACCCCCGGACCCGGTGAGCCGTCGACCGAGCTCGACTTCGAACCGTGCGACCTGTTGCGCCACGGGTGCGACCCGGGCCAGGACGTCACACGGCAGCAGGCGCAGGGTGAGCTTGTTCGAGTCATGAAGGACGATCGCGTCGTCGACCGTCAGGTCGAGCGACGTGGCGATCGACGTGGCCGCAGCGACTGCACGCGAGGCCTCTGCCGCCTGCACCTCCGCCCGTCCCCTCTCCCTCGCGTGCTTCCTTGCACTCCGACCTGTGCGGCCCGTGCCCGGTATCGAGCTCCGACGGCCGGTAGCTCAGTCGATGCCGGCTTCGCGTTGCCGCAGGATCTGTTCTCGCAGGATGTCTGCGTGACCGCTGTGTTGGGCGAGTTCCCGGAGGAGATGCAGGTAGATCCAGCGCATCGAGATCGGGCCGAACTGGTGCCCGGTGACCACGTCGTCCAGCGACAGGGCGGAGGCCGCGCGCCTGGACGCGACGCATGCCTCGCGATGGGCTTGCCTGACGCGCTCGATCGTGTCGTCCTCGGTGAGGAGGAATGAGTCGCCGGATTTGGTCGGGAGGCCGAGCTGCTCACGTGGCGTGCCGCTGACGGCTTCGACGAACCAGACCCGTTCGACGTAGGTGGCGTGCTTGACCAGCCCGAGCAGCGTGGTGCGTGACGGGACCAGGCTGCGGCGCGCCTCGTCCTCGGTGAGTCCGTCGAGGCTTTCGTTCAGCGTCCGCCGATAGTCCTCGACGAACGCCTCGAACTGGCTGCGCTCGGCGGCGGTGTACACGGCGTGCGAGCCTCCGGTGAACGAGTTCATGTCACCAGTATCGGGGACAGCCGTTGTCGAGCGTGTGTCAGCGGCGTGAGCTGAGGTCGTCGACGACCGCCATGACGGCGCGGTACTCGTCGTCGGTCATGCCCACCTGCTGGTGCTGGAACACCGATGCGCCGGCCTCGAGTCGCCGTACTGTGCCAGCTGAGCGAGGACCATGCGCGCGTTCGCCACCGGGTCGTTCGCGCGATGCCGGTCCAGCCTCGCGGGCAACGTGTACAGCGCCCAGGTCAGGTCGAGTGGTGGTATCGACACGGCGTCACCCACCCGCGCGACGTGCCGTTCGTAGTCGTCTTCCCACCACTCCCATCGCCAGCCGGCCCAGTCGGCGCATGCGCGCTCGATCGGCTCGACGCATGCTTCGGTCGTCCACGCGCCGGCACGCCGGGTGGTGTAGTCGAGATGGCATCCGCGCATCGGCGTCGTCGGGCAGGCGTCCAGCAGGGCGTCGTCGGGCAACTGCGTGCGGACACCTGGGCCGAGCCGGGCGATGTCCTCGATGCCCGTGCCGACGAGGCCGTACCCGCGGGTGCCGGCCGGGTCGGTGACGGTGACGAGGCAGGTCACCTGGCCGGTCTCGCTCGCCTGCGGCGCTATCGGTTCGTGCCGGCACCGCACCGTCTCGGGGTCGACGCCGACGTACTCGGCCAGGTCCGCGAGGCCGCCGTACGCCCAGTCGACCCGCCGGCCCGGCCAGGTGCGGCCCAGCACCGCGAGCGCGGCGGCACGTTCGGCGGGGTCGGAGCGCAGCCAGAAGACGAGCCCGACGTGCCGGTCGAGATCGAGCAGTGCGCCTCCCTCGCACCAGAGGTCGTTCAGCCAGCCGCTCCGGTCCGGCGGCACGACCTCCTGTGCGCGTATGTACCTGGTCGCCGCGGCAGGGCCGGGCAACAGGTCGAACTCCAGCCCGACCGCACCCCAGTGCGAGTAGTGGAGCGTCCAGTCGCCGTCGGCGACCAATACGTAGTTGGCGCGATTTCCCATGCCGGCAACGTAGCCGCGCCGGGATGCCTGCATCCTCGTTCGTCCACAGGGGGATCGGGCCCAGCCTCGCAGTCCGGAGAAGTCGTCGACGGCCGCGTTATCGTGAGGAGATGGACGAGAACCGGGCACGGCGCGTCGTCGACGCGCTTCGCGACCGTGGCGTCAACGCCCACCTGGCAACGGGCAGCTCGTCGGTGAGCCAGTTCGGAGTGCGCGTCTCGCTGTCCTGGGGGCGGGAGGCGTTCTGGGACACCGACGGTACGGCCGGCCTCGAGGCTCAGGTGATGCGGGACGGGATGCTCGTCGGGTATGTACCCGTGATCGAGGGATCCGAGGACTTCGACGAGCAGCAGGTCGTCGACGCCATCGCACGTACCGACTACGACCAGCCCGTGGCCCGGCAACGTGCTACCGCGCCGCCGCCGGCCGAGCCGTTGCGCCGCGAGGGCGGCGTCTTCCGCCGCTTCCTCGACGGTTTCCGGTATCGCTGAGGGCTGGGTGACGCGGGGGAGCGCACGCACTCGAGCTGACGCCATCCGCCGGCACCGGGCCGGGTGTCAGCGGCCGGAGGTGAGCGGGGTGCCGACGCCGTGGCGTTCGGCGATGTCCTGGATGGTTGCCGCGAGCAGGTCCGGATGCTCACTGGTGACCAGGTGACCGCCCGGGAACGTCAGGACCTCGGCCTGCGGCACGCGCTGCCGGGTGGCCTGGATCTGCCGGTGCTCGTAGGGGTCTTCCTCGCTGCCGGCGACGTAGAGGGCGACCGTGCCGTCCAGGCCGGCCGCGATCTCGGCGAGGTCCCAGCGCCGCGCGTGTCGCCGGTGCTCTGCGACGAAGCCCGCGGCGTTGTGCGCGAACGCGGCGCCGTCCCGCCGGGTGATCGCCGACCAGAGCTCGGTGAGCTCGTCGGGGGCAGGGTGATACCCGGCCGAGTACATGCGCGCCCGCATCATGGATACGGCGAACGCGCGGGGCGAGCGCTGCCACCCGCGCATGCCGAGCGCGCCCAGCGGGCTGCGCAGCAGCGGTGTGCCCTGCCACGGGTGGGTGTGGCAGTCGGCGAACAGGCCGCCGTTGATCATGAACACGGCCGTGATCAGCGGCTCGGAGCCGGATGCGGACTGCTCCAGCCGGCGACGCAGCAGTTCGAGCAGCGCGAGCGAGGTGTAGTCGAACGTGACCACGACGGTGGCCCGCACGCCGTGATGCCGCCACAGCGCCTCCACCAGGTCGGCGCGCTCCATGGTGGAGTACCCGTAGTCCCTTGGCTTGTCCGAGTCACCCTGCCCCACCGGCTCCACGTACAGCCGCGGCCCGAGGTGCTCGCCGAGCAGAGCGTCCACCTGTGCCCAGCCGTACGAGCCGTCGGGGAACCCGGGCAGCATCGTCAGCCACACGGCGTCCGCGTCGTGCCCGGCACCCGCCACCCGCTCGAAGACCCGTAGCGCGCCCGGGGCCGCGGCTGCCTCACGCCCGGTCAGGACGCGAGCGGACTCCGGGTCGTACCCGACCCGTTGCCCACCGGCGAACCACTCCGACGCCCTCACCAGCGCCTTGTCCTTTCGCGGCAGCTCTGTCTCGTTCCTGTTCATGGGATTCCTCTCTCGTCATCTCCGGACGTCCGCCGCGGTTTTGCGGACCGTTGCGGAGGTTCCGGTTTCGGGTTGGTCCGTGTCTTCTGCCCTTGCGGCTTCGCCCGCTCTCGGGCCGGCCGCCCCGGTCGGCTGGGCGGGCAGGAACAGGGCGGTCAGGACAGCACCGACGGCGGCCACGCCACCGGCGACGAGGACGCCGAAGGTCAGGCCTCGCAAGAACGCGTCGGTGGCGGCGTGCCGTAGCGCCGGGCCCAGGGCCGGATGGCCGAGGGCGGCGATCCTGCCGGCGGCCGCGTATGCGGCGCCGACGGACTGGTGTGCGATCGCCGCGACGCTGCCGGGCACGGCCGCCGGGATGGTGGCGGTGAGGCGTGATCCGTAGACCGACGCGTACACACTGCCGATCACGGCCACGCCGAGCGTGCCGCCGACCAGCCGGGTCGACTCGTTGACGGCCGAGCCCACACCCGCCTTCGCCCGGGCGATCGCGCCCATTACGGATTCGGTGGCGGGTGCCGAGGTCAGGCCCATGCCGAGCCCGTACAGGATCATCTGCGCCGCGATGAGCCCATAGGAGAGCGTGGCGCTGGTGGTCGCCGCGACCCAGCCGTAGAACCCCGCCATCGCAACCAGGCCGGCGGTGACGATGACCTTGGTCCCGACCCGCACCGCCAGTTGGGTCCCGGCGACGGACCCGGCGCCGACCGCCAGCGCAACCGGGAGCAGGCGGACCCCGGTGGACAGCGGGCCATAGCCACGGACGAACTGGAAGTACTGGGTCATCAAGAAGATGAAGCCGAACAGGGTGAAGAACGAGACTGTCACCGCGCCGCTCGCCGCGCTGAACCTGAGGTTGCGGAACATCCGCACGTCGAGCATCGGGTGAGCGGCACGGCGCTCGCGCATGACGAATGCGGTCAGCAGCACCGCCGAGACCGCGAAGCTCACCAGGGTGCGCGCGGCCGTCCACCCGTGGGCGGGTGCCTCGATGATGGTGAACACCAGCAGGGCCATGGCCGCTGACGACAGCAGCAGGCCGGGGATGTCCGGAGCCACCGCGCCCGCGCCCGCATCCTTCGAGCCGGGAACGGCGAGCGCCGCCAGGACCAGGGCGACGGCAGCCACCGGTGCCATGGCGATGAAAACGCTGGCCCAGCTGAAGTGCTGCAGCAGCCAGCCTCCCACGATCGGCCCCGTCGCGATGGCCACGCCGCCGGTCGCGCCCCACAGGCCGATGGCACGGGCCCGTTCCGTGCGCTCGCTGAAGACGTTGGAGATGAGGGAGAGCGTCGCCGGGAACGTCATGGCCGCGCCCAGCCCCATCACCGACCTGGCCGCGATGAGCTGCGCGGGGCTGGTGGTGAAGCCGCCGGCCAGAGTGGTGACCCCCACCACGGCAAGCCCGGCCAGCAGCATGCCCTTGCGGCCGAACCGGTCGGACAGGCTGCCGAAGGCCAGCAGCAGCGCGGCGAAGACCAGGTTGTAGGAGTCGACCACCCACTGCAGCTGCGTCGTGGTGGCATGCAGCTGGCGCACCATCTCCGGCAGCGCCACGTTCACCAGTGTCGTGTCCAGGTTGACCAGGAACGCTGCCAGCAACAGCGCGACCAGGATCATGGGTTTGGCTCGCATCGCTGAGATCCGCCGCGCTAGTCGTTGCCGGCGAGCTGGGGGCGTCGGGCGCCGAGCAGTGTCCTGACCCGTCCGGTGGCGATGTCGTACACGTGCCCGGAGACGCTCACCTCCGGTGAGAGCAGGGGTGAGTCGAGCAGTCGCTCCACGTCGGCCTCGACGGTGACGTGCGGGTCGGCGACGGCGGAGGCTTCCAGCGCCGACACGGCCAGGCCGGTCGCCTCGGCGGCCCTGTGCCGGAAGCCGGGGTCGGCGAGGAAGCTCATACCGCACTGGGTGTGGTGGACCACCGCGACTTCGAAGAGCCCGTCCTCAGTGCCCTGGTCGCCGACGAGCTGCCCGGCGAGGAATGCGAGATAGGCGATGTCGCCGATGACCGCAGCGGTGACGCGTCCGCCTGCGTTGCGGATCACCGGTGCGTCGCCGGGCTGGAGCCCGAAGACGAGCGCGGGGTCGATCCGGTGGTCGAGACAGGTGACGACTACCACTGGGGCCGTGGGCGGAGCAAAGGGGGCGGGGGTGTAGGCGGCTGCGAACCGCTCGTTGTGCTCGAGCAGAGGGACCATCTTCGTCATGGTGGGGAGCTCCTGCATGTGGACGGCGTCCACACAATAGTGGACGGTGTCCACCGTACCGAAGTCAGTGGACGGTGTCCACTTTTGATACCGTTCGGGCATGGGAGCTACCCGGTCGGCAGCTCAGACGCGGCAGGCGCGACGGCGCCGTCCGCGCGGCGCCGTCCGCGACGGCCTCGTCGCGGCCGGACTCGAACTCGCCCGCACCGGCGGTCCGGAGGCCGTGGTGCTCCGGGAGGCGACGCGCACGGTGGGTGTGGTGCCCAACGCGGCCTACCGGCACTTCGCCGACCGTGACGAGCTGCTCGCCGCGGTTTGCGCCGCGGCATTGCGCGAGCTCGCTGCCCGCATGGCCGACGGCGTCGCACGGGTGTCCGGGCGGCACGGCGATCCCGCCGCGGCCCGGAACCGGTTCCACGCGATCGGCGTGGCCTACCTGCAGTTCGCCCGCGAGGAGCCAGGCCTGTTCGCCACCGCCTTCGCCCTGCCACGGGAGCACGCGTACGACGCGCCGGACGACGAGCCCGGCCCCGAGCGCACCCCGCTGGGCCATCTGCGCGCCGCGCTCGACGAACTGGTCGACGCCGGCATCCTGGACCCGCGACGCCGCGACGGCATCGAGTACCCCGTCTGGGCCACGGTGCACGGGCTGGCTGTGCTGACGGGGCAAGGGCCCCTGCGGGACGCCCCCGAGGCCACTCGCCGTCGCATCGAAGACCTCACCAGCGCCTTCATCGCGGAAAGCCTGGCGTGAGGCACCGTCCCTGCCCCTTCTGATGTTCGCGTGCCCACTTGAGCCGCGCCGACCTCATGGGTCTGGACGCCGCGAATAGGGCGGTCAACGGTCCGTTCCTTGGCCATGAGGACGTCACGAACGAGTACGTGCCGGTGTTGGTGACCGACGCTCCCTCACGCCGTCGAGGCGCACGGCGAACGCGGGCGTCTCAATCAAGCCCGGCGCCTGGATCCCGCCCCTCGCTGCGAATACCGCCGGTCAACGATCCACGCCGGCAAGCACCACAAGTCCGCACCGTGTCAGCAGCGCCCGTACCGAGCCATACTGCACCAGGCCACCCAGCGATCGCACCACCGATACCCACGACCGAGTCCGGGTCGACCGCGTCGATGCCAGCGGCAATATCACCCTCCGCCATGCCGGGCGGCTCTACTCGGTCGGCATCGGCCGAACCCGCGTCCTCGTCCAGGACCTGCACATCCGAGTCATCAACGCCCCCGCCGGCCAACACCTCTGAAGACTCGTCCTGGACCCACCAAGCGCTACCAGCCCACCGGGCGATCGGCTGGCCACCGGCGGAAACAACCAATGGCCTGAACCCATGAACCGCGGGTGGGGGGTCTATCTCGCTAACGGTGTTTCCGGCGTGTTCGGTTAGTAGGTCTCCGCGGCCGGGAAGCGGTCCGCGAAGGTGATGGAGAACGCGTTCAACGCCGGCTTCCAGCGCATCGACCATCGTGC
>DASUWX010000031.1:0-16884 GCA_036378185.1 Streptosporangiales bacterium | reverse complement strand
CGGCACCGACGGCAAGCCGATCCGGTTGGACGCACCCCGCCGGACCGACACCGCCGGCACCGTCGAGAACCGCGAGGACCTCGCCGCACTGGGCAGCGTGGTGCCGTCGATCGTGCCGTGGTTCGGCGGCGCGCTCGTCGGCGGCCAACTGCTGGCGTACGCCGTCGGCGCGCTCGTCCGCCGCCGGGCCCGACGCCCCGGCCGGGTGCGCCGTGTCGACCAGGTGATGACCGGGACGGCGCTCGCCGCCGCGTGCGCACCGGCGGCGACGTACCTCACCGCACCGACCGACTGGTGGACCTACCGGATACCCGGACTCGCGCTCGCCTCCTGCGGCCTGGTCCTGGCCGTCGCGCTGGCCGGTTTCTGCGTGCTGGTCGCCGGCAGCCGCCCTTGGGGCATCCCGGCCGCGGTCGCCGGCGTGACCTGGGCGGTGCTGACCGCGGACGGGATCTCCGGGACCCCGCTGCAGTACGGCAGCCTGCTCGTGTCCGGCCCCGCGGTGAGCGGCCGCTTCTACGGGTTCAACAACGCCACCTTCGCCGTCTACGCGACCAGCACGCTGCTGCTCGCGGGAGCCGTCGCCGCGGCGTTGCGCGCGCGGGGCCGCAGGGGTTACGCGGCGCTCGCCGTCGCGGCGATCGGCGCCGTCGCGGTGGCGGTGGACGGCTGGCCGGCCTTCGGTGCCGACTTCGGTGGTGTCCTCGCGCTGGTGCCCGGTCTCGCCCTGCTCGCACTGGCGGCGGCCGGTCGCCGGGTGACCGCCGCCCGGCTCGGGACGGCCGCCGTGACCGCCGTGGTCACCGTCACCGGGATCGCCGTCGCCGACTGGCTGCGCCCCGAGGACAGACGTACCCACCTCGGCGACTTCGTCGGCCGGGTGCTCGCAGGTGACGCCGGCGACATCGTCGCGCGCAAGGCCGAGGCGTCGCTCGCGACGCTGCTGTTCCCGGTGGCCGGCCCGTTCGTCGTGGTCGCGTTCGCTGTCGCGACGGCCGCGGTCTGGCGACCGGACCGGTTGCGGCTCGCCGGGCTCGCCCGCGCGTTCGAGCGCACCGACCTGCTGCGGCCGACGCTGGCCGGCGTCGTGGTTACCGGCGTCATCGGCTTCCTCGTGAACGACACCGGCATCGTGGTGCCCGGCATGGCGCTGCTGCTCGCGGTGCCGCTGCTCGTGGCGACCTGTGTCCGCACTGCGCCCGCGCCGGCACCGGCTCCGGTGAGCCCGGAGGTTCCGGGTGCCTACAGCGCACGAGAGTCTTCGCGATCATGAGAACAGCGAGGGTTGGCGGGCGGGCGGCTCTGGCGGGTCCTCGCGCGGCTCGACACGACGGAAGGCACCGGGCCGGTCCTTCGTCAGCCCGTGGCGCTCGGCGGCCGCGCGGACCCGTGCGGTCAGGCTGCGCTGGTACGCCTTCGGCGCGTACGAGCCGTTGCGGTACATCCCGTCGTACATCGGCGCCAGATGCGGGTGCTCGCGGCCGAGCCAGCCGCGGTACCACTCCCGCGCGCCGGGCCGGAGGTGCAGTGCGAGCGGGGTCACGCTGCTCGCCCCCGCCGCCGCGATCGCGCGGACCGTCGTGTCGATCTGCTCGTCGGAGTCGCTGAGCCCCGGCAGCACCGGCGCCATCAGCACCGAACAGCCGATGCCCGCGTCGGCGAACCGGCGGACGACGTCGAGGCGCCGGGCCGGCGACGGCGTGCCCGGCTCCACCGACCGCCACAGCTGATCGTCGGTCGAGCCGACCGAGACCGCCACCGAGACGCGGGTGACCTTCGCCGCCTCGGTGAGCAGGTCGAGGTCGCGCAGGATCAGCGTGCCCTTGGTGAGGATGGAGAACGGGTTGGCGTGGTCGCGCAGCGCGGCGATGATCTGCCGCATCAGGCGGTAGCGGCCCTCGGCCCGTTGGTACGGGTCGGTGTTGGTGCCCATGGCGATCGACTCGCCCCGCCACCGCGGGCTCGCCAGCTCGCGCCGGGCGAGCTCGCCGGCGTTCACCTTCACCACGATCTTCGTGTTGAAGTCGTTGCCCGCGTCGAGGTCGAGGTAGGTGTGCGTGTTGCGGGCGAAGCAGTTGTGACTGACCACGCCGTTGGCGACGAAGTCGCCGGTGCCGGTGGTGATGTCGTACATCGGCAGCTCCAGCCCGGTGGAACGCACCGCGACCACGCGCAGCCCCGGCCCGCCCCCGACCGGCAGGCCGAGCAGGCTGCGCTTCGCCGCGCTGGCCGGGTCGACCGTGTGCAGGAAGCGGACGCCCTCGCGGAGCCCGCCGGACACCCACGCGTAGCGGATGCCGTCGGCCTGGGCGCCGAGGTCGACGGCGTACCGGAACCCGAACCGGGCGAGCGAGGACGTGACGTGCGCGACGACGTCGGGGTCGTTGACGCCGATCCGCAGCGTGCCGCCGGCGAAGCTGCCCTCGGCGTCGAAGATCCCGGCGAGGAAGCCCTTGCACCACTCGTCCGAGCCGTGGCCAGGGGTCGGCACGGACACCGGCGTGACCAGCTCCTCAGGCCCGGAGTACGCGGTCTCCTCGACGGCTCGCGAGACCCACGCGGGTGCACCGACCGCCGCCTGCCGGTCGCTCTCCGCCGTGTACCTGAGCTCGTCCAGGTACTGCCTGGTGCGGGCGAGCGGGCCCAGCTCGAGCGCGGCACCCGGCGCCGAGCGCCCGCCCCCGCGCAGTGACGCGGCGAGGTAGCCGTGCCGGTAGTCGCGGGTCTGGACCGGCGGTGGCGGCAGCTGGCCGACGCCGAACAGCTCGTTGACCGTGGTGAGGTGCGCCCTGCGCCCGCCCTCGGGCCCGGAGCCGGTGACGTGCTTCCAACCGCGCTCGGTGAGGAACCGGTGGTCGCCGCTGGCGACGATCGTGGTGCCGTCGGCCAGCTCGACCTCGTACGCCGGCTTCACCGTCCGCCAGTGCGCGAGCACCTCGGTGACCGTGTACCGGCGCCGGCCCTCGGCACGCTCGGTGCCGTACACGCGGTCGCCCTCGCGCACCTCGGCCAGCGGCTTGGTGTGCCCGTCGGCCATCAGGATCGGGGTGTCACCGGCGAGGCAGTAGACACAGGCGTGGCTGCAGCCGCGATAGGGGTTGATGGTCCAGTCGAACGGCATGTGCGAGGCCGCGGGCACCCGGTTGATGATCGACTTCGCCCTGATCTCGATCGCTACCGGTTCGTCGTCGCCGCCGGTCACGGGCGCGGGCCCGGCGACCGCGAGCCCGGCCCGGCCCGTGCCCTGGGGCGCCGTCTCGGGCAGCTCGAGCGGAAGCGCGGCCGTGCCGGCGGCCGTCGTACGCAGTGATTCCCAACGCATGCCCCCATTCGAACACGCGTTCGACGCAGTGTCCAGTTCTCGTCCACAGCCGGTCGATTGCGCTCCGTGAGGGATCCTTTGCTACCGTACGCGTCAGCCCCGCGGGACACGGAACCGAGCGGCGACGACGGGCAGGGGCCCGGGCGGCGCAGCGGCTCGGGCCGTTCGCCCCGGGCCCCGCCGCAACGACATCTCCCCGCCGTAGCGGATGACCCGTGCGCGAGAACGCGTCGGCGACGACGCGTCCACGGAAGGACGACCAGGGGCGTGAACGTCAGATCGGACGAGCCGGGAACGGCCAGCACGTTCCTCTCCTCGGTCGCGGCCTTCACCCGCCGCTCCGACCCGCACGACGACCCCGCACGCCGGATCAACGAACGCTCGCTGCTCGAGCAGTGTCTGCAGTTCTCCCGCACCGGCGTCCTCGTCGCGTCGCTCTTCGGCCTACTGTTCCAGGCGGGCAGCGTCGCGATCCCGTGGTGCCTCGCGCACGGGATCGACGACGGCGTCGCGGTCGGCCGGGTCTCCACCGCGGTCGCGTGGGCGGTCGGCGTCGCGATGCTCGGCGTCGTGCTGGTGGTCGGCGAGTGCGGGATGCGCTGGTGGTCGCGCATAGCTTCGGACGAGTCCGCCGACCGGCTGCGGATGCGGATCACCCGGCACCTGCTGACCCTCGACAGCGGGTCGGTCGAACGGTTCGGGCACGGCGACCTCGCCAGCCGCGGCATCCGCGACCTCGACCTGATCAAGACCTGGGTCCACGGGCTGGCCTCGTTCGTCACGGGGTCGCTCGGCTTCGTCGCGATCCTCGTCGGCATGGCCGTCATCGACCCGCTGCTCATGGTCGTGGTGGTGGCGATCGTGCCGCTGCTGGCACTGCTGCGGGTGGCGCACCGGCGCCGCATCGGCCCGGTCAACCAGGCGATCGCGGCCGCGCAGGGTGAGTGCACGGAGGCGGTCGAGGACGTGCTCACCGCCACCTCCGCGATACGCGGCATCGGCGGCGAGACCGTGCTCGCCGAGCGCCACCGGCACAAGAGCGCGGAGCTGTCCGCGCACGTCCTCAGGTCCAGCCGGATCACCGCGATCTGGACCAGCCTGCCCGACTTCCTGCCGCTGCTCGGCACCGGCGTCGGCGTCGGCATCGCGGGCATCGCCGTGCTCGCCGGCCGGGCCAGCATCGGCGAGCTGGTGGCGTTCACCGCGTGGATGACGATGCTCGCCACCTGGACGGGCACCCTCACGGTCCGCACGACCCAGCTGAGCCAGGCGCGGCTCGCGGCCGGCCGGGTCGCCGAGCTGCTGCGGCTCCGGCCGTCGCTGCGCGTCAACTTCGCCCCGACGCCGCTGCCCGCGTCCGGCGACCTGGTCGCACGCGGCGTCACCACCCGCAGGGAGGACCACGTCGTCGGGCCGTTCGACTTCGCGGTCGGCGCCGGCGAGATCGTCGCGATCACCGGGCCGATCGGCTCGGGCAAGACCGAGCTGCTGCGGCTGCTCGCGCGGCTGAAGGACCCGAACGCCGGCCAGGTGACCTTCGGGGGCGTCGACCTGCGCGACGCGCCGATCGCGGACGTGCGCGACCGCATCACGCTGGTGCCCCAGCGGCCGCTGCTCGTCTCGGGCACCCTCGCCGACAACCTCAGGCTCGGCCGCGACGACCTGCCCGACCAGCTGCTGCACGCCGCCTGCTACGTCGCGGTGCTCGACACGTTCGTCGCGTCACTGCCGTACGGGCTGGACACCCCCGTCGGGGAGCGCGGCAGCATGCTCTCCGGTGGCCAGCGGCAGCGGGTGGCCGTGGCCCGTGCCCTGCTGCGCGAGCCCGCGGTGCTGCTGCTCGACGACGCCACGTCGGCGATCGACGTCGACACCGAGGCGCTGCTGCTCGCCCGGCTGCGCCACTGGACCAGGCGCGGCTACGGGCAGGCGCCGACGTCGGTGGTCCTGGTCTCGCACCGCCCCGGCGTCCTGGCCGCGGCCGACCCGGTCATCGAACTGGCGGGCAGCAGATGAGCGGGCTGCAGATGAGGGAGCGCCGGCGAGCGGACCCTGCGCACCGCATGCCGGGCGTCCGCCGGACCGCCACGTCGACCAGCCACCGGTATGCCGCGGAGGCGGACGCATGACGCATACGCCGACGCAGACCGAACAGCAGTCGGGCCCGTTCGCGGTGCCGCGCGGACTGCTGCTCACCGAGAGCCCGAACCAGGAGCGGCTGCTGCGGCGGGTACTGCCCTACCTGCGCGAGTACGGCCTGCGGATCGCGGTGGCGTGCCTGGTCTGCCTCGTGTCAGCCGCCGCGCTCGCGTTCGTCGCACCGGCGATCGGCTACGCAGTCGACCGGCTCGTCGCGCACGACGGCCGAGGGTTGCTGGTCGCGACGATCGCGCTCGTCCTGCTCGCCGTCGTCCGGCTGGCCGCGCAGATGGGCGCCGAGGTGCTCACCACGTCCGCCGGCGAGCTGGTCATCCGGCGGCTGCGCAACACGGTGGTCGAACGGCTCACCACGGCGCCGTTGCGCTTCGTCGAGGCGCACCGTTCCGGCGACCTGCTCAAGCGCGCGACGTCCGAGCTCGCCGACCTCGACACCTTCTGCCGCACCCGGCTCACCGGCGTCATCACGACCGTCTGCTATCTGGTCGTCGCCAGCGTCGTGCTGATCGCGTACTCCTGGCAGCTCGCGGTCGTGTTCGCGATCGCCTGCCTGCCCGGGCACGTCGTGCTGCTGCGGCTGGCGAACCGCACCGGGAAGCCCGCGACCGCGGCGGAGGCGAGCGCGGCGTCCGACGTCGCCGCCCACTTCAGGGAGCTGCTCGACATCCGCGAGCAGCTGCAGATGCACGGCGGCGGGGAGAAGTGGCTGAGCCGCATCACCGGCGCCGCGCGGTCGCAGCAGCGGGCGACACTGTGGGCGCAGCGTGGGCTCAACCTGGTCTCGTCCACCCAGATCCTGCAGGCGATCACGCTGGGCGCACTGCTCGTCGCCGGTGCTATCCGCGCCGCCCATCACGGCGTCAGCCTCGGCACCGTGGTCGTGTTCCTGCTCGCGGCACGGCAGATGTTCGTCTCCATCACCGCGCTGTCCGACCTCGGCGGCCACGCGCTCGCGGCCCGCGTGATGCTGGCGCGGGTGCTCAACCTGCTGCACCGCACCCGGCCGCGGCCGGCCGCGGCCGCCGGTTACATGCCCACGCCGCGCCGCGGCCAGCTCACCGTCCGCGGGCTGTCGTATGCGTACGTGCCGGGCCACGACGTCCTGCACGACGTCAACGTGACGTTCCCGCCCGGCGACCGCGTCGGCATCTACGGCGAGACGGGCTCGGGCAAGACCACGTTCGCGAAGCTGCTCTCCGGGCTCTACACCCCGGGCCAGGGCACCGTCACGTTCGCGGGCGTCGACCTGCTGCACATGGACCCGCAGGAGCTGCGGCAGCGCATCGTCCTGGTGCCGCAGGAGGTGCACCTCATCACCGGCACACTGCTGGAGAACCTGCAGCTGATCCCGTCCCGGCCGACCCGGGCCGAGGTGCAGGCCGGGATCAGGGCGCTGGAGCTGGAGCTCTGGGTGGCCGGGCTGCCGGACGGGCTCGACACCGACATCGGGCCGCGCGGCCAGCGGCTGTCGGCCGGCGAACGGCAGCTGATCGGCCTGGTGCGCGCGGCGCTCGTCGACTCCGCGGTGCTCATCTTCGACGAGGCCACGGCCAACCTCGACCTGCTGACCGCCGAGCGGGTGGAGAGCGCGATCCGCCAGCTCGCGCCGGACCGTACGGTCATCGTGATCGCGCACCGGCCCGCGACCGTCGAGCGGCTCGCCCGTCCGCTGCAGCTGCGCCTGGGCCGCCTGGGCCCCGGGCCGGCCCACCCGTACGAGGACGAGGACGCCCGCTTCTGACGCGCGCCGGCCGGGGCGCACCGCACCCTTCTCCGAATGATCACGTTGCGCCCGTTCCGCCGATCCGTGCGGAGGGACGCGAGGCCGGAAATCAGGTTAGGCTAGCCTAAGCTCGTGATCGCCACCCGCCCCGTAGCCCCTGCTCTCGACGCCGAGGTCGCGGCCGTCGCCCAGGTGACGCCGAACGTCCGGCGGATCACCCTCCGCGGCCTGGACGAGATGGCCGTCCGCGGCGCCGACCAGTGGTTCCGGCTGTTCCTCCCCCGGCATCGCGGCCAGCCGCTGCGGCTGCCGCGCAGCACCACCGGATGGTGGCCCGAGACCTTGGCCATGCCCGAGACCGAACGCCCCCTGGTGCGCAACTACACCGTCCGCGCGGCGCGGCCGCACCGCGCCGAGATCGACGTCGACTTCGTCCTGCACGGCGACGAGGGCGCGGCGTCGGCCTGGGCGGCGAGCGCCGAGCCGGGTGACCGCGTCGGCGTGCTCGACCAGGGCGTGATGTTCGCGCCGCCGCCGCGCACCCGGTGGCAGCTGCTGGTCGGCGACGAGACGGCGCTGCCCGCGATCGCCGGCGTGCTGCGGACGCTGCCCGCCGGCGTCCCCACGCGCGTCTACGTCGAGCTCCCCTCACCGCGGGACGCCCAGCCGCTGCGCATCTCCCGGGACGTGCACGTCACCTGGCTGCCGCGGCCGGCGGGCGCGATGCCCGGCTCGCTCGCCACGGAGGCGGTGAGCACGGCGACGCTGCCGGACGCCGACGCGGCGTACGCCTGGCTCGCCGGCGAGTCGTCGATGGTGCGCATGCTCCGCCGGCACCTGGTCAACACGCGCGGAGTCGCCAAGTCGGCCATCACCTTCACCGGGTACTGGCGGCACGGCGTCAGCTACTCCATCTGAGCCCACGCCACCGGCACCACCGGGGGACGGCGGATGGCAGCATTGTGCGGTCACATCCGCCCGTCGAACAGGAGAACACGTGGCTCAACCGTGGTGGCGCGACGCCGTCATCTACGAGGTCTACCCGCGCAGCTTCGCGGACGCGAACGGCGACGGCGTCGGCGACCTCGCCGGCATCACCGCCCACGTGCCGTACCTCGCGGAACTCGGCGTGGACGCGATCTGGCTGACCCCGTTCTACACCTCGCCGCAGGCGGACCACGGCTACGACGTCGCCGACTACCGTGACGTCGACCCGCTGTTCGGCAGCCTCGCGGACTTCGACGCGCTCGTCGCCGCGGCCCACGGCCACGGCATCCACGTGATCATCGACATCGTCCCGAACCACACGTCCTCGGCGCACCCGTGGTTCCGCGAGGCGCTCGACGCCGCCCCCGGCAGCGCGGCCCGCGACCGCTACATCTTCCGGCCCGGCACCGGGCCCGACGGCGCCGAGCCGCCGAACAACTGGCAGTCGCGCTTCGGCGGGCCGGCGTGGAGCCGGGTACCCGACGGCCAGTGGTACCTGCACCTGTTCGCGCCCGAGCAGCCGGACCTCAACTGGCGCGAGCCGAGCGTGGCCGCGGACTTCGAGAAGACGCTGAAGTTCTGGCTCGACCGCGGCGCGGACGGGTTCCGCATCGACGTCGCGATGGGGATGTTCAAGGACGAGGCGCTGCCGTCGCTCGCCGCGCCGCACACCGCACACTCGCACGGCGCGGGCCACCCGTACTGGAACCGGCCCGAGGTGCACACCGTGTACCGGCGGTGGCGCAACATCCTCGATTCGTACCCGGGCGACCGGATGGGCGTCACCGAGGCGTGGACCGACGATCCCGGGACGCTCGCGAGCTACGTCGCGGCGGACCAGATGCACCAGTCGTTCAACTTCGCGCTGCTGCTCGCACCGTGGTCGGCGGCGGTGTTCCGCGAGGTCATCGTCGCGACGGACGCGGCGTTCTCGGCGGTCGGCGCGCTGCCCACGTGGGTGCTGTCCAGCCATGACGCCGTCCGGCACGTCACCCGCTACGGCGGCGGCGAGGTCGGACTCGCGCGCGCTCGGGCGGCCCTGCTGCTGATCCTCGCGCTGCCCGGGTCGGCCTACCTGTACCAGGGCGAGGAGCTCGGCCTGGAACAGGTCGACGTGCCGGACGAGGCGCGCCAGGACCCGACCTACTTCCGGCCCGGGCCGGACAAGGGACGTGACGGCTGCCGGGTGCCGATCCCGTGGTCGGGCACCGCGCCGCCGTACGGCTTCGGCCCGGACGGCTCGACGCCGTGGCTGCCGCAGCCGGCCGACTGGGCGCCGTACACCGTCGCGGCCGAGAAGGACGATCCCCACTCGACGCTCGCGTACTACCGCACCGCCCTGCGCGTCCGGCGCGAGCACGTGCACGGCGCGCCGGAGCGGATCGAGTGGCTCGACACCGGCCCGGAGGTGCTCGCGTTCGACCGCGGCGACCTGCGCTGTGTCGTCAACTTCGGCACGGCGCCGGCACCGTTGCCCGGGCACCGCGAGGTGCTGCTCGCCAGCGCTCCCGTCGACGACGGCCGGCTACCCGGCAACGCCGCCGCCTGGCTCCGCACCTGAGCGACGCAGGAGGTCGGGGCCCGGGCTGCCGGCCCGGTCCACCGCTGAGGCGCCCGTAGGGGGCCGTCCGGATCAGAGGATCTCCACGTATCCTTCGGTGCCGTCGACTCGGATGGGCTGCTTGTCCCGGATGAGTGGCGTGGCGCCGTCGACGCCGACCACTGCCGGCAGCCCGTACTCGCGGGCGACGACGGCACCGTGGGTCATGGCCCCGCCGACCTCGGTGACCACGCCTTCGACGGACAGGAAGACCGGTGTCCAGCTCGGGTCGGTGAACGTCGTGACCAGGATGTCGCCCTCTTCGAGGTGGGCGTCCGTCAGGTCGCGCACGATGCGCGCACGGCCCTCGACCCGTCCGGCCGAGGCTGGGATGCCGGCCAGGGCGCCTGCCGGTACCCGGTTCGCCGCGTACGCTCCGGCCAGGACCTCGCCGTCGGAGGTGATCACCCGTGGCGGGGTCAGCCGCGCCCATGCCTCGAACTCCTCTGCGCGGCGGGTGATCAGGTCCTGGTCCACGTGCCCGGTGCGGGCGGCCTCCCGGAACTCCGCGAACGAGAGGTAGTAGACGTCGTCACGTCGGCGGACGACGCCCCTCTCGACGAGCTTCGACGCCTCTCGGAGCAGGGCCTGCTTGAGGATCCAGTAGTGGCGCATCATCAGGTACTTGGGGTACTCGCGGTACCCGGCGAAGTTGCGCAGCCGGCCGATCATCTTCCTGGTCCGCCTGGCCTTGCGCCGCCCTCCCGGCAGGCGTTCGAGACGCTCCATGAGCGTGCGCCGCAGGTCCTCCGTCTCCTGCCGGCCCTGCTCGTCCCTGACGGCCCGGGCGTTCGACTCGAGGTTCTTGACCTGGCTGAGGATCGCCGGTACGAGGGCCGAGGGTTCCTCGATCCAGCGGGGCCTGGTGATGTCGATCTCACCGGAGCAGCGCATCCCGTACCGATCGAGGAACTCGCGGATCGAGCGGCCGACCTTGTCGCCTCCTTCGACCGCCGAGAGCTCGGCGAAGAAGGTGGCGTCGGTCAGCTGCGGCAGGGCGTCCATGACGGCGGGATGGGCTCGGACGGTCTCGGCGACGTCGAGCAGCGCGAATCCCATCTTCGAGGTGACGTTGTTCTTCACGGACTTCGTGAGGGCGTCGCCCGCGCCCTTCACGCCCAGCCACTTCTCCAGGTGCTTGTTGATCCAGTTGAGCGCGTACATCCCGACGTAGACGACCGCCATGCTGCGCGGGTCGTACATCGCCTTCTTCATCAGCTCGAGGTCGGCCACGACGAACTCGAACAGGTCGTCGCCGGAGAGCCGCTCGATCTTGCGCCGCAGCGCGTCGATCTCCTCGTCGTCGCGTGCCATGAGGGCCGGGACGACGTCGGGGTCGTTGCTGCGGTAGAGCCTGATCGCCTCGACCGGCAGTCGCCAGGAGAGGTAGCCGGCTCCGTTCATCTTCAAGTACCGCCGGCCGCCCCGCGCCAAGCCCTTCATGAAGTCCGGCCGCTTCATGAGCTGCTTCACGGCGCTGTCCATCAGCGGGTCGATCCTGCCCATCGCGGCGGGGACGAGCCTTCGTCCCACCGCGGAGGCCAGGTCGGGCGCCAGGTCGCCGTACAGCCTGCCGCCGGCTTCGATCAGCGCGGCTTCGCCGAACCCCACCTCGAAGAAGGACAGCCCGAGCGGCTTCATCGCGTCGGTCATCATCTGTTGATGGCCGAACGATATGTACACGTGGTTCTTGCCGTCTGCGGGGCCGGGGATCGGGAAGAGAGTGGTGACCGGGCGGCTCTGGACGATGTAGAACGTGTCCTCCGCGAACGACCACTCGACGTCCTGTGGGCGGCCGAAGTGGGCTTCGATCGTTCGGCCGATGCCGGCCAGCCGCAGGATGTCGGCGTCCGTCAGCTTCTGCACGCCCTGCCGGTCGGCCGCGATCTCCTCCTCCACCGTGCCCCCGCCGGGCGCCGAGCGGACGGCGATCGCCTGTGTCGTGACCAACCTGTCGACGATCTCGCCGTCGCGCACCTTGTAGTTGTCCGCGTTGGCCAGCCCGGAGACCAGAGCCTCACCCAGTCCGAAGCCCGCGTCGATCGAGATGACCTTGCGGTTCGACGTGATCGGGTCGGCGGTGAACATGATCCCCGCGACGTCGGGGAAGACCATCCGCTGGACCACGACGGCGAGCCGCACGCCGCGATGGTCGATGCCGTTCTGCAACCGGTACGTGATCGCCCGGTCGGTGAACAGCGACGCCCAGCACCGGCGGACGTGCCGCAGCACCGTGCCTCTTCCGGAGACGTTCAGGTACGTGTCCTGCTGCCCGGCGAACGACGCCGTCGGCAGGTCCTCGGCGGTCGCGCTGGAACGTACGGCGTACGCGGCCTGTTCGCCGAGGCCGGCGAGGCGGCTGCCGATCTCGTCCGCGATGTCGGACGGGACGGGGATCGCCTCGATGACCTGCCGGATCCGCGCACCGATCTCGCGAATGCCTTCGGTGTCGGCGGCGCCGAGCTGCGACAACTCCTGCAGGAGAGCGGCCAGCTCGTCACTGCCCGCGACCACCCTCGCATAGGCGTCGGTGGTGACGCAGAAGCCCTCGGGCACCCGTACTCCACCGATCCGGGACAACTCCCCCAGATTCGCACCCTTCCCCCCGACCGACGCGAGCATCGTCCTGTCGATCTGCTCGAAGCCCAACACGTACTCGGTCATCCATGCTCCCGTCGCTCACCCGCCGCACCGAGCCGCTTCGCCCGGTCCGGCCGCGCATGTCGCCGAGCGGCATCCGCCGTCCGCTCTCCGCCACACAAGCTTGCATCAACATTCAGTATTTACTGAAAGTTCATCGTACTAGGTAGCCTTGTGGGGAGGTGCGAAGGGAGTGCCGTGCGCGAGGACGAGATCGACGAGATCGGTGGGTTCATCGAGAGGTTCGCCTCCACTCTCACCGACACGGGCATCCCCCGTCTCGCCGCCCGGGTGTTCGCCACGCTCCTGGTCAGTGAGAACGGGCGCATGACCGCCGCCGAACTCGCTGAGAGGCTGCACGCCAGCACGGGCGGGATCTCGGGCGCCGTCCGCTACCTGGTCCACGTCCGCCTCATCCGTGCCGAACGGGACCCGGGAACCCGCCGGCACGCCTACGTCGTGGACGGCTCCTGGTACGAGGCCGCGTTCAACGCGAACCCGTTCCTCGAGAGAGGCGAAGCCGACCTTCGCGAAGGCATCGCCGTCGTCGGCGACTCACCGGCCGCCGACCGGCTCAACGAGACACTCGAGCTCATCCAGTTCCTCAGGGACGAGACCCGCGCGATGATGTCTCGCTGGCACGAACGCAAGTCGACGCTGCGAGCACGGCGAACCACCCGCCGCACCTGAGTGCCGTACCGCACTGGTCCCTCGTGTGAGGGTCGCCTCGTTACCGGCGTCGCACGACGGGTAGCCGACCGTCATGACGCGTCCCCGGGCACTGCTCGGCAGCCTGATCGTGGCGGACGTGGCGTTCGCGTTCCTGCAGACCGCGATCATCCCCGCGATCCCGGTGGTACGGCACGACCTCGCCATGTCGGAGGCGTGGTCGGCGTGGCTGCTCTCGGCGTACCTCATGGTCGCGACGGCGGCGACGCCGGCGCTGGGACGGCTGGCGGATCTGTACGGACGGCGCCGGGTGCTGCTGGTCTCGCTGGCGACGTTCCTCGCCGGTGCGGTGGGCGCGGCGCTCGCGCCGGGCTCGGCGGTCCTGGTGTTCTTCCGCGCGGTACAGGGAGTCGGCGGCGCGGTGTTCCCGCTGACCTTCGCCCTCGTCCGCGAGGAGCTGCCCGCCGAACGGGTCCGCCTGGCCATCGGCACGCTCACGGGCGCGTTCGGGATCGGGACGGCGCTCGGCTTCGGCCTCGGGGGGCTGCTCGCGGTGCACCTGTCCTGGCGGGTCATCTTCGCCGCGGGCGCGTGTGCCGTCGCGCTCGGCACGGTGCTCGTCGCCCGGACGGTGGCTGCCCGGCCGGGCACGGCCCACGGCAGGTTCGACCTGGTCGGCGCGCTGCTCGTCGGTACCGCCGCCGTGACGTTGCTGCTCGCGTTGACCTTCGGGACCGAGCTCGGCTGGGCGTCGCCCGTGCCGCCGGTGCTGTTCGCGCTGTCCGCGGGAGGCTGGTTCTGGTGGGCGCGGCGCGAGCTCACGGCGGCCGACCCGTTGGTCGACATCACCCTGTTCCGGATCCGGTCGGTCGTCCTCGCGAACCTCGCCACGATGGGCCTGGGTTGGGCGATGTTCGGCGCGTACCTGCTCCTCCCCGACCTGCTGGGCGCGGCACCGGGCCGCGCCGGGTACGGGTTCGGCGCGAGCGCGACGGTCGTCGGGCTCTGCCTGCTGCCGGCGGCGGCCGGGCAGATGGTCGCCGGGCCGCTCGCGGTGAGAGCGGCGAGCGTGCTCGGGGCTCGGCGGGTCTTCGCCGGCGGGCTGGCGCTCGTCGCGCTCGCCCTCGCCTCGCTGTCGGTGATCCGCAGCGGCTGGCCGCAGCTGGTCGCCGCCGTGCTCGTCCTGGGGCTCGGCATCGGGTTCGCGATCCAGACCAGCAGCGCCGTCGTCACCGAGGGCGTCGGGGCGGAGCACGCGGCCATCTCGACGACGCTCAACAGCACCATCCGCAGGTTCGCCGGCGGCGTCGGCGGCCAGGTGAGCGTGGGGATACTGGCGGCGTTGACCCGCGGCGGCGGCCGCACGCCGGCGCCCGCCGCGTTCACCTTGGGATTCCTGGTCGCGGCCGCGATGGTCGCCGCCGGCGCCGGGCTCGCCGGTGCCGCGCGGTCGACCCGCTGACCCAGCCCGCCGTCAGTCGTCCCGCAGCGCCTCGAGGCGCTTCTTCTCCTGGTCGGTCAGGCGGCGCGGGCGTTCGGCGGCGAAGTCGTAGGGCACCAGCGTGGTCTCGGCGATCGCATACACCGTGCCGGCGCCGTCGTGGATCTCGTAGCCGAGGTCGAACGCGGCCGCGCCCACCCGGGTGACCCACACGTCGATGGGCACCGGGGCCGTCTGGTGCGCGAGCGGCCTGCGGTACGTGATCGCGTGCCGGTGGACGAGGCAGCCGGTGTCGAGCATGTCCCACGGTTCGTCGCGGCCGAGCCGGTCGAACAGGTCGACGCGGGCCTCCTCGAGGTACCGCACGAACATCACGTTGTTGACGTGCCCGTATCTGTCCATGTCACCCCAGCGCAGGGGACACAGGAACCGGTGCCGTGCCATGGCAGCCGGTCAGTCGCGGGTCAGCTTGCGGTACGTCACGCGGTGCGGGCGCGCGGCATCCGCGCCGAGCCGTTGCACCTTGTTGCGCTCGTAGTCGTCGAAGTTGCCCTCGAACCAGAACCACTTCGCCGGGTCGGAGGCGTCGCCCTCCCAGGCGAGGATGTGCGTCGCGACGCGGTCGAGGAACCACCGGTCGTGGCTCGTGATCACGGCACAGCCGGGGAAGTCGAGCAGCGCGTTCTCCAGCGACTGCAGCGTCTCGACGTCGAGGTCGTTGGTCGGCTCGTCGAGCAGCAGCAGGTTGCCGCCGATCTTCAGCGTCAGCGCGAGGTTGAGCCGGTTGCGCTCGCCGCCGGACAGAACGCCCGCCGGCTTCTGCTGCTCCGGCCCCTTGAAGCCGAAGCTTGCGACGTACGCACGGCTCGGGATCTCGACGTTGCCGACCTTCATGTGGTCGAGGCCGTCGGAGACGACCTCCCAGACCGTCTTTTCCGGGGCGATCCCGGCACGGTTCTGGTCGACGTAGGACAGCTTGACGGTGTCCCCGATCCGCAGCGCGCCGGCGTCGGGCTTCTCCTCGCCGACGATCATCTTGAACAGCGTGGTCTTGCCGACGCCGTTCGGGCCGATCACGCCGACGATGCCGTTGGGCGGCAGCGAGAACGACAGGTCGTGCATGAGCGTGCGGCCGTCGAAGCCCTTCTCCAGCTTGTCGGCCTCGACGACGACCGAGCCGAGCCGCGGGCCCGGCGGGATCTGGATCTCCTCGAAGTTGAGCTTGCGGTGCTTCTCGGCCTCGCGCGCCATCTCGTCATAACGCTGCAGACGCGCCTTCTGCTTGGTCTGCCGTGCCTTCGCGCCCGAACGCACCCATTCGAGCTCGGTGGTGAGGCGCCGCTTGAGCTTGGCGTCGCGCTGGCCCTCCACCTTGAGCCTGGCGGCCTTCTTCTCCAGGTACGTCTGGTAGTTGCCCTCGTACGGGTACGTGCGGCCGCGGTCGAGCTCGAGGATCCAACCGGCGACGTGGTCGAGGAAGTACCGGTCGTGTGTGACCGCGATCACGGTGCCCGGGTACTTCTCCAGGTGCTGCTCGAGCCACTGCACGCTCTCGGCGTCCAGGTGGTTGGTGGGCTCGTCGAGCAGCAGCAGGTCGGGTTGTTCGAGCAGCAGCCGGCACAGCGCGACGCGGCGTCGCTCGCCGCCGGACAGCTGCCGGACGTCGGCGTCGCCGGGCGGACAGCGCAGCGCGTCCATCGCCTGCTCCAGCTGGGAGTCGAGGTCCCACGCGTCGCGGTGGTCGAGCTGTTCCTGCAGCTTGCCCATCTGCTCGAGCAGCTCGTCGGAGTAGTCGGTGGCCATCTTCTCGGCGATCGCGTTGTACTCGTCGAGCAGCCGCTTGGTCTCCGCGACGCCTTCCTGCACGTTGCCGAGCACGTCCTTGGACTCGTCCAGCTGCGGCTCCTGGGCGAGGATGCCGACGCTGAAGCCCGGGCTCAGCCGCGCTTCGCCGTTGTTGACGTCCTCGAGCCCGGCCATGACCTTCAGCAGCGTCGACTTGCCGGCACCGTTCGGCCCGACGACGCCGATCTTGGCGCCGGGCAGGAACGAGAGCGTGACCTCGTCGAGCACCACCTTCTCGCCGTGGGCTTTCCGGGCACGGTTGAAGACGTAGATGTACTCGGGCATGTGTCCAGGCTACCCACCCCGCGCGGGTGGCTCACCCTCGCCATGGACAGGTGAGGGGCACCCGCACGGCGCCAGGGCGCTGTGGGGGGTGCCCCTCACGGGTCGAGTCGGGCCGGCTCAGCCCGCCGGCCGCACCTGCACCTTCATCGTCTTCCCGCCGGACGTCTCGCTCAGCACCCGGATCTGCACGCCGACCCCGGCGACCTGCACCGAGT
>DASUWX010000030.1:0-2832 GCA_036378185.1 Streptosporangiales bacterium | reverse complement strand
GCAGGGAGTTCGCGCGGTTCAGCTCCACCGTCAGGTGCGAGGCCGCGCACAGCAGCAGCAGGTTCGCGAGCCCGTTGGTGTCCCGAGCCCGGGAGCCCCCGGCGCCGCGCGGTCGGCGATGGTGGGCCTGCAGCGCGAACGTCGATCCGCACACCTCGCACCGCCCGTCGGCGCGGTCCCACAGCGCCCTACGCGTGGCCTTGCTGGGCCCGGTGTCGCTGATCGGCCGCCGAGTCGGCAGCGCGGTCACCGTCGCCAGCGCCACCCGCCGAAGCGGGGTGACGCGGGCCAGGGAGCCGGACGACCGCAGTGGGGTCCGGCGCTGGAGCGCCCTGCCGCGCCTCACGACGCGCCCCCGACCGGCTCGGGCTTCGCCCACGGCGTCTCCCGGTGCGCCTCGTCATGCACACCGGAGACCCGCACCACCAGCACGTACGAGCAGGACCCGCACTCCACCAGCAGGGAGTCACCATCAGCGGTGGGCGGCAGTGGGCCGGGGCAGCCGGCGTTCACGACGGACCCCCCGCCAGCGCGGCTTCGGCTCGCAGTGCGGCACCGACCGAGCGGCCGATGTCGATGCGCACACGCACGGCGTCGATCTGGCGGCGGAGCCCCCGCACGAGCACGTCCGCCGTCTCTGCGGCCAGACGTTCGGCGTGGGTCTGCTCAACGGCGTAGTGCTTGCGGAACTCCATAGAGCCCTCGGCCTTCAGGAACGCCCGCGCGTGGGCCATCGTGAAGTCCTCGCGACGGTTCACCGCTTCGCGCTCAGCGCCATCGAGGGCGGCGACCAGGCCGTCCAGCTCTCGGCCGAGCCGCGCGAGCTGAACCGCGACGTCGTTCGCTGTGAGCTGACCCTGGGCGCTCATCCGCTGAGCACCTTCCCCTGGTCGGCCTCACGCTGCCGCAGGTGCTTCAGGTGCGCCGCGAGCAGGGACGCGTCGGCCGACCGAATGTCCACCTTCGCGCGGGCCAGGAACTCGTCCGCGATCTCCGTCAGGTCCATGCCGAGGCGTTCGCCGACGGCCCGGATCGACGAGCGCAACGCGGCCGGGGACGGCGGCTCGTCCGGCAGGTCGCGTTCGGCCTGCCGGTTGCGGACCTCGTCCGCGGACGCCACGCCCCGCTTCGTGTCGGCGGCGAGCGCGGCCACGATCGCGCGGCCCCACGCGGAGGTCTCCGCGTTCTGCAGCTCCGACCCCTTCGTGTACGGGGTGCGGCCCGGGAACTGCTCGTACGCCATGCCGATGCCGGGTCGGGGGTCGTTCGGGGTGCGGTACGCGGCGGCGACGACGGCGATGTAGGTCTGCTCGCCGATCGTCTCGATCCGGTACGGCACGCCCGGGTCGGCTGGCTGCAGCGAACCCTCGGGGTGCTTGTCGCGGAACTCCACGATCCGTGCGGCGACGTCGACGTAGTCGCCCATCTGAAACTGACCGGCCATCAGGACTCACCGCCCGTCAGCTCCTGCAGCACCGCGGGCAGGTCGAGCTCGCCGCGCTGCCACATGTCCCGCACGACCTGCGATGCGTCGGCGTGCGGGCGGTGCTGCAGCCGCGGCTGGCCTACCGACACGGTCACGCCGGGAACGTCCAGCTCGCCACGGACGCAGGGCCGGCCGGCGTCCTTCGAGTCGGCGAGGATCGCACGCAGGAAGCTCGGGCGGACCTGGGTGCGGGTCTCGACCTCGTCGGGGTAGCGGGCGGCCACCCACGCCGTGAGCAGGTCCTCGCGCGTGACCTTCGCGTACCGGGTCGGGCGGGTCAGCGTCGCGGACCCGACCCCGACGTCGCCGACGATGGCAGTGACCCGGTCGCCCGCCTTCATCGCCGCGGCCAGTCGCTCGCGGGTCACGCTCTCGGCAGCGTCGACCTGCTCGCGCAGCGCCGCCAGAACGGCGAGACGCGCGGCCAGCTCGTGCGCGCTCATGCCGCCACCTCCATCGCGACAGGCCCGAACACCACGGCCGTGATGTGCACCAGGTGCGGCTCCCGCAGCACCCCGAGGACGAACCCGACCGCGCACCCTGCGCACACCCGGGCCTGGTCGGAGTCCTCGTCCGCGAGGGACCACGACACCTCCACCGACGCCGGGGGGCAGGAGGTGTAGTCGCCGTCGCAGAGGCCGCGGGCGGCGGCGACGGGGTCGATCCCGGCGCTGATCAGCCACGGGTTCAGCGCCTGCACGTGGGCGCGGAGGGCGATCCGGGGGTCGTTGGCGGGGATGGGCTCGATCACCCAGCCCAGGGCGTCCGGGCGGTACACGGCGTGCACGTCCGACAGCGGCTGTCTGCGCAGCGACTCGATCACGCGCCGCTCGATCACCGCAGCGTCCGCGAGGGTCTTGGTCGGGTAGATGGTCACCGGCGCACCGCCTTCACGACGAGCCCCACCGTGGCGGCGAGGGCGATGAGAAACAGGTCGCACCCGCACCCGTTCCCGGCGACCTGCCGGGCGGGCCGGTAGCCGTTGGTGGCGTTGAGGCGGGCGTGGCCGGACGGGTGGTAGTTGGGCGAGTCGGGGTCGGCCATGTCGTCCACGCGGCGGCTCACGAAGCCTCACCGCCCCACACGGCGAGCACGACAGTGCCGTCTCCGGCGACGTGCTGTCCTGCGTGCCTGGGCCTGCACGTGCAGTAGACGTCCGCCTCCTGGCTCCAGGCGGCGCAGTACAGATCCGGCGTCGGATCCGGGTCCCCGACCTTCACGTGCGCCAGCGGGTCCGCCTCGGGCTCGGCGAACGATGCGTTGGCCTCCGGGTCGGCCTGGTAGCCGTCCCACACCTCGCGCAGTTCGGCCGCAGCGGCGGCTGACGAGGCGGTGAAGCACTCGTC
>DASUWX010000029.1:0-2255 GCA_036378185.1 Streptosporangiales bacterium | reverse complement strand
CGTAGATGAGCCGGCGCACCGCCTGCTGCGGGTCGAGACCCTCCAGCACGCCCCCGGGGCGGCAGAGGTCCTCGACGGACTCCATCGCCAGGTAGGGGTTGACCGCGGCCGCGCCGTAGCCGATCAGCAGCGCGACGTGGTGCACCTCGCGCACGTCGCCGGCCTCGACGATCAGGCCGACCTTGGTGCGGGTCTTCTCGCGGATCAGGTGGTGGTGCACCGCGCTGGTGAGCAGCAGCGACGGGATCGGCGCCAGCGTGGCGTCGGAGTCGCGGTCGGACAGCACGATGAGGCGGGCGCCGTTGTCGATCGCGGCGCTCACCTGGGCGCGCACGGTCTCGATCGCGTCGCGCAGCCCCTCGCCGCCGCGGGCGACCTCGAACAGCCCCTTGACCACGGCCGCCCGGAAGCCGGGCAGGTCGCCGTCGTCGTTGATGTGGATGATCTTCGCGAGGTCGTCGTTGTCGATGACCGGGAACGGCAGCGTGATCATCCGGCAGGACGCCGCGGTCGGGTGCAGCAGGTTGCCCTCGGGCCCGATCGCCGTCTGCAGCGACGTGACGAGCTCCTCGCGGATCGCGTCGAGCGGCGGGTTCGTGACCTGGGCGAACAGCTGGCTGAAGTAGTCGAAGAGCAGCCGCGGCCGGGCCGACAGTGCCGCCACCGGCGTGTCGGTGCCCATGGAGCCGATCGGCTCGGCGCCCGCCTTTGCCATCGGGGTGAGGAGGATCCGCAGCTCCTCCTCGGTGTAGCCGAAGGTCTGCTGGCGGCGCAGCACCGACTCGTGGCTGTAGACGACGTGCTCGCGCTCGGGCAGCTCGTCCAGGTGCAGCAGGCCGGCGTGCAGCCACTCGCCGTACGGGTGCTCCGCGGCGAGGCCGGCCTTGACCTCCTCGTCCGGGATGATCCGGCCCTGGGCGGTGTCGACCAGGAAGATCCGGCCCGGCTGCAGGCGGCCCTTCGCGACGACCTTCGCCGGCTCGATGTCGAGCACGCCGGTCTCGCTGGCGAGGACGACGAGGCCCTCCTCGGTGACCGTGTAGCGGGCGGGGCGCAGCCCGTTGCGGTCGAGGACCGCGCCGATGACGTCGCCGTCGGTGAACGCGACCGCGGCCGGGCCGTCCCACGGCTCCATCAGGCAGGAGTGGAACTGGTAGAACGCGCGGCGCGCCTCGTCCATCTCGCCGTGGTTCTCCCAGGCCTCCGGGATCATCATCAGCACGGCGTGCGGCAGCGACCGGCCGGCCATGTGCAGGAGCTCGAGCACCTCGTCGAACGACGCGCTGTCGCTGGCGTCGGGGGTCACGATCGGGAACAGCCGGGTGAGGTCACCGGGGATCAGCGGGCTGCGCAGCAGCGCCTCGCGGGCGCGCATCCAGTTGCGGTTGCCCTTGAGCGTGTTGATCTCGCCGTTGTGCGCGATGTAGCGGTACGGGTGGGCGAGCGGCCAGCTCGGGAACGTGTTCGTCGAGAACCGGCTATGCACCAGGCCGATCGCGCTGGTGGTGCGCTCGTCGTCGAGGTCCGGGAAGAACGTGGACAGCTGGTCCGTGGTGAGCATGCCCTTGTAGACCAGCGTCCGGCAGGACAGCGACGGGAAGTACACGCCCGCCTCGTGCTCGGCCCGCTTGCGCAGGCAGAACGCGCGGCGCTCGAGCGCCATATCGACCGACCCGTCGGCAGCGGCGACGAACAGCTGCCGGAACCGCGGCATCACCGACAGCGCCGTGCGGCCGAGGCCGGTGGCGTCGGTCGGCAGCTGCCGCCACCCGAGGACGGTCAGCGACTCCTCGGCCGCGATGCCCTCGATCGCGTCCATCGCCTTGCGCTCGCCCTCGTCGTCGTCGGGCAGGAACGCGGTGCCGACGGCGTACGCCCGCGCCGGCGGGAGCTCGAAGTCGACGGCCGCGCGCAGCAGCGCGTCCGGGACCTGGACGAGGATGCCGGCGCCGTCGCCGGTCTCCGGCTCGGCGCCCTGGGCCCCGCGGTGCTCGAGGTTGCGCAGCGCCGTCAGCGCGTGCTGGACGACGTCGTGCGAGGAGCGGCCGTGCAGGTCCGCGACGAAGGCGACACCGCACGCGTCGTGCTCGTGCTGACCGTCGTAGAGCCCCTGGGGAGCGGGCAGGCCTGAACGCATGGCTTCGTCCCGTCGTCTCGTCGTTGGTGCGCATCGACAGGGACGACCTTGGCCCTGCTGGCCCTCAAAGCGTACACAACGGCGGCCCCGCGACGCCGTCGGGTTTTCGGCGCGTCAG
>DASUWX010000028.1:0-2436 GCA_036378185.1 Streptosporangiales bacterium | reverse complement strand
TGCCGGTGGCTCTTGCCGTGCCGGCGCGGGAACACTGCGGCGAGGCGTCTCAGCTCTGGACCTCCCTCGTGAAGCGCCAACGCTACGAGAGCGGCCCGTACGGGGCATGGTCAAGTTTGAGCATCCACTTTCGATGCGACTACCGACGCCGACGGACCCACGAGCCTGCGCCGCGCCGGGTCTCGATCAGCCCCTCGCCGCGGAGCAGGTGAAACGCGCTCACGATCGTCGCCCGGCTCACGTCGAATTCATCGGCGAGAGCGCGTTCCGAGGGCAGACGCGCGCCCGGCCGCAACGTGCTACCGACGATCGCGGTGCGCAGCTCGTCCGCAACGTGTACGTAGCGCGCACACGCCCCCGACCGGCTGCGCGTCCTCACGTCCCGGTATACGCACGGGGCCACCAGGGTGGATCCCGACAGCCGCCGAGCACTCCGCGGCGTCCGCCGACGGAGACGATCCTCGCCGGAGGAAACCGGTCGCCCCTTGCCGCCGTATGGTCCTGACCGAACGGACGAGAAAGGGTTCGGGCTGTGCAGGTATGGGGGAATGGTGCCGTCGCCGCACTAGCAGCAGCCGCTGACCTCCGGCCATCCAGAGGCGGGCGGCCGGACGCGGCTCGGCGTCTCGCCTCGACGGAGCTTCAACTCCGGCACCGTGAACGCGCGACTTGACCGCGGCGGCCCCCTCGACGGGGTCCTAGGAAGATGACGACGGTCTTTCGCTCGGGCGACGCTCTGCTGGCGTTTGGACCCGACCTCCGTGTCGACGCGTGGAACGCGGAGCTCGAGACGCTGACAGGCATCCCGGCTGCCGAAGCGATCGGGCGTCCGTGCTGGGAGGTGCTCGGCGGGGTCGACGAGCGAGGGGCGGTGATCTGCCATCCCGGCTGCTCAGCGGCTCGGCTCGCCCGCGAGGGCTGGCCAATTCCGTCGCGCCGGATCCTGATCGGGGCGGCCGAGGACCGGAAGCTGGTCACCATGTCGACGATCGCCGCCGTAGACGGGGATCGCAGCGCGGTTGGCCTCCACCTCTTCCGGGCGACGCCCGACGCGGAGGCGGAGCCGGCGGCAGAGTCGCACCTGACCGCGCGACAGCACGAAGTGCTCGGGCTGATCGCGGAGGGCGCGCCGGCAAAGGTGATCGCGACCAGGCTCGGCGTCGCCGAGGTCACGGTTCGCAATCACATCCGCGCGATCTTGCTCCAGCTCGGCTGTCACTCACAGCTCGAAGCACTCGCCGAGGCGAGACGGCGCCGACTGCTCCCGCCCTGACGGCACCCGCTGCGAACGCGGAGCCGGCGCCGGGCCTTGGTCGTCGGCGAGGTCCCCGTCTCCCGAAATCCGATCCCGCCCGCCGCCACTAGTACGGAGTGACACGGCAATCGGCGCCCACGCGCCGTCCCGATCGGAGGAACGGAATGACCTCCCGTCCTTTCGCCCGCCGCGCCGTCTGCGCCGCAGTTGCGCTCGTGGCGATGCTGCTCGCGGCACCTTCAGCCGCGCCGGGCCCCAAGCGCGGGCCGCTCGACGGCCCGAAAGACCTCCGGGTGGCCGCGATCACACCCCACAGCGTCACCCTGGCGTGGGATCCCGCGGTGAACTCCGGCAGCTTCACGTACGTGATCGAGGCGAGCTTCGGCTACAGGGTCGGCGTCCCGCAGACCGAGACGAGCTACACGTGGACGCGGGACATGATCCCGGGCAGGACGTACTCGTTCGTCATGTGGGCGGGCGACGCCAAGGGCCGGGAGTCCGCGAAGAGCAACACGCCGACGGTCACGCTGCCCGTCGACACCACGCCGCCGGCGGCACCAGCTGTCTCCGTGACCGGCACGACCTCCTCCACCGTCGGCCTTGCGTGGGGCCCGGTCGCCGACGACGACCACACCTGCTGCACGTACCGCGTCTTTGCGAACGGAGTCCTCGTGTCCGCCGACAACCTGCACTGGACGGGTGAGCGGGCGGTCACGGTGCTGCGGCTCGCCGCCGGGACGACGCACTCGTTCACCGTCGTCGCCGTCGACCCGTCGCGGAACGCGTCGTCGCCCAGCGCGGCGGTGGCCGCCAGCACGCCCCCGAGCACCGATACGACCGGGCCGACGGCGCCGGGCAACCTCTACGCCTTCGACTTCGGCTGCGAGACGTGGCTCTTCTGGGACGCGTCCGTCGACGACGTCGACCCGCAGTACGCGATCAGCTACGAGGTGCGCGTGAACGGCGTCTTCGACGGCGCCCAGACCGCCATCGACAAGTGGATCACGTACGGCACGCAGGCGTCGAACACGTTCAGCGTGCAGGCGATCGACAGCGCCGGCAACCGCTCTCCGGCGAACTCCATCACGCTCGACAACCAGGCCTGTTGACCGGCCGATCGGTCGCTCACGACGGCCAGACGGAGACGGCATTGCGGCCCGCGCGGCGACTTGTGAAGATCG
>DASUWX010000027.1:0-3615 GCA_036378185.1 Streptosporangiales bacterium | reverse complement strand
CACGGGAACGCGTCCGGCGGCGCCGGGAACGCCAGGCTCACCGACGCGCGCAGGACGGCACCGAGGGCACCGCCCACGGCCACGACGCCGAGGGTTGGGAGCACCCGCGGGGCGCTCAAGTCGACGGGTGCCGTTCGACGGTCGTGCTGCCGGTCCAGGGGCGCGGTTCCTCGCCCTTGCCCTGCCGCACGAACTCCCCGACGTACCAGTCGAGCATCGCGAGCTGCTGCGGCGTCGCCGGCATCGTGAGCAGGCTCTGGTCGCGGCAGAACTCGTCGGCGCGCGCGAGCACCTCGCCCATCCGCGCCATCGTCGCCGGCGCGCTCGCGGGCACGCGGTAGTCGAGGTCGACGGTGGCGTCGCCGGCCGCGATGGCGGCGTCGAGCCGCTCGATCCCGTGTGCGCGGCGGCGCTCGAGCTCGGTCCGCAGCGTGAGCTCGGCGACCTCGGCGGCGAGCGGGAACTGGTCCGGATGCGCGAACGCCAGCAGCCGCAGCTCGCGCCGGATCTCGGCGTACCAGTCCCGGAACGACGCCCACACCTGTGCGGGCATGCCGAGGAGCTGAACCTGCAGCAGCTTGTCGTCGACGTCGGCGGCGTACTCCTCGACGGCCTCGTCGAGGACGAACACGTCGCCGTCCTCGGCGACGTCGACGCCGGGGTCGGGGCTGGGCACGAACCAGACGACCTTGCCCTCCGGGGAGACGTCGGCGCCCCATGCCTGGGAGTAGAGCGCGAGGATGCCCATCCCGCGGCCGACGGTGCGCATGAGGCCGTCCTCGTCGGTCATGTCGTCGGTGGTGCGCGGCGGGCGCTTCGAGTGGTCGCGGACCTCGACCCGGGGGCGCTCGCGAGAGCCAAGCACGCGAAGAGTGATCGGCGGCTCGGCGTGCAGGATCGCGTTGGTGACCAGCTCGGACACGCCGAGCTCGGCCGCGTCGAGCAGGTCGGTCCGGCCGAGGTCGCCGAACTCCTCGACCACCCACGCGCGGGCTCGTCCGACCGAGCGCGGGTCGGGGTCGAGCTGCAGCGCCTCGCTCACACTCGCTTCCTCTCTGCCCGCAACGACACCAGGCGGGTCACCACCATGGCGATGTAGAAGATGCCTACCACCTGCTCGATCATGATCACGCTCCGGGCGTGCCCGGTCACCGGCTGGATGTCGGAGAGCCCGGTGCTGGAGAGGGTGGTGAACGACAGGTACAGCAGGTCCATCCAGCTCCGGTCACCGGGACCGAAGGCGCCCGGGTCGACCCACTGCAGGAACACGAACACGAAGGCGAACGCCCAGGCGAACAACGTGAAGGTCGCCGGGATCGCGAACAGCTCGTCGGTCGTGACCTGGTCGTCGCGAAGCATGTAGGCCAGCAGCGCGATGCCGGCGTAGAAGTACAGCACCGCCTCGAACGCCGCCGACAGCGCCACCAACGAGTCCTCGCCGGTGACGATCGAGGCCAGCAGCAGGAGTACGGCCGGCACGAAGACCAGCCCGCTGATCCAGCTGAACCACGGGGTGGCGCGCAGCGCCCGGATCACCAGCAGGAGCACGAGGATGCCGAGCCCGGAGAAGATCGTGCGGCCGACGAAGCCGCGCTCGCCGGCCAGGAACGGGTAGACGAGGATGCCGCCGAGCTGGACGACCAGGAGCGTCAGGCTCGGCGTCGTACGCACGAAGCGCAGCCATTGACGCATGGCCGGAATCCTAGTCGGCGCGGCCCCTCCGCCCCGCGTGCGGCGACGTCAGGCGGAACAGCTCCATGGTGGTCGAGTAGTAGCGGTCGGTGAGGCCCTCGTGGCGAAGGCCGATCCGTTCGGCGACTCGCAGGGACGCGTCGTTGCCGGGCTTCACGACGGCGATGACCTCCGGGAGGCCTTGCGCGAACGCCCGGTCCAGCACGGCCTGGGCCGCCTCGGTGGCGAACCCGTGGCCCCACGCGTCGGGGTGCAGGTGCCAGCCGATCTCGATCGCGCCGTCGGGCGCTTCGGGCACCGGCACCAGCAGGATCGTGCCCGCCACCGTGCCGTCGTCCTTGCGTTCCACGGCCCAGAGGCCGCGGTCCGGGTCGGTGGTGGTGCGTGTCGCCCAGCGCTCGATGCGCTCGATCGCGTCCTCGCGTGTGCGCAGCAGGTTCGGCGCCGTACCGAGCCAGCGCGCGACCTCCCAGCGGGAGTATGTGTCGAGGAAGCGGTCGGCGTCCTCCAAGCGCCACAGGCGGAGCCGGGTGCGGGCGGTCTCGAGAGTCACGCCCCGAACAGTAGGCCGCAGCGTGGGTCAGCGGTCGACGTGGCGGGCCCAGGCGAAGCAGAACAGGCCGTACGCCGCGATGCCGACCGCTATGAGCCCGAGCAGGATCGGTCCGAACGGCTGCCTCAGCACCTCGAGCAGCGCCTTGTCGAGCCCGGCGGACTTGTCGGCGTCGTGGGTGAGTGCGGCGTACACGAAGAACCAGGCGACGACCGCGAACGCGACCGCCTTGGCGAGGTAGCCGACCTTGCCGAACCAGCGGTAGGCGTTGCTCTCCTTGCGGCCGCGGCCGCCGCTGCGGAGCTTCTTCAGGAACCGCTCGCTGAGGCCGGTCCAGGCGTAGCCGACCGCGATGCCGAAGATCACCACGCCGACCAGGCCGACGAGCCACGGGCCGAACGGCTGGCTCATCAGGCGGCCGGTCATGGAGTCCGTGCTGCTGCCACCGCTTCCGCCGCCGAGCGCGGTCTGCAGCGCGGCGTACCCGACGACGGCGAAGACCACCGCGCGCCCCGCGGAGAGCAGGCGCTTGCCGAGCCGCTGGGCGCCGTCCTCGTCGCGGTGCCCGACGAGTGCCTCGGCGACCTGCCAGACCACGAGGGCGCCGAGACCGCCGGCGAAGACGAACAGCGAGATCCGGCCGAGGTCGTTGCCGGCGAGCTGCTGGAACGCGCCGCTGCCCGACACCTTGCCCTCGCGGTCGCCGAACGCCATCTGCAGGGCCAGCCAGGCCATCACCAGGTGGACGATGCCGTAGCTCACCAACCCCACACGGACACTCACGTCCAAAGCGTCGTCGGCGTCGATGTCTCCCACCCGGGGCACGGTCTGCATGCCGAGTGAGTACCCGGGCGGGCTCTGTTCCTAACTGCGTGCGACGGGTAGAACCTCACACATGAGCGACGAGCCCCTGGGTGGGGCACTGGTCCTCGGTCCGCTGCTGCGCCACGTCGACACGACCTCCGCCTCGATCTGGGTGGAAACGGCCGACGCCGGCACCGTCACGGTCGAGGCGGGCGGCCGGACATGGTCGGCGCGCACCTTCCGCGTGCACGACCACCACTACGCGCTGGTGGACGTCACCGACCTGTCGCCCGCGACGCGTACGCCGTACACGGTGAGCGTCGACGACGTACCGGTGTGGCCACCTGCCGAGGGTGATGTGGCGGAGCTGCCCGCGCCGGTGATCCCGACGCTGGACCCGGACCGCCGGCTGCGGCTCGTCTACGGCTCGTGCCGCACGAGCGTCCGGCACGACGAGGCCGGCAACCGGACTCACGGCGTGGACGCGCTGCGCGCGCTGGCGCGACGGATGGCGGGACTCGACGGACGCGGCGGGCCGGACGAGGGGGAGTGGCCGGACCTCGTGC
>DASUWX010000026.1:0-20067 GCA_036378185.1 Streptosporangiales bacterium | reverse complement strand
GCCCCTGGTGTCGCGGACCGTGACGTTGACGCCGTGTGCCTCGAGCCGGGCGACGAACTCCCGTTCCACGGCGGGGTCGGACGCGGTCCAGCGCGACCCGGGCGTGGGGTTCAGCGGGATCAGGTTGACGTGCACGAGGCGGTCGCGCAGCAACTCGCCCAGCAGGTCCGCCCGGAACGCCTGGTCGTTCACGTCCCGGATCATCGCGTACTCGATGGAGACGCGGCGGCCGGTGCGATCGGCGTAGTCCCAGGCGGCGTCGAGCACCTCGGCGACCGGCCACCGCTGGTTCACCGGCACGAGCTCGTCGCGCAGCTCGTCGTCCGGCGCGTGCAGCGACACGGCCAACGTCACCGGCAGCCCCTCGTCGGTGAGCCGGCGCATCGCGGGAACGAGCCCGACCGTGGAGACGGTGACGCTGCGCCGGGAGATGCCCAGGCCCGCGGGCGGCGCATCGGTGAGGCGGCGTACGGCGCCGAGCACGGCACGGTAGTTCGCGAGCGGTTCGCCCATGCCCATGAAGACGATGTTGTCGACCCGCGGCCCGGCGCCGGGGATCTCGCCGGCCCGCAGCCAGCGCGAGGCGGCCACCACCTGCTCCACGATCTCGGCCGCGGACAGGTTGCGGGTGAGGCCCATCTGCCCCGTCGCGCAGAACGGGCAGTTCATGCCGCAGCCGGCCTGGGACGAGACGCACATGGTGACGCGGTCGGGGTAGACCATCAGCACCGACTCGACGAGCGTGCCGTCGAACGCCCGCCAGACCGTCTTCCGGGTGCGTCCGCCGTCGCAGTCGACGTGCCGCACCGGCGTCAGCAGCGTCGGCAGCAGCGCCTCGGCGAGGCGGTCGCGGGACGCGGCGGGCAGGTCGGTCATCGTCGCCGGGTCGGCGGCGAGCCGGGCGAAGTAGTGCCGGGACACCTGGTCGGCGCGGTAGCCGGGCTCGCCCAGCTCGGTGACCGCGGCCCGCCTGCCGGCGACGTCGAGGTCGGCGAGATGCCGCGGCGGCTTGGGACGCCGCGGCGGCCTGAGCTGGATCGGAGGAGAACCGGACATCACGCCCAAGTGTCTCAGCTGGGCTGACACACTGCTGATCCGCCGGGGGAAAACCCAGGTGGGAGCACTACGCTTCGGGGTATGGCACTGTTCGGAAAGCGACGCGGCCAGGCCGAGGCGGACCAGGCAGAAGGCCCGCGCACGCTCCTCGACGAGACCAGCCCGTACGGCAGCCGGCGCGTGCTCGTGGCCACCAACGGCACCGAGACCTGGGCGCAGCTCTTCGACGGTTCCGGTCAGCAGGTGACCGCGCTGTGGCTCGCGGCGCACCGCGGCCCGGCTCCCGACGTACCGCTCTCGGTCCCGCCGGAGGCGACCCGCTCCCCCGGCGGCCGGCCGCAGCTGGGCCGCGTCGAGGCCGTCTGGTTCGAGGAGGGCGACGGCGTCGCGCTCTTCGACAGCGAGGGCATGCTCGCGGTGCTGCCCGGTTGGGCGGGTCCGGACACCCTGCCCGGTTACGCGCGCGAGGCCGTCTCGCCGAGCCCGTCCGCCGCTCCGCTGCAGGGCGCCGTCGAGCAGTTCGGGCCGCGGGCCGAGCGCGCCCGTGCGTACTGGGACTGGCGCAACCGGCCGACGTCCTGGCAGGAGTACCAGGCCGAGCTGCAGAACCACGTCGCGTCCCGGCTCGGCCCGCCGCAGGGCGTGTGGCCGCTGGGCAACGGCGTGCCGCCGGTCCTCGCGCAGCGCCACGGCACCGGCGCCGAGCACATCGCGCTCACCATCGGCATGAGCGGGCAGCGGATGCCCACGGTCGAGCAGCACACGGGCGATCCCGGCCCGCAGTCGCGCATCGAGCTCGCGGTCGCCGGGCTGGGCGAGAACAACGCCGACCTGCTGCTGCTCAACTGGCTCGCCAGGTACCCGTGGCGGGCGGCATCCTGGCTCGGGTCACGGCACTTCGTCAGGTGGCCGGGCGACGGCTTCCCGCTCGGCGCACCGTTCGCGGGCGTGCTGCTGGTCGACGAACCGTCCCTGCTCGCCGGGCCGCCCGCACCGGACCTCTCCGGCCACGACGTCTTCGGCGACCGGGTCCGGTTCCTCTGGCTGGTGCCGATCACCGAGGACGAGATGGGCACCGCCCGCACCGAGGGCGCCGACGCGCTGCTGGCGCGCCTGCGCGCTGCCGGCCGGTCGTGGGTCGCCGGTGAGGCGGGCAAGGAGCCGGCAGCCGCGAACGCGGCGCACGACGCCGAGGAGGCCGACGAGGCGGCCGAGACCGACGAGAATGTCGGGGCGGCCGAGGACGCATCCCGAGGGACCGACACCGGCGAGGACGACGAGCCGAGTACGGCCGAGGCGAGCGCGGCGAGCACTGCCGAGGCCGAGCCCGACGACGCCGCGGACGCTACCGCGGGCTGGCCGGACCGGCCGGACGCCACCGACCCCAGGGACTGACGACCGCCCCGTGCCAGCCCGCAGGGTGGATTAGCCGCGCCGGAGTCGTCCGAGCGCCCGCCAGTCTGGTCCGCGTGGACAACGAATTCGCTCCTGATGCTCCACCGCGAGGTCGACATGGACCCTCGCGGCCAGGGCTACGCCGTCGGCGTCGAGGAAGCCCTGATGTGGGCATGCGGCCTCGCCGATCTGCCGTTGGCGTAGCGTCGCACCTCAGCTCAACGAACAAGATCCCGGTCGATCCGCTAGAGGATGACCGGACCGGGGAGTCCTGTTGCCGATGGGCTACGGGTCGGGCCGCCCACCAACAACCCTTATGTCAGGTGGCTCGCGAGAGACTGCCCGGGCCCGCGCGGACCCCGACGTCGACAAACCCGAGGCGCGGCGGCCGCCGTTGGTGGACACCGGCGATGTCGGCTGCGAGCACGTACGCGAACCTATAGGAGCTCGCGAAGATTCGCCTCTGATCGTAACGAACTTGCTGTGATGTTGATTCGGCTCATTCCCCAATGGGTTAGCATTCACGGTCGCGCTACGAGGGACTGTCGTCAGGCTCTGGACTCCACATTCTTGAGCCATCGCCAAAATATGTCGACCTCAACATCCTCACCGCTGACGATGCGCTGCCCGTAGACAGCTAAACCCCTGTCGATGTCCATGTTGGTGTGGTACCTCGGGTCCTCGGTACTGAACCCCATGATCACGTGGCGTTGATACGACGCGTTCTTCTTTCCCCAGGTGTGGAACTCCCAGCGCAGATGTGGGTGGCGCTCAATCATCACCTCGCCGAGGAATAGGGCAATGTCGTTGACCACCGAGTACCAGTCCGGCAACAGCCGACCGGGATTGGCCGGATCCTCCTCGACATTCTCCCGAAACCAGTCATTGAGATCCTGGATCGAGGCGTCGTCGGTTCCCAGAGTGACACCACTAGCCTTCAGTAGGCGCCTGAGGATCTCAATCCGCTGCGGCTTGACTCCGCCTCGAGCGCACAGTGGTCCGGGAGGCTGAGCCGTTCCCAGGCCGCGACGTCGGGTGCCGCGCCGGTGAGCTCGGCGACGAGCAGCGTCAGCACCGTGCCGTGCCCGACCACCACGACGTCCACGCCGCCCAGCGACTCCCGTAGCTTGCGCACCGCCCGTGCCGTCCGCTGCCGGGCGGCGGTGTACGTCTCCCACCCCGGCGCCGCGGGGACGTCGGGGTCGGCGAAGCCTCGGCGTACCCGGGCCGCGAAGTCGTCCAGCCATCCGGGCCGCGCCACCTCGCCGAGCGCGTCGTAGACCGTCACCGACGAATCGGTCAGCAGCCGGGCGGTCTCGTCGGCCTTCGGCTCCGGCGAGCTGAACCAGCGCGCGTGCCCGGGCAGCGCACCGGACGCACGCAGCTCGCCGATCGCGGGGGCGGCGTCCGGGTGCAGCGACCACCGGCTCGCCGGCACGGCGGCGTCGACGAGCGGACGCCCGTGCCGGACCAGGTGCAGCTCACCCACGTGCTCCGCGCCCCTCTCATCACTATGTGGGTTTCCAGGGAACTCACCCAGCCGAGTACCTACTTCTCCCGTGCTGCAGGACGCGGGAAGTAGGTACTCGCCTCGGTAAGCCCTGGAACCTGACATACCGTGATCATTTGGAGAAGGGCGGGCGCACCCTACCGCCGACCCGGGCGGTCAGCCCGGCGGGACGAGCAGGGAGAGGGCCAGCCAGACGAACGGGGCCGCCGCGGTCAGGGAGTCCAGCCGGTCCATCACGCCGCCGTGGCCGGGCAGGAGCGACGACATGTCCTTGATGCCGAGGTCGCGCTTGATCACCGACTCCACCAGGTCGCCGAGCGTCCCGACCAGTGCCGCGATCACGCCGACGATCGCGCCGTACCACCAGGCGCCGTCGAGCAGCCACCAGACGAGCCAGCCGCTCACCGCGGCGGACAGCACGACCGAGCCGGCCAACCCCTCCCACGACTTCTTGGGGCTGATCACCGGCGCCAGGCTGTGCCGGCCGATCAGGGCGCCGACGGCGAGACCGCCGACGTCGCTGCCGAACACCGATGCGATGAACACGACCACCCGGTGCGCGCCGTCGGACGGGGCCAGCAGCAGGGAGACGAACGCCAGCAGCAGCGGCACGTACACGGCCACGCAGACCGAGGCCGTGACGTCGCGGACGTAGCCCTCGACGCCGGCGACCATCCGCCAGGTGAGCAACAGCAGCACGCCGCCGGCGGTGACGAGCGCCAGCCCGGTGAGGCCGGCGAAGTAGCCGGCGACGACCTCGGCGACGACGACGGCGTACAGCGGCGGCAGCGGTACCTTGATCCCCCGACCGGACAGCGCCGTGCCGAACTCCCAGACGCCGACGCACCCGAACGCAGCCACCAGCACGAGGAAGAACGGCTTCGCGAAGTACAGCAGCGCGAGCACGACGGCGCCGAAGAGCACGCCGATGCCGATGGCGGCGACGAAGTTGCGTCGCGGCCGCTTGCTCACCTCGGCCGGCACCGGGACCGCCTCTACCTCGCCCTCGTCGGCACCGATGGCGGGCGGATCGACGGGCACGCCCTCCTCGTCGTCGCGGATCAACGCAGGATGCTCGCTCAAACCTCGGAGAGCTCGTCTTCCTTGTGCTTCAGCAGCTCGTCGATCTGCGCGACGTACTTGTGGGTGACGTCCTCGAGCTCCTTCTCCGCGCGGTGCACATCGTCCTCGCCCGCGTCGCCGTCCTTGGCGAGCTTGTCCAGCGAGTCCTTGGCGTGGCGGCGCACGTTGCGGATCGAGACCCTGGACTCCTCGGCCTTCGTCCGCGCCAGCTTGATGTACTCCTTGCGCCGCTCCTGGGTCAGCTCGGGCAGCACAATCCGGATGATGGCGCCGTCGTTCGCCGGGTTCACGCCGAGGTCACTGTTCCTGATCGCCCGCTCCACGGCGTCGAGGGACGACTTGTCGTACGGCGACACGATGACCATGCGCGCCTCGGGGATGTGGAACGAGGCGAGCTGGTTCAGCGGCGTCGGCGCACCGTAGTAGTCGACCATGATCTTGCTGAACATCGCCGGGTGCGCGCGTCCGGTGCGGATCGCGGCGAAGTCGTCCTTCGCGACGCTTACCGCCTTCTCCATCTTCTCCTCGGCCTCGAGGAGCGTCTCGTCGATCACGGCTTCTCCTACCGTCACTGCCGGGGTTAACCGTCCGTCGGTGCTACCAGCGTGCCGATCTTCTCACCACGCACGGCCCGCGCGATGTTACCCGGCCCCATCAGGTCGAACACGACGATCGGCAGGTCGTTGTCCATGCACAGGCTGATCGCCGTCGCGTCCATCACCTTCAGCCCGCGGCTGAGCACCTCCGAGTACGCGAGCCGGTCGAACCGGACGGCGTCCGGGTTCTCGCGCGGGTCGGAGTCGTAGACGCCGTCGACCTGGGTGCCCTTGAGCACCGCCTGCGCTCCGACCTCGAGTGCGCGCTGGGCCGCGCACGTGTCGGTCGAGAAGTACGGCGCGCCGAGGCCCGCGCCGAAGATGACCACGCGGCCCTTCTCCAGGTGCCGGATCGCCCGGCGCGGGATGTACGGTTCCGCCACCTGGCCCATGGTGATCGCCGTCTGCACTCGGGTGTCGACGCCGAGCTTCTCCAGGCGGTCCTGGAGGGCCAGGCAGTTGATCACCGTGCCGAGCATGCCCATGTAGTCGGCGCGCCCGCGGTCCATGCCGCGGCCGGCGAGCAACGAGCCGCGGAACATGTTCCCGCCGCCGACCACGATCGCCGTCTCGACACCCTCGCGGACGACCTCGGCGACGGCGTCCGCGATCGTCTCGACGGTCGCCGGGTCGATGCCCAGCGGCTCGGGCCCGGCGAACGCCTCACCCGACAGCTTCAGCAGCACCCGCCGCCATGCGGTGTGCCACTGCTCCCCCGTCCCTGCCAGGGAGGGCGAGCGCCGATCGACTGGCTCCTGCATGGACCGCACCTCCACCGCTATCCGCCACCCCCCGGAAAGCCGGCCGGGCGACACGTCGTCAGTCTGACACGCGGCAGCTCCGGTTCTCGAAGTCTGCCGCACTCCCCGCGGGTCGTGGCCGCGGGGAGTCACTGGGGGCAGCGAGGTCCGGTGGTCCCGGATCCGGACGGTGTCAGCTCTGGCCGACCCGGAACCTCGCGAACCTGGTCACGGTGACGCCCGCGTCGGCGAGCACCGCCTTGACCGGCTTCTTGCCGTCCTTGACGAAGACCTGCTCGACCAGGGCGACGTCCTTGAAGAACGCGTTGACCCGGCCCTCGACGATCTTCGGCACGGCCTGCTCGGGCTTGCCCTCGTCCTTCGCCATCTGCTCGGCGAGGCTGCGCTCCTTGTCGACGAGGTCCGCCGGGACGTCGTCGCGGTTCAGGTAGCGCGGTGCCATCGCCGCGATGTGCTGGGCGACGCTCCTGCCGACCTCGGCGTCGTCGCCGTCCAGTTCGACGAGCACGCCGATCTGCGCGGGCAGGTCGGGGTCGGTGCGGTGCTGGTACAGGAAGACGTGCCGGCCGTGTCCGCCGAGGCTCGCGAACCTGCTCACCTCGATCTTCTCGCCGAGCGCGGCGCTCGCCTCGGCGACGTAGTCCTGCACCTGCTTGCCCTCGATCGACGACGCCAGCAGCTCGTCGAGGTCGACCGGCTGGGTCTCGGCGACGAGATTCACGAGCTCGTCGCCGAGCCGCTGGAACCGCTCGTTCTTGGCGACGAAGTCGGTCTCGCAGTTGAGCTCGAGCAGGACGCCGGACGTGGTGCCGTCGAGCTTGGCGGCGACCAGGCCGTTGCCCGTCGCGCGGCCCTGCCGCTTGTTGACGTCCTTGGCGCCCTTCAGCCGGAGCAGCTCGACGGCCTTCTCGAAGTCGCCGTCTGCCTCCTGCAGCGCCTTCTTGGTGTCCAGCATGCCGGCGCCCGTGAGCTCACGGAGCCGCTTGATGTCGGCCGCGGTGAAGTTGGCCATGTTCTCGTTATCGTCCTTACGCGATGATCTGCCCGGCACACGTGCGCGGCCGGGTCGTTGTCTGGTCGTCCGGGTAGGTCAGGCCGACTCGGTGCCGGCGTCCGGCTGCGCGGGCGGCTGCTCGGTGGCGGGCTGCTCGGCGGCGCCGTTCGTGCCCGCGCCGTTCGTGCCCGCGCCGTTGCCCGCCGCGGCGGCCTCGGTGCCCTCCTGGCTGCTCTGCAGCAGCTCGCGCTCCCACTCGGCCAGCGGCTCGTCGGACGCGATGGCGCCGCGCGGCTCCTCGCCCTCGCTCGCCGCGGACCGCGCGATGAGGCCCTCGGCGACGGCGTCGGCGACGACCCGGGTGAGCAGGCCGACCGACCGGATCGCGTCGTCGTTGCCCGGGATCGGGTAGTTGACGACGTCCGGGTCGCAGTTGGTGTCGAGGATCGCGATGACGGGGATGCCGAGCTTCTTCGCCTCGTCGACCGCGATGTGCTCCTTCTTGCAATCGACCACCCAGATCGCGTCGGGCAGCCGCTGCATGTCCCTGATGCCGCCCAGCGTGCGCTCGAGCTTGCTGCGCTCGCGGTCGAGGATCAGCCGCTCCTTCTTGGTGCGGACCGTGCTCTCGGCGCTCGCGGCGCCGATCTCCTCGAGCTCCTTGAGCCGCTGCAGCCGCTTGTGGACGGTCTGGAAGTTCGTGAGCATGCCGCCCAGCCAACGGTGGGTCACGAACGGCATGCCGACGCGCTTGGCCTGCTCCTCGATCGCCTCCTGGGCCTGCTTCTTGGTGCCGATGAACAGCACCGTGCCGCCGCGCGAGACCGTCGCCTTGACGAACGCGTACGCCGCGTCGATGTACGACAGCGTCTGCTGCAGGTCGATGATGTAGATGCCGTTGCGCTCGGTGAAGATGAAGCGCTTCATCTTCGGGTCCCAACGCCGGGTCTGGTGCCCGAAGTGGACACCCGACTCGAGCAGGTTCCGCATGGTGACCACGGCCATCGCCGTGCACCTCTCCTCCCGCGCCCGTGCCGGGCGCCACTCGGTTCGTCGCGGCAGCCGGTCGGCGTACCGCCCCTGACGCCCGACCGGCCAGCACCCGCGCAGGCACGGGACCGATTGGCCGGTCGCCGCTTGGCGGCGGATCCGGGCGTGCGAAGTCGACCCACACGGGGTCGCTGTGTCGAGTCTACGCGAGCACCGGCCGCGACGACGAACCGACCGCCGTCCCGTCCACAGATCGCCCGCCGGCCCTGCTGGACCGGGTGGCTCGTGCCGACGCACAGGACGTGAACGGCACATCTGTCCTCCGCGTCCCGTACCGGTGCCTGCTCGTCCTCGCGGGCTGGCTCGGCCTTCTCGTCCTGCCCTCCGGCGCCGCGGCGGCGCCGGCGGCGCCGACCTCGTGGCAGCTGCCGCTGCCCGACACGGTCGTGCTCCGGGCGTTCGACCCGCCGGCTTCGAGATGGTCGGCCGGCCACCGCGGCGTCGACCTCGCAGCGGCGGTCGGCACCGACGTGCTCGCCGCCGGTGACGGCGTGGTCGCGTTCGCCGGGCAGGTCGGCGGCCGGCAGGTGGTCGTGGTCCGGCACGGCGAGCTGCGCACCACCTACCTCCCCGTCCGCGCCGGCGTCCGGGTCGGGGCGCACGTCCGGGCCGGGCAGCCGATCGGCACGCTGCTCGCCGGCACCCACTGCGGTACGCGCCCCTGCCTGCACTGGGGGCTGCTCCGTGGTGACACCTACCTCGACCCGATGAGCCTGCTGCGGCCGGGCCACGCGCGGCTCGTCCGCGTGTGGAGCGGCACGCCGCGGCCTGGCCGGCCGGACCGCGACCCGTCCGCTCGGCCGGCGGGCGCCGCCACGCTCCCAGGGCGGCCGCGGGAGTCGCCTTCGCCCGCGGCCGTCGACGGGGACCGTGGCGGGCACCGGGCCGCGGCGTGGTCGGCGGCGGCAGCGACCGCGGCGGCGGGTGCCGCGGCGGGCGTGGCGGTGATCCGGCGCCGGCGAGTGCGGCGGGCCCCGCCGTGAGCCGGCCGCCGGGCGGCGCGGACGGTGGTGACGACCTGTCGGCACTCACCGTCACCGGCATCCGGGCGGTCCTGCGGCGCTACGAGCGGCGCGTGCTGAGCCTCGACGACGCGGTCAGAAAGATCCGCGACCTGATCCAGCACGACCGTGCCCGCAGGCCGCCTCCGCCGCCCTGATCACGACAGCGGTGCCGGACGGGCGGCCCCGGCCGCGTCGGCGAGGGCCGCGTCGGCGAGGGCCGCAGCGACGTCGTAGCCGCGGCCCCGCCGCAGCTCGTCCCGCCACTGCTCGGGTGTGAGCGCGGCACGGGTCGCGTCCAGGTAGCGGTCCAGGAACTCGGCGTCGAGCGGCGCGATGGGCATCGACGCCTGCTCCCGCATCGACTCGGCCGCGCCGAACACCCGGGCCGCGCGGTGGTGGTCGCCGAGCGCGCTCAGCACGCTCACGTAGAGCTCGATCACGTTGATGGTGAGCTCGACGTCGCCGAGCACGGCGATGTGCGGGGCGAGCTCGCGCAGCTCCTCCATGGCGTCGGCGGGGCGTCCGGCACTCAGCATCGCCGCCACCAGGTTCTCCCGGTCGACGGCGAGTCCCCAGGTGTTGCCGGTCCGCTCGTCGAAGGCCTGAGCCCGGGTCAGCAGCTCCACGGCGCGGTCGGCGTGCCCGGCGTGCAGCTCGAGCACGCCGAGGTTCGACAGGGCCGTGGCGGAGCGGTCGTCGTCGCCGATCTCGCCGGCGACGGCGATGCTCTCCTCGAGGTACGGGCGGGCCTGGTCCGCGTCGCCGTGCGTCCACAGCCCGGCCCCGAGGCTGCTGAGCTCCTTGGCGATCTGCGTCCGGTCGCCCTCCTGGCGCCAGATCGAGAGGCAGGTGCGCAGCATCCGGACCGCCTCCTCGGTGTCGCCCTGCTGGAGCAGCAGGATCGCGAGACCGTGCAGCACCAGGGCCTGCGCGGGTCCGGGACGCTCGGCCACCAGCCGCAGCGCACGGCGCTGCCACGAGCGGCCCTCGGCGGTGTAGCCGCAGCCGTACCAGAACCAGCTCAGCGCCTGGCACAGCTGCAGGCCGGCCTCGGTGCGCTCCGCGCCGTCGGCGCCGGTGTCGCCCGGGGACCGCAACGACCAGTCGAGGGCCGCGCGCAGGTTGTCCAGCTCGGCCTCCAGCCGGTTCCGGGCGACGACCGGGTCCGCGCCCTGCAACCCGGGTGCGATCCGTTCGGCGAACCGGAGGAAGTATCGCGCGTGCGCCCACCGGACGGCGTCGGCCTCGCCGGCCTCGACGAGGGCGCGCTCGGCGAACGCGCGCACGGTCTGCAGCATCCCGATCCGCGGCTCGCCGCCGTACCCGTCCCGCACCGTGAGGAGGCTGAGGTCGACCAGCTCGGTGACCGTCTCCAACGGGTCGAGACCGCCCGGCAGGATCGCGCTGAGCGCGGACATCTCGCAGCCGCCCGCGCAGCACGCGATGCTCCGCAGGGCCCGCTGCAGCTCCGGGCTCAGCAGGTGGTAGCTCCAGGCGATCGTGTCGCGAAGGGTGCGCTGCCGGCCCGGCCGGTCCGGGTCGGTGGCGCGGAACTCCAGGGCGTCGTCGAGCCGGGCCAGCAGGGCACGCGGCCCGAGCAGCTTGCTGCGCGCGCCGGCGATCTCGAGCGCGAGCGGCAGCCCGTCCAGTCGCCGGCAGATGGCGGTCACGTCCGCGACGTTCGTCTCGTCCAGTGTGAAGTCCGGCCGCACCATCTGCGCGTGCTGGACGAACATGCGCACGGCCGCCGCGTCGCGCGCCTCGTCGACGCCGCCGTGGCCGGGTTCCGGCTGACCCAGCGTGGCGACCGGGTACTCGTGCTCGCCGAGCACGTGCAGCGGACGTCGCGAGGTCGCTACCACGCGGAGCCGCGAGCCCGCCCTGAGCAGTTCGGTCACGACACCGGCCGCGGCGGGGATCTGCTCGAGGTTGTCGAGCACGAACAGGGCCTGCCGCTGTGCGATGTGCTCGAAGAACGTGGGAGGCGACCGGCCGTCGCCGCTCACCCCGAGGGTCTCGGCGATCGTGGTCCACATGACGTCCGGCTCGGTCACCGACGCGAGCCGGACGAAGTAGACGCCGTCGGGATGGTCGGCCGCGAGCCGGTCGGCGAGGGCGACGGCGAGCCGGGACTTGCCCACTCCGCCGGGCCCGGTCAGCGTCACCAGCCGCGTGGCCTCCCCGTCCAGCAGGGCGGTCAGCTCGGCCAGGTCCGCATCCCTGCCGACCAGCTGGGTAGCGAGTGCCGGGAGGTTCGTCCTGGTGCCCAGGCTCTTGAGCGGCGGGAACACCTCGCCCGTGCCCGACCAGTCAAGCTGGTACACGTGCTCCGGCTCGGTGATGTCCTTGAGCCGGTGCCAGCCGAGATCGCGGAACCCGACGTCCCGCAGGACGGCCGCGACCAGCTCGTGGGTCGCGGCCGAGAGGACCACCTGTCCGCCGTGCGCGGCCGCGGCGATCCGGGCGGCACGGTGCACGTCCATCCCGATGTAGCCGTCCTCGTGACGCCTGGGTTCGCCGGTGTGCAGGCCCATCCGCACCCGTACCCGGACGTCCTGCGGCCAGGGGTGGGCGGCCAGGGCCCGCTGCCCCTCGACGCACGCGCCCACCGCGTCGACCGCCGAGCCGAAGACGACGAAGAAGCTGTCGCCCTCGGTGCCCATCTCGACACCGTGCCGGCGTGCGAAGGCCGCACGAAGGATGGACCGCTGGGCGGACAGGGCGTCGGCGTACGCGTCGCCCAGCTGCGCGAGCAGGCGCGTCGAACCGGCCATGTCGCTGAACAGCAACGTGATCGTGCCGGTCGGCAGGTCCGCCATGCCGAAAGTATGAGCAGCGGGACCGTTCTCCCCGGCGCGAACGGGTTCCCGGCACGGCCGGGTACCCAGAGTGAGCACGCCGGGTACGCGAGAACGTCAGGTGACCGTGGTCAGTGCAGGGCGGACCCGGCGACCCAGTCCGGCCAGGAGACGTTCCAGTCACCGAAGCCGTTCGTCGGCTGCAGTGTCGCCTTCGTCCCGACGACGGTCACGATGTCGCCCGGCTGGGAGAAGTCGTAGAACCACTTCGCCCGCGACGTGGACAGGTTGACGCAGCCGTGCGAGACGTTGTTGCGGCCCTGCTGCCCGGCCGACCACGGCGCGGCGTGCACGAACTCTCCGGAGTTCGAGATCCGCACGGCGTAGCGCACCGTGGTGACGTACGCCCCCGCGCCGGTGACGCCCCACGTGCTGGAGCGCATCGTGTACGGGTCGGCCTTGCCCATGACGACGTGCACGCCGCTCTTGGTCGGGTACTGCGGGCGTCCCGTCGAGACGGGGTACCGCTTGACCACCTCGTCGCCCGACCTGACGGTCATCCGGTGCGTCCTGGCGTCGACCACGCTGGAGTGCCGCGCCCCGACGGTGAACCTGATGGTGCGGTCCTGCACTCCCCAGACACCCGGCGCCGCCTTCACCCCGGCGAGGTCGGCGTGCAGCGTCACCTTTGTGTGCGCCGGCCAGTACGTCTGCGGCCGGAAGTGCAGTTCGGTGCTGGAGAACCAGTGCCACACCCCGGTGACGTCCCTGTCCGTCCGGACCGTGAGCGCGCGCTCGACGGCGGCACGGTCCTTGGCGGGCTCGGTCAGGTAGACGCCGATGGGCTGTCCCACGCCGACGACGCTGCCGTCGAGCGGAGCGATCGCCGCCTTGACCGACCGCCGCGGCGTCAGCGTCGTGAACGAGGCCTTCGCCCGCGCCGTGCGCGCGTCGTTCTTCGCGTGCACGGTCACCGTGTAGGAGGCGGACGGGTGGAGGGTGCCCGAGCTCTGCCACGACGAGCCGTCGGCGGCGGTCTTCCCGGTGACCTTGCCGCCGCCCTTCCCCGACTCGACGGTCAGGGACTCGATCGCGCCGCCGTTGACGCGCACCGTGATCGGCTTGTTCGGCGCGACCGCCTCGGCGTGGTCGGCCGGCGTGATGTGCACCGAGATCGGGCCGGTCCGCTTCGGCGCCGGCGTACCCGAGCGCGAGGCTCCCCCATGACCGCCGTCGCCCTGCCCCGTCGCCGGCGTGCACGACGCGGTGAGAACCAGGCAGGCGAGAGCGGCGACCGGACGCGTCGTTCTCATCGGAAGCAGCGTATGCACGCCCGAGGCCCCGTGGGGTGTTCGGCGCGCGACGGCCCGGACTTCGATGACCGCCGAGACCGTCCCGTGGCCGGGATGTGACCGCACGGCGTCCCGCTCGTCGCTAGTGCTCCCGCAGCCACGCGCGCAGCGCCCTCAGTGCCTGGCCGTGGATCTGTGCGGCCCTGCCGTCGGTGACCCCGAGCAGGCCGGCGATGTGTGCGAGGGTGCGGCCCTCGAGGTAGTGCCAGGCGATGAGCTGCCTGGACCGGTCGGGAAGGCTGTCGATCGCCCACCTGAGCCGGCGCCGCGCGTCGGCGTCGACGGCGGCCTGCTCCGGGTCGCGGGCGGCCAGGTCGTTGTGGAACGGGCTGCGCACCGCCTCGTCGTCGGGCACCTCACCTATCTCGCGCTGCCGCACGTCCTCCTGGCCGACCCGCACGACGAGCGCGGCCGGCATCCCGGTCATGGCCGCCAGCTCGCCGGTGTCGGGCCCGCGGCCCAGCTGCCGGCCGAGCAGGCCGGCGGCGCGGTCGAGCTCGCGCCGGCGGGACCAGAACGACCGCGGCAGGTGACCGGCGGCGCGTACCTCGTCCAGCATCGCGCCCCTGATGCGGCCGACCGCGAACGGCTCGAACCGCCGCCCCTTGCCCGGGTCGTACCGGTCGAGCGCGTCGTAGAGCCCGAGGGTCCCCGCGGAGACCAGGTCGGCGCGGTCCACGTGCGCAGGCAGCGCCGCGGCCAGCTTCCCGGCGACCTGCGTGACGAGCGGGCCGTACCGCAGCACCAGCCGGCTCCGCAGCTGCGTGTCGCGGGTCGCCGCGTACTCGAGGAGGTCGTCATCACCTGAGGACTCCCGGCGCCCCTTCCGAGTGCGCCGGGACGCGTCATGCTCGGGGATGCGCTTGCTCATACGCCTTTCTCAACCGCTCCACGGTCACGTGCGTGTAGATCTGGGTCGTGCCGAGCGAGGCGTGGCCGAGCAGCTCCTGCACGCTGCGCAGGTCGGCGCCGCCCTCGAGCAGATGGGTCGCGGCGGTGTGCCGGAACCCGTGCGGGCCGACGTCGGGGACGCCGTCGACGTCACGCAGCCGCGCGTGGACGACCCGGCGGACGGTCCGCTGGTCGATCCGCCCGCCGCGGGCGCCGAGGAACAGCGCGGCCCCGCTGCGCTCCGTCGCGAGGTCGGGTCGGCCGCGGGCGCACCAGTCGTCGACCGCCCGGGCCGCGGGCAGGCCGACGGGAACGCTGCGTTCCTTGTTCCCCTTGCCCACGACGCGCACGACTCTGCGCTCACGGTCGACGTCGTCGACGTCGAGGCCGCACAGCTCGCTCACCCGGATGCCGGTGGCGTAGAGCAGCTCGAGCATCGCCCGGTCGCGGACGCCCGTCGCCGTGCCGTCGTCGGCGGCGGCGATCGCCTCGAGGACAGCGGTCATCTCGTCCTTGGCCAGCACGCCCGGGAGCACCCGGTGCGCCTTCGGCGACGCGAGACCGGCCCCGGGGTCGGTGGCGAGCCAGCCGCGGCGGAGCGCGTAGGCGGTGAAGGTGCGCGCCGCGGCCGCGCGCCGCGCCATGGTCGCCCGTGACCGCCCGGAGCGTCGCAGCTCGGCCAGCCAGCCGCGCAACACGCGGACGTCGACGGCGTCGAGGCGGGTGATCCCCTGGGCGGCCAGGTGCCGGAGCAGCGACGAGACGTCGCCCAGGTAGGCCCGGACCGTGTGCCGGGAGAGACCGCGCTCGGCGGCCAGGTGCCGCTCGAACTCCTCCAGCACATGCTGGAAGGGCACGGGCAGCTCGTCGGTCACGGCAGCAACGCTGCGCAGCGGGCGCGGCCACGTCAAGCACCCCGGCCCGTGGTGTCGCGCTCGGCCGGCGCCCGCCGGCGGGCCCGACCCAGCTCCCCGAGGCACCAGCCGGCCTCGTCACGGTCGACCCAGCCGGCCGCCTCGAGCTCGCCGAGGACGACGAGCAGCCGCCGCGGGTCGACGCCGGTGAGCCGGGCCAGCCGGTCGGGCGTGGCGCTGCCCCGCGCGGGTATCGCCTCGAGGACCCTGCGCGGCTCCGGTGGCAGCGCGTCCCGCGGATCGACGTCGCCGCGGCGTTCCGGGGCGAGATCGGCGCCGATGCGCCCCACGACCTCGATCACCTCGGCGGCGTCGGTGACCAGCTCGGCCGTGTGCGAGCGGAGCAGCACGTGGCAGCCCGCCGACATCGACGACGTGACCGGGCCGGGCACGGCCATCACCGGACGGCCGAGCCGCTCGGCCCAGCGCGCCGTGTTGGCCGCGCCGGAGCGCACGGCCGCCTCGACCACCACGACGCCCGCCGTCAACCCGGCGATCAGCCGGTTGCGCTCCAGGAACCGGAACCTGGTCGGCGTGCACCCCGGCGGCAGCTCGCCGACGACCAGGCCGCGCCTGGCGATCTCGGTGAACAGCGTCTCGTGCCCCCGCGGGTACGCGACGTCGACGCCGCAGGCGAGCACGGCCGCGGTCGCGCCGCCGGCCGCGAGCGCGCCCCGGTGCGCGCGGGCGTCGATCCCGTACGCGCCGCCCGAGATCACCGCCCAGCCGGCGGCCGCGAGGTCGGCCGCCAGCTCGGCGGCGACGTACTCGCCGTAGTCGGTGGCCGCCCGCGCACCGACGATCGCGACGGAGCGCTCCGTGAACGCCGCGAGGTCGGGTTCGCCCTTCACCCACAACAGCAGCGGCGCCTTGGGACCGAACCCGTCCAGGCCGGCCGGCCACTCGGCGTCGCCGGGCACGAGCACGCGGATTCCCGCGGCGGCCGCGCGCTCGAGGTCGCGGTGCGGGTCGGCCTCCGGCAGGCGCAGCAGGTACCCGTCGACCCCGGTCACCCGCAGGTCCCTGGCGAGCAGCGCGGACCAGACCTCCGCGGCCGAGGTGTGAGCCACCAGGCGGCCCACCCGTTCGTCGCCGGGCTCGACGACCCGGCTCAACGCCACCCGGGCCAGCCGCTCCTCGTCGTCGCATCGGGCGCCGGGCGCCGCACGCACGTCTCGGTCCGCTCCCGTCGTCATCTGGTCCACACCCCCGTGCGCAGCGCGAGCGCCGCCGCCACCTCGTCGACGCCCGGCCGGTCCCGGCCGGCCAGATCGGCGAGCGTCCAGGCCACCCGGAGCACCCGCACCGCGCCGCGGGCGGTCAACCGGCCGCGACCCAGGTCGCGCTCGACCAGGGCGAGCCCCTCCGCGGGCGGCGCGTACCGGACGCGCAGGTCGCGTCCCGGCAGCTCCGCGTTGGTCGCCCACGGCTCACCGGAGAACCGCGCCGACATCCGTTCCCGCGCCGCCGCGACCCGCGCGGCGACGACGCTCGTCGACTCGGCGTTGGCCACGGCGTGCAGCAGGTCGAGCCGGGCCAGGGGGTGCATGGCGACGCTGAGGTCGACGCGATCGAGCAGCGGGCCGGACAACCGGTTGAGGTAGCGGCGGCGGGCGACCGGCGTGCAGGTGCACCGGCTGGAGTCCTCCTCGGCCAGCGCGCACGGGCACGGGTTGGCCGCGAGCACGAGCGTGAACCTGGCCGGGAAGCGGACCGTCTCGCGCTGCCGGCTCACCACGACCTCGCCCGACTCCAACGGCTGGCGCAGCGCCTCGAGCACGCTGGAGGCGAACTCCGGCGCCTCGTCTAGGAACAGCACGCCGCGGTGCGCGAGCGAGACGGCTCCCGGCCGGATCCGCTGGCTGCCGCCGCCGACGATCGCCGCCCGGCTCGCGGAGTGGTGCGGACCGTGGAACGGCGGCCGCCGGATGAGCACGTCGCCCGGCGGCAGCGCGTCGGCCACCGAGTGGATGGCGGTCACCTCGAGCGCGGCGGGGTCGTCGAGCTCGGGCATGATGCCCGGCAGCCGCTCGGCCAGCATCGTCTTGCCCGTGCCCGGTGAGCCGTGCAGGAAGGTGTGGTGCCCGCCCGCGGCACTGACCTCCAGCGCGAGCCGGCCCTCCGCCTGCCCGGCGACGTCGGACAGGTCCTTGGCCGGCCCTGCCGGCCGCGCGGGCCGCACCGCGACCTGCGGCGCGGGGTCGGCGTCGGCGTCGGGGTCCGGCTCGCCGCGCAGCTGCCGCACCAGGGCGGCGAAGGTGGCGACGCCGAGAACGTCGATGTCCGGGACGAGCCGCGCCTCGGCGAGGTTGGCGGCCGGGACGACGAACGCGCTGAACCCGGCGCTCGTCCCGGCGAGCACGGCGGGCAGGATGCCGGGGACCGGGCGCACGGCCCCGTCGAGGCCGAGCTCGCCGAGCAGCACGACCTTCTCCAGCGCCGTCCGCGGGATCGCGTCGTCGCCCGCGAGGACGACCGCCGCGAGTGCGAGGTCGTAGGCGGTGCCCTGCTTGCGGATGCCGGCGGGTGAGAGGTTCACCGTGACCCGCCGGTTGGGCCAGGACTCGCCGCTGTTGAGCACGGCGGCGCGGGCGCGGTCGCGTGCCTCGTGCACCGCGGTGTCGGGCAGGCCGACCAGGTGGACGCCGGGCAGGCCCTGGCCGATGTCGGCCTCGACCTCGACCACGAACCCGTCGATGCCGACCACGGCGACCGACCACGCCCGTGCGACCGTCACGCCGCACCTCCGGAGCCGACCGACCGGACGGCGGCCATCAGCCCACTCCCGGCAGGTGCTCGACCGCGTAACCGCCGGCCGGCAGGACGAGGACGCCGACGACGTCGATGCGCACGCCGCCGTACGGCCGCCCCCAGCCGCGCAGCCACTCGCCCGCCAGCCGCCGCAGCCGGTCGGCCTTGGCGCCGGTCACCGCCTCGGCCGGCGAGCCGTAGCCCTCGCCGGAGCGGGTCTTCACCTCGCAGACGACGACCGTGTCGCCGTCCCGCGCCACGATGTCGATCTCGCCGCTCGGGCACCGCCAGTTGCGCGCCAGCAGGTCGTAGCCCTGCCGGCGCAGGAAGTCCGCGGCGATGCGTTCGCCGCGCCTGCCGAGCCTGTCCTTATCCGCCATGCGACCACCTCCGTCCGAAGCATCGGCACGACGGCACCTCGCCGACAGGGGCGCGGGCGAAACTGTGGACGGCCGCGAGAGCGTCCACAGCACGACGGTCGCCGACACGGGAGTGGAGCCGGGGCGGCGTGTCGCCCGTCCGACCGGCGCACAGGAAAACGCCCCTCGTCCCGGCGGGACGAGGGGCGTTCTACGTCAGGCGCTCAGAGCTCGGCGAGGGCGTCGGCGAGCGCCTGCAGCCCCTCGTCGACCTCGCGCTCGGAGATGGTCAGCGGCGGCGCGATGCGCAGCACGTTGCCGTACAGGCCGCCCTTGCCGATCAGCAGGCCGCGTTCCCTGGTGCCCTCAAGCAACCTGGCCGCCGCGGTGGTCGACGGCGTCCGGCCGTCCGCCTCGACCAGCTCCACGCCGGCCATCAGGCCCTTGCCGCGCACGTCGCCGATCACCGGGTGCTTCTCCTGCAACGCCCGCAGCCCGGCGAACAGGTGCGCGCCGACCTCCCGCGCGTTGGCCTGCAGGTCGTGGTCGCGGACGTAGTCCAGCACCGCGAGCGCCGCGCGGGTGGCCACCGGGTTGCCGCCGAAGGTCGAGATGGAGTTCGCCTGCACGGCGTCCATCAGGTCGCCGCGGGCGACCACGCCGCCGATGGCGATCCCGTTGCCGAGGCCCTTCGCGAAGGTCATCGCGTCGGGGACGACGCCGTGCGCTTGGATGCCCCAGAAGTGCTCGCCGGTACGCCCCCAGCCCGTCTGCACCTCGTCGGACACGAACAGGATGCCGTACTCGTCGAGCACCTCCTTCATCGCGGCGAAGAAGCCGTCCGGCGGAGTCGCGAACCCGCCGACGCCCTGGATCGGCTCGGCGATCATGCACGCGACGTCACCGGCCGTGGTCGTGGCGATCACCTCGCGCAGGTCCTCGACGCACGCGGCCGTGTACTCCTCGTCCGGCAGGTCGCGGAACGGGCTGCGGAACCGGTACCCGGAGTGCACGTAGCTGACGTTGACCGGCGTCAGGCTGGACGCCGACCAGCCCCGGTTGCCGGTGATGCCCATCGCGGCGTACGACCGGCCGTGGTAGCTGTTGCGCAGCGCGAGGATTTGGTTGCTCCTGCGGTACTGGGTGGCCAGCAGCAGGGCGGCCTCGTTCGCCTCGGTGCCGGAGTTCGCGAAGAACACCTTCGCGCCCGGGATGCCGGACAGCTCGGCGATCCGCTCGGCCAGCTCGACCTGCTGCCGGATCAGGTAGAGCGTCGAGGTGTGCACGACGCCGGTGTCGAGCTGCTCCTTGATCGCGTCGCGCACCTCGGGCATGCCGTAGCCGAGCATGTTGGTGAGGATGCCCGCGAAGAAGTCGAGGTACGTGCGGCCCTCTCCGTCGGTGACGCGGCAGCCCTCGCCGCTCACCAGTTCGATCGGCTGGTCGTAGAACAGGCTGATCCAGTCCGGCATGACCGCCTGGTGCCGCTTCAACAGGTCCGCGTGCTCACCCACCGTGTCTCCTCCACTCGTGTCGAACGCCCCGTCACCAGT
>DASUWX010000025.1:0-21037 GCA_036378185.1 Streptosporangiales bacterium | reverse complement strand
CGACGGGAACAGCGAGTCCATGCCGAAGGTACGGAACTCGTCCGGCGCGATCGGGACGAACCGCTTGCCGAGGTCGTCGGTCTTGATCAGGTCCTTCAGCTGCCGGACGAACGCCATCGTCGTCGCGACCTTCTGCTTGCCGGAACCGCGCTTGAGCTCCGCGTACACCTCGTCGCCGGGCAGCTTGACCGGCTTGGACCGGTTCACCCGCTCCGGCAGGAACCCGCCGAGCTGGCGGCGGCGCTCCATCATGTACTGGATCTCGTCGTCGTTCTCGCCCGGGTGGTAGTACGGCGGCAGGTCCGCCTCGAGCGCCTGGTCCGAGATCGGCAGGTAGAGCCGGTCGCGGAACTCCTTCAGGTCGTCCTTGGTGAGCTTCTTCATCTGGTGCGTGGCCATCCGGCCCTCGAAGCTCTCCAGGGTCCAGCCCTTGATGGTCTGGGCGAGGATGACCGTCGGCTGGCCCACGTGCGCCCTGGCCGATTCGAAGGCCGCGTACACCTTGCGGTAGTCGTGGCCGCCGCGGGAGAGCCGCTGCAGGTCCTCGTCGGACAGGTCCGAGACCATCTTGCGCAGCCGCGGGTCGTCGCCGAAGAAGGTCTCGCGGATGTACGAGCCGTCACTGATCACGTAGGTCTGGAACTGCCCGTCCGGCGTCGTGTTCATCTTGTTGACGAGCACGCCGTCGACGTCGCGGGCGAGCAGCGGGTCCCAGTCGCGGCCCCAGATCACCTTGATCACGTGCCAGCCCGCGCCCCGGTACAGCGACTCGAGCTCCTGGATGATCTTGCCGTTGCCGCGCACCGGCCCGTCCAGCCGCTGCAGGTTGCAGTTGACGATGAAGGTGAGGTTGTCCAGCTCCTCGCGGGCGGCGAGCGACAGCGCGCCCAGCGACTCCGGCTCGTCCATCTCGCCGTCGCCGACGAACGCCCATACGTGCGAGTCGCTGGTGTCCTTGATCCCGCGGTTCTGCAGGTACCGGTTGAACCGCGCCTGGTAGATCGCGTTGAGCGGGCCGAGGCCCATCGAGACGGTGGGGAACTCCCAGAAGTCCGGCATCAGCCGCGGGTGCGGGTACGACGGCAGGCCGCCGCCCGGCGTGGACTTCTCCTGCCGGAAGCCGTCGAGCTGCTTCTCGGTGAGCCGGCCCTCCAGATACGCGCGGGCGTAGATGCCGGGGGAGGCGTGGCCCTGGATGTAGACGTGGTCGCCGGAGCCGCTCTTCTTGCCGCGGAAGAAGTGGTTGAAGCCGACCTCGTACAGGCTCGCCGCGGACGCGTACGTCGCGATGTGGCCGCCGACCCCGATGTCCGGCCGGTTGGCCCGGCTGACCATGACGGCGGCGTTCCACCTGATGTACGCGCGGATGCGGCGCTCGATGTACTCGTCGCCGGGGAACCACGGCTCGCGCTCGGGCGGGATGGAGTTGATGTAGTCGGTGCTGCGCAGGGCCGGGACGCCCACCTGTCGCTCCCTGGCCCGCTCGAGCAGCCGCAGCATCACGTACCTCGCCCGGGTCCTGCCCTCGGCGTCGATCACGCTGTCGAGCGACTCCAGCCACTCGGCGGTCTCGTCGGGGTTGATGTCGGGCAGCTGGCTCGGCAGCCCGTCACTGATGACGTGGAAGCGCTTCTGTCCGGCAGACACCTTTATCTGTCACCTTCGTCTCGGCTTGTGGCCTTCCGCCCCGGACCGCTGGTCGGCGGCACCGGTCTCATGTCCCATCATCTGTCGGAACGGGGCGGAACGGGTAATCGGGTGGGGTCCGGGTGAGTGTTCCACGACCGGGCTGCTCGAATGGAGCGATGGAGACGCGTGTCATCGAGGTGACGACAGGGACCAGCGAGCGGATCGTGGACCTCACCGGCGAGTGCGAGGGCTTCCTGAGGGACATCGGGGCGTCCGACGGGCTGCTCCACGTCTTCGTCCCGCACGCCACGGCCGGGATCGCCCTGATCGAGCTCGGCGCGGGGAGCGACGCGGACCTGCTCGCCGCCCTGGGCGAGCTGCTGCCCGCCGACGACAGGTGGCGGCACGCCCACGGCTCCCGCGGCCACGGCCGGGCGCACGTGCTGCCTGCGCTGGTCGCACCGTATGCGAGCCTTCCGGTGGTCGCGGGACAACTCGCGCTGGGGACGTGGCAGAGCGTGACTCTGGTGGACGTGAACGTCGATAATCGATCACGCCGGGTCCGGCTCAGCTACCTTCCCGGTTAGCGGATTCTGATTCGGGTCGTCCCGGCGACTTGCGTACCGTGGGCGATTTGTGTGGACTACCGCCCACGATTCGGCGAGGACAGGTCAGGATGGAAAGGATCGGCCAGTGAGCGCGACCCCGGAACACGCGAACGGCGATTCCGGCAGCGGCGGAACGGTCGGCGCGCAGGGGAGCTCGGCGGTCGACCGACTGGGGCTCAGCGAGGGGCTCGTCGTCCAGGAGCTCGGCTACGACGACGACAGTGACGACGACCTGCGGGCGGCGGTCGAGGAGCGGATCGGCGGCGAACTCGTCGACGAGGACTACGACGACGTCGTCGACGTGGTGCTGCTCTGGTGGCGGGAGGGCGACGGCGACCTGGCGGACGGGCTGGTCGACGCCCTCGCGACGCTCGTCGACGGGGGCACCGTCTGGCTGCTGACGCCGAAGGCCGGCCGGGACGAGTACGTCGAACCGAGCGAGATCGCGGAGAACGCGGTCACCGCGGGCCTGTCGGCCACCAGCAGCGTCTCCGCCGCGCCCGACTGGGTCGGCACGCGGCTCGTCGCACCCAGAGCCAAGGGCAGGCGCTGACCTCCGCGCCGGCTCTGCCAGGATGGTGGGTCGGCGGCGTTCGGGCGGGAGGCGATGATCATGGCGGGTGTGGACACGAGTACGACGGACGACACGGGTGTCGGCGGCGGTCTCGCCGTCGGGTCGAGAGCGCCCGATTTCGCGCTCTCCGACCAGTACGGCGCGACCGTCCGGCTCTCCGACTTCCACGGCCAGAAGGCCGTCCTGTTGGTCTTCTACCCGTTCTCCTTCACCGGCGTCTGCACCAGCGAGATGAAGGCGCTGCAGAAGCGCATCGACGACTTCCAGACCGACACCGTCCAGGTGCTCGGGGTCTCCTGCGACTCGCCCTACGTGCAGCGGGTGTTCGCGGAGGAGGAGCGGCTCACCTTCCCGGTGCTGGCCGACAACTGGCCGCACGGCGCGACGGCGCAGGCCTACGGCGTCTTCGACGACGAGGTCGGCGCGGCCCGCCGGGGCACCTTCGTGATCGACACCGACGGCGTGATCCGCTGGACCGTCGTGAACGCGATCCCCAACGCCCGCAACACCGAGAGGTACGTCGAGGCGCTTGCCGCCCTGTAGGCTTGCGGACTTGTCAGTGCCGGGCGGTGCTATAGCCTCGTCTCACACTGACGACCCGGTGGACGGGCGCATAGCTCAGCGGTAGAGCACTGCCCTTACAAGGCAGGGGTCACAGGTTCGAAACCTGTTGCGCCCACCAGGACGTTTACGCAGGTCAGGGCACGCTAGGCCGGGTTCGCGTTCTACTGGTCCGGGACGTCCACCCTGGGCGGAGTCCGCGAAAGGCCGGCGAACGGCTCACCGGGACCCCGCGACCAGCGGCCTCGCGGGGCGTGTCAGGCGCCCGGTGCGATCGCACAGGCTGCGACACATACCCAGGTGCCCTCACGCTTCTGGTACACGTCCGTGTACAGAGCTTCCTGCTCCGCGCCGTCGGCGAGCACGGTGTATGTGGCGCGGCCGTGGATGAGGGCAACGTCGCTGAGGATGCGGATGTTGACGTCGTGCATGGCGAGATGCTTGAAGGGGCGCGGCTTAGCCTTGTAGTCGAGGAACTCGGCGTAGTTGCGGGTGACACCCGGAAACTGCGAGATGAAGTCTTCGGCGAGAAACTCGCTGAAGCGCTTGACGTCGTTGAACTGGTCGGAGTGGAAGAAGTCCTTGTTCAGCTGCTCGAGGATCGCCAGATCCTCGCTGGACTGCTTGGTGTCGTTGATTTGCTTGTTCCTTCCGTGTGATTCGGTGTTTCGCTGCAGGTAGGTTGTCGTTCGGTGCGGTGTAAACGGTGTCGGCGCGCAAAGTCGACCCGTCTGGTCAGTGTCAATCCGGTTGCGCGGTCTTACCGTGCTGTCGGAAGACTTTCGGATGGTGGGAGTCTCCGCCATCGACACGGTGTTTGCCGGTGGCGGAGATCACGCTGCGCCGCTCGCAGTAGGTGTGAGGTGGTCAGCCGCTCGTGTGGATCTGCCCGTTGACGCCGTCCGGGTAGAACCCGCCGTGAGACGCCTTGCTGGGAGTCAGGTAGACGACGTTGAGCACGCGGCCGGGGGTTCGGCCAAAGGCGACACTGTTGCTGTCGGCGGGCACGATATTGGCCCTGCCGTCCGCCGTGATGCCCTGATCGTCATCGCTCGGCCCGTCCAGGCTGTCGCGCGCCGCCGAGATCGCATTCGCCTGCCGGGCCAGGTCGCGGTCGAACAGCACGCTGCGGATGGTCGCGGCGTGGTAGGCCTCGACCGCCAGCATGCCGGCGGCCGCGGACAGGAAGGTCTTGTTGCTGATCAGCGGCGCGGCGCCCTTGAACGCGGTGACTCCGACATCTTCGAAGATGAACGCGCCCTGCAAGAAGTTGTTCTCGTTGGCGTATACGTCGAACGTCTGGCCGGGCTTGACCAGCCCGGCAGCTATCGCGACGGCGGTGAAGCTCTGCTTGATGTTGATGGTCGGCCGGGCGACTGCCGCGCTGCCGAGCGCCGCGTGGAGGAACCGGACGTGGTCGAACTCGTCGTGGGCGATCTCGGCAGCGAACTGGCGGATCGACCTGGTCTTGAAGGGGACCGCGCGGCCGCCGATCACGGGCCCGCGCTGGCCCGTCCCGTGGGTCAAGCTGCCGGGCAGCCCATGCCCGTGTACCGCGAAGGAGTAGAACTCCCCCTCCAGGTACTCCAGGTTCAACGCGAAATTCAAGATCGCGCTATCCGAAATCGAGTTGGCGTCTTGCGCTGAGGAAGACGCAGCTGCGGCCACCGGGCCGGCCACGCTCGCACCGATCATTCCCAGGCCTGCCGCGGTCGCGCTCTTGAGGAACCGCCGCCGGTCCGTCGGGTTCTCCGCGCTCCGGTCGATCAGGTCATGCACATACCTCTTCCCGAACATTTCTGGTCTCCTCGGCCTCGTTTGATCCAACTGGGACGCAGGCTGGACGGCCCGACCGGCCTTCATATCCTCGAACCTGCTGCCCGGGGCGGTGCGGGTGGCGGGATTCCCGGGCTCACTACGAGACCGGAGGATCGCGCAATAGTCAAGGCCTGTAAATAAAAGATCTTCAGGCGGCTTCGGGCTGAAAATTGAGGGAAATCAGGGAACGCCCGCACCGTCGGATCGGAACCGTGCTGCTGGCGCCGTCGTCCTGGTATCGCACACCGCGCGACTCCATGCTTCGACATGGGTCGACGGCCGCTCGTAACCGACGCAGAAGGAGCAAGTGTGGCATCCGGAGAAGGCAACGGGAACACGACCGAGCAGCTGGCCCAGAATACGGACAAGCTCGCGAAGGAGACGACCCAGAAGCTCACGGGCATGATGAAGGAGCAGGCCGACAAGGCCATGGGCCGGGGTCAGCGCCAGCAAGGGCGCAGCCGGTAACGATCAAGTCATCCGATAGGCGGGCCCTCGCCCGTAGATCCTGAGCATCCCGCCCCCGGCTGTCATCGGATCACCGGTGGCAGCCGGGGGGACCTGTCGGCAAAGCGCAGATCGCCGGACCGAGCAGGTTCCCGTCAGTTCCCGTCGGGACCGTTCGCGGCGCGGAGGGTGCGCATCGTCTCGGCCAGGGCGTTGGCGGCGTCCGGGCCCAGCGGGTCGAGGACGCGGCGGCGCAGGATCTCGGCGCACTCCTTGCGGGCCCGTTCGGCGAGGTCGACGCCGCGGTCGGTGAGGGCGCAGTGGATCACCCGGCGGTCGCTGTCGCTCGGGATGCGTTCGATGAGCCCGGCGTCGACCATGCGGTCCGCCACCTTGGTGAACCCGCCGCTGCTCAACGCCGCCTCCTTGGCGAGCCGGGTCATCGGCATCCTGTGGCCGGGGGTGCGGACCAGGCGGACGAGGACGTCGAACTGTGCCGGCACCAGGCCACAGCGGTCTTGGATCTCCGCCATCAGGCCGGCCTGGGTGGCGAGGTACCCCTCGATCACGAGCCCCCACCAGGTCACCACCTCGTCGTCGCTCACCATGCCGCGAGTCTACCGACAAATCTCGCGCGGGAATATCTTGCGAGGAAGATAGTTCTTGGTTAGCGTCTGAGCAAGGAACGGCCGAGGAGGCTGACATGACTCTCGCGACGAGCGGGCTCCACCACGTGACGGCGATCGCCGGCGACCCGCAGCGCAACGTCGACTTCTACCTGCAGGCGCTGGGGCTCCGCCTGGTCAAGACGACGGTGAACTTCGACGACCCCGGCACCTACCACCTGTACTACGGCGACACGTCGGGCAAGCCCGGCAGCCTGCTGACCTTCTTCCCCTGGCGCGGCGCGCCGTCCGGCCGGCGCGGCACGGGCCAGGCGACGACGACGTCGTTCTCCATCCCCGAGGGCTCCATCGGCTGGTGGCAGCAGCACCTCGCCGGCTTCGGCGTCGAGGTGAGCAAGATCCGCAGCCGGGACGGCGAGGACGTGCTGACCTTCCGCGACCCCGACGGCCTCGCGATCCAGCTCGTCGCGCATCCCCAGGGCGACCCGCGCGCACCCTGGGACAGCACGTTCGTCCCGGCCGAGCACGCCGTACGCGGCCTGCACTCGGTGACGCTGTCGGTCGTCCGCGAGGACGCCACCCTCGGGCTGCTCACCGAGATGGGCCTGCACCACGAGAGCGACCACGGCAACCGCATCCGGTACGCCGCCGGCGACGGCGGACCCGGCGCGTTCGTGGACGTGCTCGTCACGCCCGAGGCGCCCGAGGGCATGGTGGCGGCCGGCACCGTGCACCACGTCGCCTGGCGTGCGCCGGACGGCGACACCCAGCGGACCTGGCGCGAGGAGCTGGTCGACCAGGGCGTGCACGTCACCGAGATCCGTGACCGGCAGTACTTCACGTCCATCTACTTCCGCGAGCCGAGCGGCACGCTGCTCGAGATCGCGACGGACGCACCGGGCTTCGCGATCGACGAGCCGCTGCTGGAGCTCGGCCGTGCGCTCAAGCTCCCGCCGTGGCTGGAGCCGAGCCGTGAGCAGATCGAGGCGACGCTGCCGAAGCTGCACCTGCCCGGCGTCGGCGACGAGCCACCGGTGACCGCGGGGCAGACCGGTGACGAGTGACGAGCTCGCGCACCGCTTCCTCCCGGGCGCGGGCGCGGGTCCGGTGTTCGTCGCCCTGCACGGCACGGGCGGCACGCCGGACGACCTGGTGCCCGTGGCGCGGGAGCTGAGCCCGGACGCCCCGGTGCTCGCGCCCGCGGGGCCGGTGTCGGAGCACGGCATGGCCCGCTGGTTCCGGCGGCTGGCCGAGGGCGTCTTCGACACCGAGGACGTGATCGCCAGGACCCAGCAGCTGGCGGGCTTCCTGCAGGCAGCGCGCGCCGAGCACGGGCTGGGTGACCGGCCGCTCGTCGCCGTCGGCTTCTCCAACGGCGCGAACATCGCGGCCGCCCTGACGCTGCTGCGTCCGGACGTGCTCACCCGTGCGGTGCTGTTCAACGCGATGACGCCGGTGCCCGATCCGCCGCTGCTCGACCTCACCGGCACCTACGTGCTGCTGGTGAACGGGCGGCGCGACCCGATGGCGCCGACCGACTCGGCGGAACGCCTGGTCGCACTGCTGCGAGAGCGGTCGGCCGACGTGCAGGAGCACTGGCACGCGGGCGGGCACCAGCTGACCGTCGACGGCCTCGTGGCGGCGAAGCGCTGGTTCGCGGCACAGATGACCGGCCTGGTCGAGCCGGCCTGAGCACGCAGCGGGCCCGCCGGGCGTCAACCGCCCGGCGGGCTCAGCAGCAGGCCGACCAGCTCCGGCCGACTGCGCACACCGACCTTGTCGAAGACCGCCTTGAGGTGGTCCTGGACCGTGTGCCCGGAGATGTGCAATTCGGCGGCTATCGACCGCGTCGGCAGCCCGCGCAGCACCAGCCGGACGACCTCGGTCTCGCGCGGGCTCAGCCCGTGCGCCGACAACAGCAGCGGCGCGGCGGCACGGGGCTCGACCGGTTCGACGACGACGGCCAGGCGTCCCTCGCCGGCCGCGCCGTTCAGCCGCGCGGCGGCGAGGCTGATCCAGGTCCCCGACGAGGTCCTGACCCGGGCCCGGGGGAGGACCGATGACGACGCCGTGCCGCCTTCGATCGCCTGCAGTGCCCGCGCCACCGCGTAGACGGGCAGCGGCAGCCGGCCGGAGACGCCCTCGGCGGGCGACAGCAGCCGGTCGGCGTCCGGCGTCGTCGCGACCGTCTCGAGTTCGTCGTCGAGGAGCACGACCCCCGGGCCCGCGACGTCGTCGGCCGCCGTCCCGTGGAGCAGCACGGACATGCGCAACGCCTGCGCGAGGTGCGGCGCGATCCGGCCGAGCGTCGCCGCCTCGGCGGCGGTGAACCCGAGCTCGCCGTCCTCCCTGTGCAGGCAGAGGTAGCCCCAGCAGTCCGCGCCGGCGACGAGCGCGGCGCGCAGCTCGTCCCCGAGACCCAGCGGCCGCATGATCTCGCGGTACCGCTCGCTGGCGGCCCGGTCGCGACGCGTCGCACCGTCCAGCGTCGCCACGTGCCGGGCCGACGTCGCGAGCGTGGCGAACCTGTTCACGTCCCGCGCGCCGAACTCGTTCTCGAGGAACAGCCGCGTCACCGCACCGAGCGGCTCCTCCGGCCAGGCGCCGGTGAACAGCAGGGTGTCGGGGTCGGCCGTCGCGAGGAACGCAGCGTCGACCGGCAGCAGTCGCCGCAGGGCCCGCAGCACGTCGCCGCGGAGGGCGTCGCCCGTGAGGCCGTTGTGACACAGCCGGACGACGTCCCGCTCGGCGCGAGCCGCCCGCGCGGACCTCGGCATGCCGACAGTGTGCGACGCGGGGGAGGGCCGGAGAACCCCACATCGCTGGGATGGTGAACGTACCGTCACGGCCGCACGATGCGTGCCATCAACAGCACACGCACAGACCAGAACAAGCAACTCGTCGACGACTTCGTCCAGGACCTGTTCACCAAGGGCGACCTGGACGCCGTCGACCGCTACGTCGACCCCGCCTTCGTCAACCACGACCCGCCGTTCCCCGGAGCCCCGGACGGGCCCGAGGGCATGCGACAGGCGGCGCGGCTCTTCCGGGCGGCGCTGCCGGACTGGCACAGCGACCTCGAACGGCTCGTCGCGGAGGGCGAGATCGTCGCGGAGGTGTTCACCGCGAGCGGCACCCATCGCGGCGAGCTGTTCGGCGTTCCCGGCACCGGCAGGACGCTCAGCCTGCGCGGCGTGAACGTGTGGCGCATCGACGGCGGCCGGATCGTGGAACGCTGGGGATACCTGGACCAGCTGGGTCTGCTCCGACAGCTCGGTCTGGCGCCGGCGAGCTGAGAGCAGCGTGGGGGTCGGTGGCATCCTCCGGCCTCGGCAGGGCAGACTCACGTCAGGACGTTCGAGACGGAGTCGTGAGTGAAAGCCGCCCCAGAAGCACAGCGCAGGTTGGTCGACCTGCAGGAGCTCGACAGCACGCTCGACAGATTGGCGCACCGGCGCAGGACACTGCCGGAGATCGCACGCGCCGCGGAGCTCACCGACCGCTTGACCAAGCTGCGCGACGAGGTCGTCGCAGCGGAGACGACGCAGTCCGACCTGCAGCGCGAGCAGCGCAAGGCCGACTCCGACGTCGAGCAGGTGCGCACCCGCGCCGCCCGTGACCAGCAGCGGCTCGACTCCGGCGCGGTCGGCTCCCCGAAGGAGCTCGAGAACCTCCAGTCCGAGATCGCCTCGCTGCGCAAGCGGCAGGGCGATCTCGAGGAGATCGAGCTGGAGGTCATGGAGCGGCTCGAGGAGGCCGGCAGCCGGGTCGAGGAACTGGTCGCCGAGCGCGACACCGTCGAGGGCGAGCTGCGTACGGTCGAGGCCGCGAGGGACGACGCGTTCCAGCAGATCGACGCCGAGCGCGAGCAGGTGGCGGCCGAGCGCGCGACCGTCGCCGCCGAGGTCCCCGACGACCTGCGCACGCTCTACGAGAAGCTGCGGCAGCAGTTCGGCGGCATCGGTGCCGCGTTGCTCGACGGCAACCGGTGCGGCGGCTGCCACCTCGCGCTCAACCCGGCCGAGCTCGCCCGCGTCCGCGGCGCCGCGGAGGACGAGATCGTCCGCTGCGACGAGTGCCGCCGGATCATCGTTCGATGAGCGACCACCGCTTGGCTGGGGACCCCCACTGTGGTCCCGGCCCCGTGTGGGGTCCCCGCCCGGTGCCACCGCGACAAGTGGGGTCCCCAGCGGGGGCGGGGGCATGAGCAGACGGCTGCGGGTCGAGGCGGACGGGGGTTCGCGGGGCAATCCGGGCCCGGCCGGCTTCGGCGCGGTGGTGCGGGACGCCGACACGGGGGACGTGCTCGCGGAGGCGTCCGAGTCGATCGGCGTCGCCACGAACAACGTCGCCGAGTACCGCGGCCTGATCGCCGGGCTCACCGCCGCCCGCGACGTCGACCCGGACGCCGACGTCGAGGTGGCGATGGACTCCAAGCTCGTCGTCGAGCAGATGCGCGGCAGGTGGCAGGTCAAGCATCCCGACCTGCGCCCCCTCGCCGTCGAGGCCGGGCGGCTCGCGCGCGGGTTCGCCTCGGTGAGCTACGACTGGGTGCCCAGGGCTCGCAACGCGCACGCGGACCGCCTGGCGAACGAGGCGATGGACGCCGCGGCCGGCGTGCGGAAGAAGACGCGGCCGGCGCCGCCGACGGCACTGCCGGACAGCGCGCCCACGGAGGAACTCGAGCGCGGGCGCACGTTCGTCCCCCCGGAGCTGGGGACGCCGACGCGCACCGTCCTGCTGCGGCACGGCCAGACGGCAGCGGCCCGGGACGGCTGGTTCAACGGCAGCGGTGACGAGCCGCTCACCGACGACGGCCGCGCGCAGGTGGCCGCGGTCACCGACGTGCTGGCGTCGGGAGAGCGGATCGACGCCGTCGTCGCCTCGCCGTTGCGCCGCGCCAGGGAGACCGCCGACATCGTCGCGGCGAAGCTCGGCCTCCCGGTGCGCGAGGAGCAGGACCTCCGCGAGGCGGACTTCGGCGAGTGGGAGGGCCTGTCGATGGGCGAGATCGCCTCCCGGTACCCCGCCGAGCTGCAGCGGTGGACCAGCGATCCCGCCGCGGCCCCGCCGGGAGGCGAGAGCCTGGTCGACGTACGCCGTCGCGCCGCCCGGGCCCGGGACAAGATCCTCGCGCGGTACCCGAGCAAGACGATCCTCGTCGCGGCCCACGGCATGCTGCTCGCGGCGATCGTCTCCGTCGCGCTGGACGTCCCCGTGGAAGTCGTGTTCCGGCTGCGGATCGAGACGAGCGCCCTCTCGACCGTCGACTGGTACGCCGAAGGCTACGCGCGGCTCACGTCGTTCAACGACGCCTCGCACCTGATCACGCCGTAGATGGGCGGCTGGCCGGCCGAGACGGTCGGCGTGGTCCTGCTGGTCGCCGTCCTCGCGTTCGCGATCGCGCGGCCGCGGCGGCTGCCCGAGGCCCTGGTCGCGGTGCCCCTCGCGGGGCTCGCGCTGGCGCTGCGCCTGGTGTCCCCGCACGCCGCGGCGAGCCGAACGCTGGAGCTGCTGCCCACACTCGGCTTCCTCGCCGCGATCCTCGTGCTCGCGCACCTCGCCGACCGGGAGGGCGTGTTCGAGTGGCTCGGCGAGCGCCTCGCGCGGGCCGGCCGAGGCCGGCCCCGCCGGCTGCTGGCGCTGACGTTCGCCGCGGCGGCGGCGATCACGGCCGTGCTCAGCCTGGACGCCACGGTCGTGCTCTTCACGCCGGTGGTCTTCGTGACGGTGAGCACGCTGCGGCTGCGGGCCAGGCCGCACGTCTACGCGTGCACCCACCTCGCCAACTCCGCGTCGACGCTGCTGCCGGTGTCGAACCTGACCAACCTGCTCGCGTTCGGCGTCACCGGGCTGAGCTTCCTGTCCTTCACCGGGCTGATGGCGTTGCCGTGGCTCGCGGCGATCGCGGTCGAGCTCGCCGTGTTCCTGCGCTTCTTCGCCACCGATCTGGTCGGGCCGGACGCCGCCGCCGGGCCACGGGCGCCACGCCGCGGCACGCCGGTGTTCGCGCTCGCCGTCCTCGTCTCCGTGCTCGCCGCCTTCGCCGCGACGTCGCCGCTGCAGCTGCCGCCCGTGTGGGCGGCCGCCGCGGGCGCGCTCGTCCTCGCTGTCCGCGGCCTGGTGCGCGGGACCGTCACCTGGCGCGCGGTAGCCGCCGAGACGGCGCCGCTGTTCCTGCTCTTCGTGCTGGCGCTCGCGATCGTCGTCCAGGCCGTGGTCGGCAACGGGCTCGGCGAGGTGCTCGCCGCGGTCGTGCCGCGTGCGCCCGGGCTCGGCAGCCTGCTGGCGATGGCAGCGGTGGCCGCGGTCCTGGCGAACCTGGTGAACAACCTGCCGGCGACGCTGGTGCTGCTCTCCGTGCTCGGCCCGCACCCGCATCCCGGCGTGGTCCTCGCGATGCTGCTCGGCGTCAACATCGGGCCGAACGCGACGTACGTGGGCTCGCTGGCGACGTTGCTCTGGCGGCGGGTGCTGGCCCACCGCGGCGAGTCACCGCGGCTGCGCGAGTTCCTCGCGCTGGGGGCGTGGACGGTGCCGCTGACGCTCGTGGCCTCCGTCGTAATGCTCTGGCTCGCGCTGATCATGACCGGCAGGATGGGGGCATGACACTCGGCGCACGACCGGGCGGGCGCGCATGACAGTCAGGGCAGGAGCTGAGCGAGGGAGCGGGAGGTAGGGGTCGCGATGTCCACATTGGTCGGGGCGGACGTGGTCGCGGCGCCTGCCGTAGGGGAGCGAGCGGGCGGGCGCGCATGACACAGGTGGTCGTCTGGGTGAGCGAGGGCACCTGGCAGGGCTGCGTGGACGCGGCCGCCAGGTTCGCCCCGCGGGACGCCGAGTTCACCCTGCTGCACGTGACCGACGCCGAGATCGCCGCCGTGGCGTCGGGGGCGTTCGACGGCCTGCTCGGGCGCGACCGGCACGACCCGGGCGACGCGGTGCGCGAGCTCGCCGGTCCGGCCGAGCAGGGGTTGCTGGCGGACGCGGCCCGCCGGCTCGGCCGCCCCGCGGGCCTGGAGGTACGCACCGGCGCCGTCGAGCGCGAGGTGGTGGCGGCGTGCGCGGACGCCGACCTGCTGGTCTGCGCGCGCGACGGCAGCCACGACCGGCTCGGCCCGCACAGTCTCGGGCACCACACCCGGTTCGTCGTCGACCACGCGCCCTGCGCCGTCCTGCTCGTCTGGCCCGACCAGGTGCCCGGCCTCGACTCGATCCCGCCGAAGCCGCCGCACCCGCCCCACCACCCGACGCGCCCGTGAGCGCCGTGCACGCGCTCACGAAGGTCGTCACCACCCGCCACGTCCCGCGACTGCTCGGCTCGATGCTGCTCGGCCGGCTGCCCGCGGGCATGGGTGCTCTCGCCGTCGTCCTCGTCGTCCGCGGGCAGGGCGGCGACTACGCCGTCGCCGGCGTCCTGGCTGGTGTGTACGCCGCCGGCCAGGCGGTCGGCGCACCGGTGCTGGCCCGTGCGGTCGACCGTTGGCGGCAGACGCCGCCGCTGCTCGTCGGCGCGCTGGCGTCCGCCGCGGGGTTCGTGGTGTTCGGCTTCGTCGACGTCACCGCGCACCCGCTGGTCTCGGGGCTCGCGGTCCTCGTCGCCGGCGCCGCGACGCCGCCGATCGAGCCGTGCCTGCGGGTGCTCTGGTCCGACCTGCTGCCCGACGGCGTGGTGCACGCGGCGTACTCGCTCGACACGGCGTCACAGGAGCTCATCTTCACCTTCGGCCCGCTCATCGTGCTCGGCGCGGTGGCGGTGGCCGGGCCGGTCGCCGGCGTCGTCGCGGCCGCCGCGGTCGGGCTCGCCGGGACCCTCGCGTTCGCCACGGCCCGGCCGAGCCGCGCCTGGCAGCCGATCACCGCGGAACGGCACTGGGCGGGACCGCTGCGCTCGGCCCGGCTGGTGCGGTTGCTGTTCACCGTCGCCTGCGTGGGCTTCGCGATCGGCGTCTTCACAGTCGCGGTGACCGCGCACGCGGAGCAGGTCGCGACCCGCTCGGCGAGCGCGTGGCTGCTCGCCGCGAACGCGTTCGGCGCCCTTGCCGGCGGCCTCGTCAACGCCACGGCCCGGCCGGCCCGCGACCCGTCCGGCCGGCTGTTCCGGCTGATGGGCCTGTTCGCCGCGGGCTACCTGCCGCTCGTGTTCGCGCCCGGGCTGCTCGGCACCATGCCGCTCGCGTTCCTCAGCGGGCTCGCGCTGCCGCCGGTGCTGGCCGTGTCGATGGTGCTGGTCGACACGTTCGCGCCTGCCGGCACCGTGACCGAGGCGTTCGCCTGGGTGGTCACGGCCTTCGGGGTCGGCAACGGCATCGGCTCGGGCGTGGCCGGCGCCGTGCTGGACGCGACCAGCTATCCGGTCGCGATGCTGCTCGCGGTCGCCGGCGGCGCGGCCGGGGCGCTGCTCGCTCTCGGCGCGGTGGTCATGCTGCGCGGAAGACGACCCGGCCGCCCTTGACCACCAGCAGCGGGCGCTCGAGCGCGCCGATGTCACGGCTCGCGTTGCCGGCGACGACGAGGACGTCCGCGTCCATGCCGGCCGCGAGCCGGCCCTTGCGGTCGTCCACGCGCAGCGCCGCCGCACCGTTGGCCGTGGCCGCACGCAGCGCCTCGACCGGCGTGAACTTGCCCATGTCGACCAGGTACGCGGTCTCCTTCGCGGCGACGTGGTTCTCCCACGCGAGGTGCGGCGCGGTGCCGACGTCGGTGCCGATCGCGACCCGCACCCCGTGCTCGCGCGCGTACTGCAGGGCGTTCCTGGTCGACTCGACGAGCTCGCGCGCCTTGCGCAGGAACGGCCCGGGCAGGTCGTCGTGCGCGGCGACGGACGTGAACGCGCCGACGGTCGGCACGAGGAACGTGCCCTGCTCGCGCATCCGGCCGGCCAGCTCGGGCGTGAGCTGGTTGCCGTGCTCGACCGTGTCGATGCCCGCGTCCAGGGTGGCGCGGATGCCGTCCTCGCCTTCGGCGTGCGCCGCGACGGTGAGGTCGCGTTCGTGCGCGGTGTCGATCAGCGCGCGCAGCTCCTCGACGTTGAACTGGACGTCCTCGGGCGACTGGCGCAGCGAGTAGACGCCGCCGGTTGCCATCACCTTGATGGCGTCCGCGCCCGCCTTGATCTGCGAGCGCACGGCGGTGCGGATCTGGTCGATGCTGTCCACTTCGAGGCCGAACGCGCAGCCGTGGCCGCCGGTGATGGTGAGGTGTGTGCCGCACGGGCGTACGTCCGGGCCCTCGAGCCGGCCGGCGGCGACGGCGTCGCGCACCGCGATGGCGATGCCGTGGGGCGACGACACGTCGCGGATCGTCGTGACGCCCTGCCGCAGGATGGTCCGCGCGTTGTGCGCCGCCTGCAGCGTCGCCTCGGGCACGGACAGGGCGAGCGTCGCGGCGACCGGGTCGGCGGAGCCGTCGAACGGCAGGTGGACGTGGCAGTCGACCATCCCGGGCATCGCGGTGGCGTCCGGCAGGTGGATCGCGCCCTCGGGTTCCTCGCCGGGCCGGACCGCGGAGACGTCGGCGATGATCCCGTCCTCGATGGTCAGTGCCGCGTGCTCGACGGCGTCCGGCGCCGTGCCGTCGTACAGCCAGCGGGTGACGAGGACGAGACTCATGTCGCACTCTCCAGGGTGTCGGGGACGGTTCGGCGGTCGATCGAGACCCGGGAGGTCTCGGGCAGCTTGACGACGGCGACCAGGGCGACCAGGCCGAAGAGGACGAGGTAGAACGCGGGCGCGATCGGCGTACCGGTGCGGCCGATCAGGAACTGCGCGACGAACGGCGCGGTGCCGCCGAAGCACGCGTAGGCGACGTTGTAGCCGAGCGCGGAGCCGGAGTAGCGGACGTTGGTCGGGAACAGCTCGCACATCGCCGGGCCGAGCACCGCGGAGATTCCGGTGAGCGGCACGATCATCAGCAGCTGGCCGATGACCGCGGCGCCGAGGGTGCCCATGCCCGCCACCAGGTAGCCGGGCACGGCGAGCAGGATGACGCCGATCGTCCCGGCCAGGATCAGCGGGCGGCGGCCGAACCGGTCGCCGAGCGTGCCGGCGAACGGCAACAGCACCGCGAGCACCGCGACCGCGATGCTGCTGGCGACGAGCGCGGTGGCCGGCGCCATGTGGGCCTGCGTCCCGAGGAAGGTCGGCATGTAGCTCGTCACGGTGTACGAGCCGACGGCGTTGAGCGAGGCGATCCCGAACACGAGCAGCACCGGCCGCAGGTGGTCGCGCAGCACCGCGGTCATCGGCGCGGACTCGACCGCGCCGACGTCCTGGATCTCGCGGAACGCCGGCGTCTCCTCGATGCGCAGCCGCAGGTAGAGCCCGGCGAGGGCGAGCGGCAGCGCGAACAGGAACGGCAGCCGCCAGCCGATGCTCCCGTACGTCGCCGGCGACATCGCCGTGGTGACGGCCAGGATGACGACGCCGCACACGGCGAACGGGAACACGCCGGTGGACATCGACAGCGTCGCCCACAGCCCGCGCCGGTTCGGCGGCGCGTACTCGACGAGGTACGTCGACGCACCGCTGAACTCGCCGCCGCCGAAGAACCCCTGCGCGAGCCGCAGCAGCAGGAGCAGCATGGGTGCCGCGAGGCCGATGCTCGCGTACGTGGGCAGCAGGCCCATCAACGCCGTCGCGAGGCCCATCAACAGCACGGTGACCGACAGCACGGGGCGGCGTCCGACGCGGTCGCCGAGCCGGCCGAGGACGATGCCGCCGAGCGGGCGCAGCAGGAACGTCACGCCGAAGATGGCGAGCGATCCGAGCAGCGCCGTGGTGTCGTGCCCGGTGGGGAAGAAGACCTTCGCGATGACGGCCGCGCTGTAGCCGTAGACGGCGAAGTCGTACCACTCGACGAAGTTGCCGATCGCCGCCGCGGCGAGGGCTCGCCCGGCCATCCGGCGGTCGGGGTGCGGGGACGGGACGCGTGTCGCGGTCATGGCACGACCTCCTGTGGTTGGGGGAGAACGTACGTGAAGAATTGATTGCACACAAGCGTGTAGGCAATTTTTTCCCTAGACTGTGCCGGACTCGACACGACGAGGAGGCGTCGCGTGCCGCGCAGCTACTCGATGGCGAAGCGAGCGCAGGCCAGGGAGGAGACCCGGCAGCGGCTGATGGCCGCCGGCACCGAGCTCGTCCTGGCGAGCGGTAGCACGACGCTCACCATGACCGCCGTCGCCGAACGTGCCGACGTCGCCCTGCGCACCGTCTACAACCACTTCGCGACCGTCGACGACCTGTTCGCCGCGGTCATGGGCGCGATCAACGACGAGTTCGCGGCGCTCGCGCCGGAACCGGTCGACGCCGAGAACGGCTCTCCCGAGGCCGCGTTGCGGGAGCTCACCGGACAGTGGTTCGCGGAGATCGCGAGGCACGCCGACCGGCTCGCAGCGCTGCTGACCATCCGCGGCTCGGCGGGGCTGGACCGCGCGCTCGCCGTCGCCAGGAAGCTGAGGCTGGAGCGGGTGCGTTCGATCATGACCGTCGCCGAACGCCGCGGTCTGTTGCGGGTGTCCCTCGACGAGGCCGTCGCGATGGCGTACGTCGAGACGAGCTACCAGACCTGGGCGGCGCTCGTCCCGCAGCTCGGCATGACCACGGACGCCGCCGCGGACCTGGTCACCAGGTCGGTGGCGGCGTTCGCGTTCCGCCGGCGTCCGGGTGCTCGGCGGTCGTGACCGAGGGCCGTTGCTAGGCTGGCCGTGCGGACGAGTCGGCCGGGCGGCCGCGGCGGCGCAGCGGCGCCGTCGAGGAAAGTCCGGGCTCCGCAGGGCAGGGTGGTGGGTAACGCCCACCCGGGGCGACCCGCGGGAAAGTGCCACAGAAAGCAGACCGCCGGTGCGGTACGCCGCGCCGGTAAGGGTGAAACGGTGGTGTAAGAGACCACCAGCGCCCGGGGTGACCCGGGCGGCTCGGTAAACCCCACCCGGAGCAAGGCCAAGAGGGTCCGGCTGTGCTTGACGGCACTGCCGGGCCTGTGCAGGCGTCAGAGGGCGGCCCGCCCGAGCCTGCGGGTAGGCCGCTGGAGGCTGTCGGCAACGGCAGCCCTAGAGGGATGGCCGCCGGCACCGGCCACGGCCGGTGCGCACAGAACCCGGCTTACAGGCCGGCTCGTCCGCCCGCCCACCCATAGGGTGAGTCCGTGGATCGCGACGACGAGAGACGCCAGGCGTGGGACGCGGTGCGCTCGGCACTCGCCGAGCACTGCGAACGGCACGACGTCCCCGGTGCCGCCGTGGGCGTGCTCGCCGACGGCGTCACACGCACGTCGGCGTACGGCGTGCGCAGCGTCGAGGACCCGGTGCCGGTGACCCCGCCGACGCTGTTCCGGGTCGCGTCGATCACGAAGACGTTCACCACGGCGGCGCTGCTGCGCCAGGTCGACGCCGGACGCCTCGACGTCGACGCGCCGGTGCGGACGTACCTGCCCGGCCTGCGCACCGCCGATCCCGACACCGCGGCCGAGGTCACGCTGCGGCACCTGCTCACACACCGCTCCGGTTGGGCACCAGAGGCCCCGGACCCGGGCGGGCCCGGCGACCAGGACGACGCGGCACTCGCACGGTACGTCGACGGCCTCCGCTCGCTGCGGCGGATCTTCCCGCCGGGCCGTTTCTACTCGTACAACAACGCCGCCTTCGCCGTGCTCGGGCGGGTGATCGAGGTGGTCACCGGCAGGCCGTACGAGACCGTGGTACGCGAGGAGGTGCTGGAACCGTTGGGAATGCGCGCGTCCGGCTTCGGCGCGCACCATGCGGTCACCCGGCCGCTCGCACTCGGCCACCGCAGCGGCCCTGCGCGGGTGTGGCGGCCGTGGGGGAGAGCCAGGGGACGCGCAGCCGTCGGCGGCCTGTTCTCGACGGTCGACGACCTGATGCGTTACGCCGCCGCCCTCCTCGACGGAGGCGGCGGCGTGCTGCGGCCGGAGACCGTGCGGGCGATGTGGACACCCGTGGCGGACGCCGAGGGAAACACCGACCACATCGGGCTGACCTGGAACATCGACGACCTGCCGGGCGGTCTGCGTGTCGTCGGGCACCGCGGCTACACCACCGGCAACCGCTCGTTGCTCGCGATCGTGCCGGAACGCGCGTTCGCGCTCGCGGTGCTCACGAACGGCGACGCGGGCATCCGGGTGACCCGTGCCGTCGAGCGGGTCGCCATGAACGCCTTCGTCGGCGCGTGCCGGCCGGAGCGGGACGACGGCGCGAGTGCCGAGACCGATCCCGCGCCGTACCAGGGCAGGTACACCGACGGCACCCGGGTCGTCGAGGCGCGGGTCACCGACGGCGTACTCGTGTTGCGCGACGACCTGGGCGGGATCGAGGCACGGGTCCGCTTCGCCACCGCGGACGCCGGCTACGCCGACGACCCGGACCACACGTTCGTGCGGTTCCTGTGCGACGACGACGGCGTGCTGCGGTGGGTGCGCGTCGGCGACTCGGTGCTGGCCGCGGAGCGGGCCTAGCCTCGACCGGCGCGAGCGCCGACGAGCCGTTCGGACAGCTCCCACAGCCGACGTGCTTTGTCCTTGTCGAGCGCGTACGGCAGGTGGCGGCCACGCGGCGGGTCGCCGTTCTCGGTCCAGGGTTCGGCGATCGAACAGTCCTCGAGGCAGCGGCCGCTGACGCCGTCGAGCTCGGCGCCGACGGCGGCCCAGACCATGGTCGCGGCGCCCTATGCGGGGGACCGAATCGGGTCGTCTGCATGCGGCGAGCATGACCCGCGCCGCGGTCCGCGTTCAGGCCGCGGCGTTCCTGGCAGTGACAGGGCTACCCACGCCGTTCGCGGCTGCGGCAACATGACCTCATGACCGCGGCCGGCGAGTTGGGGACGTTCCTCCGGGCACGGCGCGCGCGGGTCCGGCCCGCGGACGTCGGCCTGCCCGAGGGCGTCGGCTTCCGTCGGACGCCCGGACTGCGCCGGGCGGAACTCGCCGCGCTCGCAGGGGTCAGCATCGACTACTACACCCGGCTGGAGCAGGGCAGGGAGACGAACCGGAGCAGCGCGGTCCTGGACGCGCTCGCCGGCGCGCTCCTGCTCGACGACGACGCCCACGCGCACCTCTACGCGCTGGCCGACCACGCGGCAGGGCGCGTCCTTCGCCCGCGGCACGCGCCGGACCGCTCCCGTGCGACCCGGCGTGCGCCTGCTCCTCGAGACGGTGCGGCCCTGCCCGGCGTACGTGCTCAGCCCGACCAGTGACATCCTCGCAGCGAACCCCGAGACACTGCTCCTGTTCGCGGGCATCACGGACTGGCCCGCCGCCCGGCGCAACACGATCCGGTACGTGTTCTGCCATCCCGCGGCGCCGGGTCTGTTCGCCGACTGGGCGGGCGCGGCCGACAGCGCCGTCGCCAACCTGCACGCGGTCCTCGCCGACGACCCCGATTCGGCCGACCTGGCGGAACTCGTCGACGAGCTCGCCGCGGCGAGCGCGGAGTTCGCCCGGCGCTGGAACCGGCATGACACCATCCGCAGGCGCAGCGGACGCAAGACCTTCCGGCATCCGGTCGTCGGCACCCTCACCCTGCACCACGAGGTGCTCCGGCTCGGTGACGACGGCCGACGGCTGACCGTCTACCAGGCGGCGCCCGGCACCACCGACCACGACGCACTGACACTGCTGGCCATGGAGCCGACGTCCGCGCGGCTCGAAGGACCGGGGCGAGGGCGGCGGTGAGCGAAGCCGTTGCGGGGTGGCCGCGCCGACGAGGCCGCGGTTGGTACCGGGGCGACTGCCACGTGCACTCGGTGTACTCGGACGGA
>DASUWX010000024.1:0-29460 GCA_036378185.1 Streptosporangiales bacterium | reverse complement strand
GGCAGGCCGCGGCCGACGCGCCCCACGGCCGGCTGGACCGCGCCGGTCACGACGTCGGCGGCACCGCGGTGCGCATGCTGGACATCCCCCGGGCGACGTTCCACCGGGCGTACAACGTCATCGCCAACTCCACCCTGTGGTTCGTCCACCACCTGCTGTACGACACCCCGAGCAAGCCGGTGTTCGACGACGCCTTCCGCAAGGAGTGGGACGCGTACGTCGCATACAACCAGGCCTTCGCCGACGCGCTGGCCGAGGAGGCGTCCGAGGGCGCGCGAGTGCTGGTGCAGGACTACCACCTCTGCCTCGCCCCCCGGATGCTGCGCGAGCGCCGCCCCGACCTGCGGATCGCGCACTTCTCGCACACCCCGTGGGCACCGGTCTCGTACTACCGGCTGCTGCCGGACGACATCGCCGAGGACATCCTCACCGGCATGCTCGGCGCGAACCACGTCGGCTTCCACGCCGCCCGCTGGGCGGAGGCGTTCGGCGCGTGCTGTGCCGCGCTGCTGGGCGCGGACACCACGCCGTCGGCGGTACGGCACGACGGCCGCACATCCGGACTGGGCGTGCACGCCCTCGGCGCGGACGCCGACTTCCTGCAGGAGCGCGCGTCCCGGCACGACGTCGCGGCGCGGCTGCGTGCGCTGCAGGCCCAGGTGGGCGACCGGCGCCTGGTGGTCCGGGTGGACCGCACCGAGCTCAGCAAGAACATCGTTCGCGGGCTGCTCGCGTACCGCGAGCTGCTGCGCAGGTACCCCGAGTGGCTGGGGCGGGTGGTGCACGTGGCGTTCGCGTACCCGAGCCGGCACGACCTGCCCGAGTACCGCGAGTACACCGCCGCGGTGCAGCGGCTCGCCGGCGAGATCGAGGACGAGTTCGCGACGCCGGACTGGCAGCCCCTCCTGCTCCAGGTCGACGACGACTTCCCCCGCTCGCTGGCGGCGTACCGCCTGGCCGACGTGCTCGTGGTCAACCCGATCAGGGACGGGATGAACCTGGTCGCCAAGGAGTGCCCCGTGCTGAGCGACCGCGGCGTCGCCCTCGTGCTGTCGAGAGAGGCCGGAGCCACCGACGAGCTCGGCGACGACGCCGTCCTGGTCAACCCGTTCGACGTCAGCGGCACGGCCGACGCCCTGCACCGGGCGCTCACCATGCCCGACGACGAGCGCGCGGCCAGGTCGAAGCGCCTCGCCGCGGCCGCCACGCGGCTCTCGCCGCGCCAGTGGTTCGCCGACCAGCTCGCCGCCCTGCAATGACCGCCACGGCCGCCGATGTGGTGGCCGTCACGCCACTTCACATGGCGCGACTCGGCTTCACATGGCGCGGCTCGACTTTGCCTGGCGCCGCTCGATCGGAATCGGGCAAAGCGGGCGAAATTTCGAGTGGCGCCAGGTGAAGAACGGTCGCGCCATGTGAGGTGGAGCTAGCCGGGTGACACGAGGGTGGCGAGGAAGGCGACCACGTCGGCCGGGCCGGCCAGGACGAGGTCGGCGCGGTCGGTGACCTCGGGCACCGGCTCCGGGCCCGTGCTCGCCACGGTGAGGCCGGGTGTCCCGGCCGCCCGCAGCTCCTCCACCACCGAGAACGCCGCCAGGTCGCCGAGGTCGTCCCCGGCGAACAGCACGGCGCCGGCGCCGCGCTCGGCCACCAGCTCGCGCAGGGCGCCGCCCTTGTCGCGGCCGCCGTCGCGGATCTCCAGCACCATCCGGCCAGGCTGGACGGCGAGGCCGGCGCGGTCGGCGAGGGCGCGCACCGGCTCGACCAGTCCGGCGAGCGCGGCCTCCGGGTCGGCGCAGTTGCGCACGTGCACCGCCAGCGAGGTCTCCTTGTCCTCGATCGACGCACCGTCCGGGGCCGCCTCGGCGACGAGCCGCGGCAGCTCGGCGCGCACGTAGCCCAGCCCCGGCGGCGCCGGAGCCGAGACGTAGTCGCCGGTGGCCGCCTCCCACCGCTCGGCGCCGTAGTGCCCGAGCAGGACGACGTTCGAGCGGCCGGCGAGCGCGGCGAGCCCCGCGTACGCGACGCCGGTCGCGGCCGGGCGCCCCGTGATGACGGCGAGTGTCCCGACGTGGTCGGCGAGCCGGGCGAGGACGGCGGGTGTCCCCGGCACGGGCCGGGCGAGGGCCGGGTCGTCGACGATCGGCGCGAGCGTGCCGTCGAAGTCCACCGCGACGAGCGCGTCGCCCGGCCGGTCCCGGATCGCGCGCAGCGCGTCCCTGCCGGAGGCTGTCCGTGGCTGGTACGACGTCTCGGGCACGGGAGCCACGCTATCGGCCGACGGCGTCAGTCCTTGCCGCGCTCCGCGCCCTCGCCGTACTCCTCGCGCAGCTTCCGCTCCTCCTCGGCGCCGGCCGTCGAGTGGAACACCTTGTCGTGCGCGCGGCGCCCGGCATGCGCCACACTCTGGGTCGCCCGGCCGATCTTCTCGATGCCCTCGGCCGTCTTGTCACCTGCCTCCCCCGCCCGCTCGCGCGCCTTGTCCGCGTACTTGTCGGTCAGGGCCTTGACGCGCTCCTGCATCCGGCGCGACTTCGCCGGCCGGAAGAACGACACCGTGAAGACCACGGCCAGTGAGATCAGCAGGAGCACCGCGATGACCCGCACGTCTGCCTCCGATCCCGCTCGCAGGTGGCTACTTCCCGCGGGCCGACATCTCGAAACCACGGCCCGGGACCGGCAGACTGCAACCGTTGTCGAGCGGCGAGGGGCGGAGGGCGGGACCACCGATGGGCGAGCTGGAACTGACCTACGCCGGCCTGCTGTACCTGGACCGGACGCTGCCCCTGCTCACGCGGGAGGTCCGCCCGCGGGGCGTCGACCTCCGGTACGAGGTGTTCCCGCGCGTCGAGGACCTGTTCCGCCGCCAGGCGCAGCACGCCGAGTTCCCCGTCTCGGAGATGTCGCTCGGCACGTTCCTCGTGCTCGCCGCCCGGGGCGACTCGCCGTTCGTCGGCCTGCCCGTCTTCCTCTCCCGCCACTTCCGGCACCGCCAGATCTACGTCAACGAGCGCGCCGGCATCACCGAGCCCGCCGAGCTGCGCGGCAGGCGGCTCGCCGTGCCCGAGTACCAGATGACCGCGGCGGTGTGGGTGCGCGGGATGCTCCGGGACGAGTACGGGATCGAGCCGGAGGAGATCGACTGGCACACCGGCGGACTGCGCGAACCGAAGTACGCCGAACGGCTCGCGGTGCGCCTGCCGGCCGGCGTCGAGGTGCGCCGCATCCCCGCCGACCGGACGCTCGAGGGCATGCTCGGGTCGGGCGATCTCGACGCACTCATCACGACCGAGCAGCCGCCGGCGATGCGCGAGCCCGGCTCCCCGATCCGCCGGCTGTTCACGCGCTACGGCGAGGTCGAGCGTGCGTACTACGCGCGCACGCGCATCTTCCCGATCATGCACCTGCTGGTCGTCCGCCGGGACGTGTACGACGAGAACCCGTGGGTGGCGGAGGCGCTCACCCACGCCTTCGTCGCGGCCGGATCGGCGGGCGCCGCCCGGCTCCGGTTCGAGCCGAGTCTCGCCGTCGGCCTGCCCTGGCTGCAGGAGTCGATCGAGGAGGTGGACCGCGACTTCGGCGGCGACGCGTTCCCGTACGGCGTCGAACCGAACCGGCACGTGCTGGAGGTGCTGACGCGCTACATGCACGAGCAGGGGCTGACGGCACGCCGAGTGGGCGTCGACGAGCTGTTCGCCCCCGAGGCGACGGCGGTCAGCTCCTGAACAGCTCCGGCCACTTCGCCGTCACGCCGGCGAGCAGCTCGCGGTCCGCCTGCGCGACGATCGGGAAGCGGTCCTTGCGCTCGAACGGCACGCAGGCGTCGATGACCGCGCGCGTGTTGTAGGTCGGCCCGTCCTCGCGCAGCGGGTCGACGCGGCTGCCCCAGGTGTACCGGAGCGTGTCGATGTCGCGTTCCGGGTCGCAGCGCGTGCACATCGCCCACACCACCTCGGTGAGGCTCCGCGGGTCGACGTCGGCGTCCACCACGACCACGAACCGGTTCATGTACGACGCCGCGGGCAGCTGCGCCGTCAGGTGGCCCGCCTGCCGCGCGTGCCCGGCGTACCGCTGGTCGATCGACACGGCGAGGAACTGCCGGCCGCCACCGGCCTCGTGCGACCACACGCCCTGCAGGCCGGGCAGGCCGGTCGCGGCGAGCGCGTCGTGGATCATCGCGGACTTCATGACGCTGCGCATGTACGAGTAGTCGTGCGGCGGCTTGCCCGGCGGCGCGCCGAGCAGGATCGGGTCCTCGCGCGCGTAGACGCGTTCGATCTCCATCGTCAGGACGGGCGTGACGCCGCCGCTGTAGTAGCCGGTCCACTCGCCGAACGGGCCCTCCGGCTCGCTGCGGTCGGGGTAGAGCCAGCCCTCGACGACGAGCTCGCTCGTCGCCGGCACGGGCAGCCCGGTGACCTCGCCCGGCACGATCTCCACCGGGCGCCCCGCGATCGCGCCCGCGTAGTCGAGCTCGGACACGCCCGCCGGCACCTCGGTGCCCGCGACGACGAGCAGCACCGGGTCGTGCCCGAGCGACGCCGTCACGGGGGCGCGACCCTCCCGCTCGAACCACTGGCGGACGTGCATCGCGCCGTGCTTGCCCGCCTCCATGTTGACGCTGGCGGCGCGGCCGTCGTGCTGCACCTGCATGCGGTACGCGCCCGCGTTCACCTGCCCCGTCTCCGGATCGGTGGTGAACACGGCGCACCCGGTGCCGATGTACCTGCCGCCGTCGTTCTCGTGCCAGCGCGGCACGGGGTACGCGAACAGGTCGGCGTCGGCGCCCTTGACGACGCTGCCGCACACCGGGCCGGACGAGACCTCGACGGCCTTGAACCCGGGTGCGGAGGCCAGCCAGCGCGCCGGCGCGCCGCGCAGCGCGTCCACGAGCGTGTGGTCGGTCAGGTCGTCACCGAGCCGCAGCGTGACGCCGAGGCGTGCGGCGTTCGCCATGCTGCCGGTGAGCACCCGCAGGCCGCGCGGGTAGCCCACGATCTCGTCGAAGAGCAGCGCGGGCGGGTCGTCCCTGCGGTACACCGCCTCGGAGAGCGCGCCGACCTCGAGGTCCCAGTGCGCGCCGCGGACGTCCCGCACCTCGCCCAGGTCGGTGACGGCGCGCAGCCAGCTGCGCAGGTCTATCTCGTCGAGAGGCATGCGTGACCGCCCTTCAGGAACGCCACGGCGTTGTACCGGTTGACTCGTTCGGCGGCGGCCCCGTCGAACGCCTTCGCGACGGTGCCGAGGGGGTCGTCGTCGCGCATGGGGAACGGGTAGTCGCTGCCGACGAGCAGCCGGTCGTCGCCGTGCACCGATGCCAGGAAACGCAACGCCTCCGCGTTGTGCACGATCGTGTCGCAGTACAGCTGCCGCAGGTACCCGCTCGCCGGCTCCGCGGCCCGCGGCCGCGCGTTCGCCGGCGCACGGCCGGACGCGAGGTCGAGGCGCCCGAGCTGGTACGGCAGGAACCCGCCGCCGTGCACGAGCAGCACCCGCAGCCCCGGATGACGCTCCAGCACGCCGCCGAGCAGGAGCGCCGCGGCCGCGAACGTCGTCTCGGCCGGGTTTCCGACGGTGATGTGCAGGAACAGCCGCCGGTGCCGCTCGGGGACGTTCAGCTCGGCCGGGTGGACGACGACGGGCACGTCGAGCGAGCAGGCCTCGGCCCAGAACGGCTCGAGCGCGGGGTCGTCGAGCCCGGTGTCCTCGACGCGCGCGCCGATCTGCACCGCGGCGTGGCCGAGCTCGCGGACGGCGTGGCGCAGTTCGGTGACCGCGGCGTCGGCGTCCTGCAGCGGTACGGCGGCGGCCGCGCGGAACCGGTCCGGGTGTGCCGCGACGACGGACGCGAGCGCCTCGTTCTGCCTGCGCGCGAGCCAGGCGCCGTCCGCCGCGGGCAGGTGGTAACCGGCGAGGTCCATCCAGCCGGCGACGAGCTGCACGTCGACGCCGGCGGCGTCGAGGAACGCCAGCCGCGCGGTCACGTCGCTCAGCGCCGGCAGCAACGGCAGGCCGGTGCGCCGCCCGCCCACGTCGATCCGCCGTTTCCCGTCCGGGGACTCGACCACGCTGACGCCGTGCGCGCCGCCGTCGGTCTCGATCGCGGCGACGAGGTCGGCGCCGACGTGGTGCGCGTGGACGTCGACGACCGGCGGCTCAGTCATCGGTGGCTCCGTCCGCACGGGCGAGGGTGTCGAGTAGTACGGCCGCGACCTCGGCGGGCCGCTCGAGCGGGGTGAGGTGCTTGGCGCCGTCGAGCTCGGTCACCGGCGTGGAGCCGAGCGACTTCGCGAGCGCCTCGGCCATCTCCGGCGGGGTCGCGTAGTCCTCGCTGCCGACGACGACGGCCGTAGGCGCGGTGATCTGCGGCGCGAGCGGCCGCAGGTCGTAGCCGCCCATCATCGCGCAGGTCGCCTCGTATGCCGCGACGTCGTTGGCGACGAACGTCTCCCGCAACGCGTCGAGCACGTCGGGGTGGTCGCGGCGGTAGTCGTCGCCGAACCAGCGCGGGAACTGGAAGCCGAGCATCGAGGCGAAGCCGGACTCGCGCGGCTTCGCTCCCCGCACCCGCCACGCCTCCGGCGCGCCCTCGCCGTACCAGGCCGTGGTGTCGACGAAGACGCCGCCGACGGTGCGGTCGGCGTGCGACGCGGCGAACTGCTGCGCGACGGCGCCGCCCATGGACGCGCCGGCCACCAGCACGTCCGGCCAGCCGAGCGCGTCGAGCAGGTCGGCGAGGTCGTCGGCGAACTGGGGCACCGAGTAGTCGTACGCGCCGGTGCCCGACGCGCCGTGGCCGCGGCAGTCGTAGGTGAGGACGTCGGCGTGCTCGACCAGGTGCGGCACGACGTGCGCCCACACACCGCGGTCGAGCGCGAGGCTGTGCACGAGCGCGATCCGGCGCGCGTGCGTCGCGCCGCGGTGCACGCTGAAGCGGATCCGCACGCCGTCGCGCACCCGCACCGTGCCGTCGACGGTGGGCTCCACCGGGCTCGGGACCGTCATGACTGAGGTGCCTCCTTCGCTCGGCGGAGTGCGGTGCGCACCGCGCGACGGGTGATCTCGCCGGCCATCCGCCGCTTGTAGGCCGCACTGCCGCGCACGTCCGTCCACGGGTCGCTGGCGTCCACCGCCTTCGCGGCGACCGCGGCGACGAGGTCGTCGTCCGGGCGTGCGCCGAGGAACTCGCCGACCGGCACGGCGAGCGTCGACGGCGCGGCCGAGCCGAGCGCCACGGCCAGGTGCTCGACGGCGCCGTCACCGTCGAGCCGCACGACGGCCGCGGCGCTCACGCACGCGTACTCCCACACTCCGCGGACGAGGTGCTTGAGGTACGCGGAACCGGTGCCCGGCAACGGATGCGGCAGTTCGAACGCCACCAGCAGCTCGTCCGGCGCGAGGGTCAGCCCGGCCACTGGCACCCGGCGCGTGCCCGCGGCGGACACGACCTCGGCGACGGCGCCGGCGGCGAGCAACGCCACGGGTGGATCATGCGCGGGGTCACCCGGCGCGACGTTGCCGCCGAGCGTCACGGCGCGCCGGATGCGTGCGGTGGCAACGGATTCCGTCGCCTCGGCGAGTACCGGCCAGGACGCGGCCACCGGTGCGGCACCGGCGATCGTGTCCAGGTACTCGGCGGCACCGATGCGCAGGCCCGTGTCGCTCGCGCGTATCCCGCGCAGCTCGGGCAGCCGGTCGACGGCGACGAGCGTCCGGACGCCGTCGGCGTCCCCCGCACGCTGCCGCAGCCGCAGGCCCACGCCGCCCGCGACGACGGCGGTGTCCGACGAGGCGAGCATGCGAACCGCGTCGTCGAGACCGGCGGGCCGCACGACACTCCGCTCGCCCGTACGCGCAGACGGCCCGAACGCGGTACCGCGCGCAGGCACCGGCTCGGCCTCCCGCGGCTCGGGTTCGGCGGGGTGCTCGTCCGGGTGCAGCGCCCAGTAGATCTTCTCCGCCGTGATCGGCAGGTCGTGAACGCGGACGCCGACGGCGTCGGCCACGGCGTTCGCGACGACGGCGGGCACGGTGTCGAGCGCGATCTCACCGACGCCCTTGGCGCCGAACGGCCCGGTGGGCTCGTACGAGTCGGCGAAGTCGACGTGCAGCTTCGGCATCGCGCCTGCCGTGGGCAGCTTGTAGTCGGCGAAGTTCGTGCCGACGGGGGCGCCGTCGGCCCAGTCGAAGTACTCGGTGAGCGCGAGGCCGAGTCCCTGCGCGACCGCGCCCTCGACCTGTCCCTCCGCCGTCGCCCGGTTGAGCACCGTGCCGCAGTCGGCGACCGCGGAAAGCTCGTGCACCGTGACGACACCGGTGTCCGGGTCGACCTCGACGTCGGCCGCCTCGGCGATGAAGTTGTACGCGCCGGACTCGTTGCCGAACCGCGACTGGTCGGGGAACTCCGACGGGTTGTCGAACGAGCCGAGCCCGACGATCGGCTCGCCACCGGGCCGGTAGAGCGCGTCCCTGACGACGCTGCCGACCGTCGCCAGTCGTTCGCCCCCGTCGTCCACGAGGTAGCCGTCGACGACGTCCAGGCCGTCACGCGGTACGCCGAGCACCGTCGCGGCGGCGTCGAGCAGCTGCTCGCGCGCCGACTTCGCCGCCTGCAGCACCGCGTTCCCGGCCACGTAGGTGACCCGGCTCGCGAGCGCGCCGAGCGCGTGCGTGGTGAGGTCGGTGTCGGGACGGCTCACTGTGACGTCGGCCGGCGCGAGGCCCAGCGTCGCGGCGGCGATCTGCGCGAGCGTGGTGCGCGCGCCCGTGCCGATCTCGCCCTCGCCGACGATCACGGCCGCGCGGCCGTCCTCGGCGAGCCGGACGATCGCCGAGCTGCCGTCGTAGTCGCCGAAGCTGCGGCGTCCCGACACGTGCACGCTGCAGCCGATCGCCAGGCCGCGGTTCGGCCGCTTCTGCTCGCGCTTCTCCTTCCAGCCGATCAGCTCGGCCGCCTTGCTGATGCACTGCTTCAGCTCGCAGCCGTCGATGCGGTGGTTGTGCGGCGAGACGTCGCCGGGCTCGACGGCGTTGCGCAGCAACAGATCGACGGGGTCGATGTCGAGCTCGTGCGCCGCGAGGTCCCACGCCTGCTCGACGGCCCAGTCGGCGGACGGGTTGCCGAACCCGCGGAACGCACCCGTGGGCACGAGGTTCGTGTAGACGAGCCGCGAGTCGGCGCGCACCGCCTTGTACCGGTAGAGCGCGTCGTGGCGCACGGTCGCGGCGCCGAGGACGGCCTGGGACTTGCCGGTGTACGCGCCGTTGTCGGCGATCACGACGAGGTCCTTGGCGGTGACGAAGCCGTCGCGGGTGAAGCCGAGCCTCACCGTGAACCGCATGGGGATCCGCGGCCGGCTGGCGAGGAACTCCTCCTCGCGGCTCAGCACGAGCTGCACCGGGCGCCCCGACGCGCGCGACAGCAGCGCGCAGATCACCGACGTGTTGTCGTCACCCGACTTCCCGCCGAAGCCGCCGCCGATCTCGGTCTGCACGACCCGCACGTCGCGCTCCGGCACGCCGAGCGCGGTCGCGTACCGCGTACGCGAGAGGAACGGCGTCTGCGTGTTGACGTACAGCGTGACCCGGCCGTCGGGTCCCCAGTCGGCCGTGCACCCGAGCGTCTCGAGCGCCGCGTGCCACTGGCGGCTCGACTCCCACGTGCCCTCGACGACGGTGTGGCTGCGGGCGAACCAGCCGTCGACGTCGCCGCGCTCGAACCCGAAGTGGTGCGCTACGTTGCCCGGCGCGTCCTCGTGCACGAGCGGCGCACCGTCGGCCATGGCCGCGTCGAGGCTCAGCACCGCGGGCAGCTCCTCGTACTCGACCTCGACCAGGCTCGCCGCATGCCGCGCGGTCTCGACGTCCACCGCGGCGACCGCGGCCACCTCGTCGCCGACGTACCGCACGAACTCCACGGCGAGCGGGTACAGGTCGGGGCGGAACGCACCCCACTTGCGGCGCGCGGTGTCCTCGCTCGTGATGACGGCCTTCACTCCCGGCACCCGCCGGGCCCTGCTCGTGTCGATCGAGCGGATGCGTGCGTGGGCGTAGGGAGAACGGACCACGGCGCCGTGGAGCATGCGCGGCAACCGCACGTCCTGGACGAACTCCGCCCGCCCGCGCACCTTGTCGATCGCGTCCAGCCGCGGGATGGACTGCCCGACGAGCTCGGGCAGCCGCGGCGGTGCGCCCAGCTGCGTCCCCGTGGTGTCCGGCGGTGTGACGACGCCCTTCACCGGCTCCTCCCGTCCCGCGCCCGCCGGACCGCGTCGACGATCTTCACGTATCCGGTGCAGCGGCAGTAGTTCCCGTCGACGCTCGCGCGCACCGCGTCGTCGTCCGGGTGCGCGTCGCCGGACAGCAGGGCGTACGTCGCCATGACGTGGCCGGGAGTGCAGAAGCCGCACTGGAACCCGGACGTCGCGACGAACGCGTCCTGGACCGCGTCGAGGCGCTGCCCGTCCTGCAGTCCCTCGACGGTGACGACGTCGCTGCCGTCGACGAGCCCGACCATGCGCAGGCAGGACGAGATCGCCTCGCCGTCGACGACGACCGTGCACGACCCGCAGTACCCGACGTCGCAACCGCGCTTGGCGCCCGTGAGGCCGAGGTCGTCGCGCAGCACGTCGAGCAGCGGCCGGTCACCGGCGGTCGTCACCTCGACGGGCTCACCGTTCACCGTGAAGCCGATCCGTTGGGACACTCGCACCTCCCGCGATCACATCTCACCGAGCCGGCGGCCGGTCTCCAGATAGCGGCCCAGCTCGGCGAGCCGCGCCTCCGTACGGTTCTCGTCCGTCCACGCGCCGAGCTCGTAGCCGTGCACCGGCTCGCGCAGGTCGAGCTGCGGCAGGCCGAGCTCCCGCCAGAGCTCGACGGCGCGCCGCATGTGCCCCTCGGCCGGCAGTGACGTCGGCGGGTACGGCATCTTGCGGGTCGCGTCGACGAGCAGCGCGGACGCGTTCGCCGTCGGCTCCGCGCCGGGTTCGAGCGGCTGCGACGGGTCGAGCCTGGGCAGCTTGTCGCCCAGGATCCGCACGTCGCGGTGCGGCTGCATGCGGAAGCTCATCGCCCACAGCACCGAGTCGAGGTCGGACGTGTCGATGTCGTCGTCGACGGCGACGACGATCTTCCCCATCGAGGGCTCGTAGCCCGACGCTGCGTACATCGCCTGCCACGCCTGCCCCGGCGACGGGTCGCGGAGCCGGATGACGAAGACCATGTTGACCGACGCCGACTCGTACATCGTCACGTCCCGGACCGACGAGATGTTGCAGCTCTCGCGCAGGAACCGGGTGTACACGGCCTCGAACCCGACCTTGCGCATCAGGGTCGACTCGCTGGGCGGGAACTCGCTGATGAACGCCTGCACGACGGGCGCGCGGCGATGCGTGATCGCCGAGACCTCGAGCACCGGTGACCGCGTGCGCGGGCCCATGTAGCCGCTCGCCTCGCCGAACGGTCCCTCGGGTTCGAGCCGCGCCGGGTCGATGGTGCCCTCGATCACGATCTCCGCACTCGCCGGCACGTCGAGGTCGACGGTCTCGCACCGCACCACCTCGAGCGGCTCGCCCATGAGCCCGCCGGCGATGGCGTACTCGCTGACGCCGTACGGCACCTTCTGCGCGCTCGCGAGGCCGAGTGCCGGCACCGCGCCGAGCACGATCGCCGCCTGCAGCCGCTCGCCGCGTGCCCGGGCCTTGCGCAGATGCACGGCGATGTGTTGCGACGGCGTGTCCATCTGCAGCCCGACGCGGTGGGGCGCCTTGATCATGCCGCGGTAGACACCGACGTTGTAGGTACCGTCCTCGGGGTCGCGCGTCACCCAGTACGGCGACGTCAGGTACGGCGCGTTGTCGAAGCCGGGTGTCGAGACCGGGTGCGGGAACGCGTCCACGCCGCCCGTCGCCTCGATGTCGCCGCCCCGGACGACGACCTCCTTGCACGGCCCGGTCCTGACGAGCGCCGGCTCCTTCGGCGTCGCGAGCGCGTGCTGCCACACGCGGCCCACGGCGTCCAGCTCCGTGGCGAGCGCGGCGGCGTACACCCTGCGCGACGCGGCGAACGCCCCGATCACGGTCGAGCCCTCGAACGTGCGGCCGCGGGAGTCGGTGACGTCGTCGAACCGGAACGCCCGCCGCCCGCTCTCCGGCAGGCCGCGGAACTGCAGCCGTACCAACGGAACCAGCTCGGTGTCCTTGTTCACCCGCTGGGTGACCCGCACGAGCAGACCACCCGACTCCAGCGAGTCGAGGTAGTCACGGAAGTCGCGGTACGGGTATCGGGTCACGTCGTCGCCGGCTCCAGCCGGGGCTCCTCCTCGCGGCGCATCGCGCCCAGCCGGAACACGCCGACGATGAGCAGCGAGAGCACCGCGCCGACGACGAGCGGCTGGCCGAGGAGCAGCCTCGCCCAGGACGGCAACGCCTCCTGTACCGCCTCAGGCGTGAAGAACGCGCCCATCGCGAGGATGAACGGCAGGCCCGCCGCGAGCAGGTGTGCCCGGTTCCACTCGACGCGGGACAACACCTCGATGCCGCTCGCGAACAGCATGGCGAACAGGATCGCCGTCGCTCCGGACAGGACCGGCGTCGGGATCGCGACGAGTGCGGCGTCGAAGATACCGAACCCGCCGAGCAGCAACAGGATGATGCCCGTGGTGAGCGTCACGTACCTCGAGCCGACCCGGGTGACACGCAGCAGCGCGACGTTGTCCGGGTACGCGAGGGTGGCCATGCCGCCGAACAGCGCGCCGACGAGGCTGCCGAACACCTCGCCGAACACGCCCTGGGCCACCCGCTGCTGCGATAGCGGCTCACCGCTCCACTCCGCGACGATCTCGTACGTCGCGACGGTCTCGGCGATCGCGGGGAACAACACGATGAAGAACGTGACGGTCGAGAAGACGTCGACACCGAAGCCGAACGGGAACAGCCTCGGGACGCTGAACACGTCGGCGTGCAGCACGCGCTCCCACGTCGTGGGCGCGAGCAGCGTGTAGACGGCGGCGCCGACCGCGACGCCCCACAGCATCGCGCCCCTCCTGAGCACCTTCGACCGCGTCATCATGCAGGCCACGACGATGACCGCGGCGAGCGCCGAGGCGAGCAGGTTGACCGAGGGGAAGCCCGGCATGCCCGGCTTGCCGATCCAGTTGGGCAACGCGATCGTCGCGAGCTGCGCGGACATGATGAGCAGGATCACGCCCGACACGACGGGCAGCCGCAGGTACCGCGACATCAGGGCGACGGCGCTGAACCGCTTGAGCGGTATCGCGAGCAGGCACCAGATCGCGCACGCCACCAGCAGTGAGCCGAACGCGACGCCGAGACCGCGTTGATGGCCGGTGACGAGCACGGCCGCGAACACGCCGGCGAACGGGCCCTGCACGATCGGCAGCCGGAGCAGCAGCACCGACTGGAGGATGACCACGAGACCCGACGTCATGAACGTGATGCCGTACAGGTACCCGATCTCCGCGGGCGGCAGCTTGAACGACGCGCCGAGCAGGCCGGGGAAGAGGAACAGGCCGGCAAGGCACAGGATGTTCTGGAACCCGATACTGATCGCCGTGGTGGGACCCACGCGGGAGTGCACTCCCACGTCCAGCTTGGTCATGCCCGGTGCCGAGACCATGACGTCCTCCTGGACTACGAAGCCGCCAAGATCGGCAGCTCGGAGATGAAGAGATCCTTTGACAGGCCCCCGAGATAATCCAGTGCGGACTTGACCGGAATCACGTCCGCGTACTTCTGGTGCATGTCGAACAGGGTCATGTGGTGCGACGCCTCGCCGCGGTCGAACGTCGCCTCCTCGATGATCGACACGCGGTAGTTGTACGAGAACCCGTCGACCACGGTCGCCCGCACGCATCCGCTCGTCGTGGTGCCGCAGACGAGCAGGGTGTCCGCGCGGAGCGCGGTCAGGTGCGCCTCGAGCAGCGTGCCGAAGAACGCGCTCGGCTTGGCCTTGGCGAGGACGAGGTCGCGGGGCTCGGGCGCGATGTCCGCGACGACGTCGTTGGGGCGCACGGTGGGCGCCTCGCCGCCGCCGGCCTCCGCGGACCGTGCGTTCTTGTCCGCCCAGCGGCCCGCGTCGAACCGGTCCGGGCGGTAGTCCATGCCGGTCGTGTAGATCACCGGCACGCGCTGCTCGTGCGCGGCGTCGACCAGCGACCGGATGTGCGGCATGGCCTCCCAGGCCGCCTCACCGCAGCTGTTGCGCCAGCGCTTCACCGACTCGAGGATCGGCTCGGGGCGGTCGCCGCAGAAGGCGTACGTCACGTCGACCACGACGACCACGGGCCGGGAGCCCGGGCCGGCGGTCACGCCGTAGCCCGAGCTGCCGAAGACCTGCTTGTCCCGCTCCGTGAGGAAGCGTTCCCAACCGCGCTCCAGATCCGTCATGCGATCACTCCTGTACGTCCGAGACGGGGGTGTTCATCGGGACGTCGCCGCGCCGGCGGGCCTCGTTCTTCCGGCTCGTCTCCCAGAACTCGCCCCGCGTCGCCGCCACGGCCTCGGCCTCGAACTCCTCGCTCCAGTCGCCCAGCGAGTAGCCGAACCACGGCGACTGCGGCTCGAGACGCGGCAGCCCGAGCTCCTCCCAGATCTCGCGCGCGTGCTCCATGTACTCGCGCTTGGGCAGGGAGATCGGCGGGTAGGGGCGCTTCAGCGTCGCGTCGAAGAGGATCGCCGCGTCCTCCTCGTCGTCGTACGGCGCCTTCGGCCCGTGGCCCCAGGCGCGGTGCTCGAGCACCTGCATGTCGTGGCGGGGGTCCATGCGGTACGCCAGGGCCCAGAGGATCGCGTCGGTGTTCTCCGGCTCGATGTCGTCGTCGACGGCGATGGTGAACTTGCCGACGGCGTTCTGCATCGAACTGGCGGCGTACAGCGCGCGCCAGACGTTCGTCCGCTCGGCACCGCGCTCGAAGACGAGCACGACGTACTTGCGGATGTTGGTCAGCGGCTCGTGGAGGAAGACCCGCTTCACCCCCCGGATGCCGAGCTCCTTCAGGGTCGTGAGGAAGCGTTCCTCGTACGCGAGCTTCTTGATCAGGCTGGACTCGCTCGGCGTCACCTGGCTGATGATGGACGGGAAGATCGCGTCGCGCCGGCGGGTGATCGCCGTGACGTTCATGAACGCGTTGAACTCCTGCAGGTTCACGTGTCCGTGCGACTCGCCGAACGGCGCCTCGGGCTCGAGCAGCTCGGTGTCGATGAGACCCTCGATGACGATCTCGGCCTCGGCGGGCACCAGGACGTCGACGGTTCGCGCCCGCACGACGTTCAGCGGCTCGCCGACGAGCCCGCCGGCGACCGCCATCTCGTCGATGCCCATCGGCACCTTCTGCACCGCGGTCAGCGTGACGCACGGCGGCGCGCCCACGACGATGGCGCACGGCAGCGGCTCCCGCCTCGCCCGGGCGATGTCCCAGTGCTCGGCGATGCCCTGGTTGAGCTCCCGGGACGCGTTCATCCCCACGCAGGTCGCGCTCTTGATCTGGCCGCGGTAGTTGCCGGAGTTCTGCACGCCCGTCTCGGGGTGACGGGTGACGTAGTGCGCGCTCGTCAGGTAGGGCCCGTTGTCCCAGCCCGGCGTGGAGATCGGCACCGGCAGCTTGTCGAGGCCGTTCTTCGCCAGGTCGTCGCCGGTGAACACCAGTTCCTGACAGGGTGCGTCCTCGACCAGCTTCGGCTCGATCGGTTCGCCGATCGCGCGCGCCCAGCGCGCGCCCACCTCGTCCAGCTCGCAGCCCATCGAGAGCGCGTAGATGTTCCGGTTCGAGGCGAGCGCACCGACGAGGACCGGGATGCCGTACTCCTGGCCCTGCCCGTCGACCACGTTCTCGAACAGGAACGCCTTGCGCTGCTCCGGCGGGATGCCGCCGCAGAACTGCCAGCGCACCAACGGGTGCAGCTCGGTGTTCTTGTCGATCGGACGGGAGACCCGGACGAGCAGGCCCGCCTCGTCGAGCCGTCGTACGTGGTCGTGCAGGTCCGGGTAGGTCATTGGACGACTCCAAGGTGAGCAGCGGGATACGGACGCACCGTTCCGCCCCTCGGGAGGGGCGGAACGGAGGAGTCGTCGGGCGACGGCGTCATGGCCTTCCCTTCATCGGCCACCGCTCATCGCGGCGTGCCACGGCGCCAGCCTGCGTTCGGCGAGCCCGACGAGCCAGGTGAGCACGATGCCGAACAGCAGCACGAGGATCACGGGCACGAACATCCGGGCCGTGTCGAAGCTGTTGCCGGCGTTGATGATGATGCCTCCGAGCCCGGTGACCGCGGTGAAGAACTCGGCGATCACCATGCCGATGACGGCTCGACCGACGGCCAGCCGGAGGCCGGTCATGATGTGCGGCAGCGTGCCCGGAACGATGACCTTGCGCATGATCTCTGACTGCGAGGCGCCGAAGCTCTCGCCGACCTCGATCAGCGTCCGCGGCACCGCCTGCACGCCACGCCAGGTGTTGATGACGATGGGGAACACCGTGAGGGTGAACACCACGGCGACCTTCACCGTGTAGCCGGTGCCGAACCAGACGATGAACAGCGGGATCAGCGCGACGAGCGGCGTCGCGTAACCCGCGGTGATGTACGGGCCGAAGCCCGCCTCGATCAGCCGGTACCGGCCCACGATCAGGCCCACCGGGATGCCCACCACCATCGCGAGCACGTACGCCGGCACGAACGACGAGATGCTCGAGAGGAACGCCGCCCCCAGCGAGCCGTCGCTGATGAGCGTGACCGCCTCCTTGGCCACGGCCGTCGGGTACGACATCGCGATCGGGCTGACGCGCGACCCGACGACCTGCCAGAGGATCAGCACGACGATCCCGACCACGACCGCGGCCAGGGCGTTCGTCAATCTGCGGTTCGCGGGGCTCGCGACCCGGCCCCTACCGCGCACGCTCGGTTGACTCATCCTCGTTCACCCCGCTTCCTTCGCCGCGTCCGTGTCATGCGCGCCCGCCTCCTCGTTCCTCTCCGGCAGGTGTCGCGCGTCGCGTGGCAGCCCGGCTGGCGTCCGCACGCGCGACCCCTCCGTCCGACTCACTCGTCAGCTCCTGCGCTTGTGTTGCCGTTCGCCTCCTGCAGCAGCCGCCACAGGTGTGCCCGGATGCGGCCGAACTCCGCAGAGGCCCGCAGCTCCACGGCATCCTCGCGGGGGCGCGGCAGGTCGACGTCCACGACCGCGTGGATGCGGCCCGGGTTCGGCGCCATCATGACCACCCGGTCGGCGAGCAGCACCGCCTCGTCGAGGTCGTGGGTGACGAACACGATGGTCCTGTTGTCCGCCGCGTGGATGCGCAACAGCTCGGCCTGCAGCGTCTCCCTCGTCTGCGCGTCGAGAGCGCCGAACGGCTCGTCCATCAGCAGGACGTCCGGTTCGATCGCGAGCGCCCTGGCCATGCCCACACGCTGCCGCATACCTCCGGACAGCTCGTACGGGCGCAGGTGCTGCGACCCGTCGAGGCCCACCATGCGCAGGTACCTGCCGGCGATCTCGTGGCGTTCCGCGGCACGGATGCCGCGCAGCTCCAGCCCGAACTCGACGTTCGCCAGCGCCGAACGCCAGGGCATCAGCTCCGCGTGCTGGAACACCATCGCGCGGTCCTTGCCCGGGCCGTCGATCGGTTTCCCGTTCACGTACACCGAGCCGGACGTCGCCGACTCCAGTCCCATGAGAACGCGCAGGAGCGTCGTCTTGCCGCATCCGCTCATGCCGGTGAGCGTGACGACCTCTCCCGCGCCGATCGACAGCGACACGTCGTCGAGGGCGCGCACCGTGCGCGTCGTCCCGCGCTGGCGGGTGACGAACTCCTTCGACACGCTCTCGAACCTGACCTTCGGCGTCGCAACGCCCTCGGTGCGGTCCATCGCCTTGATTGCCCCGCGGCCGTCAACCATCGTCAGCCACCTGCCTTGACGTCCTTGCCGACCTTCGCGAGCGCCTTCTGCCGGAACGAGTTGTCGATGATGTCGTCGATGTTGATCTTCTTCTTCTGCAGCCCCGAGCTCAGCCGGAACTGCTGCAGCCAGTTCAGCTTGTCCGTCGGGATCTCACATGTCGGCGACGCCGCGTGGTACTTCATGATGCGGTCGTACGCGTAGGCGAAGCTCGGGTCCGACGCCGGCTTCTTCAAGGTCTTCGCGGCCAGGGCGATCTCGGCCTGGCGGTGCTTGGCCGCGTAGCTGATCCCCTCCATCTCCGCGGCGAGGAACGCCGTCGCGGCCTTCGGCTTCTTCTTCAACGACTCGTCGTTCGCCGCGATGACGAACCGCGGGTAGTTCGGGAGCAGGTCCTCGGCGGACGCGAGCAGGTGGAATCCCGGATGTTCCTTCAGCTTCGGCACGAACTCCGGCGACACCGCGGCCGCGTCCACCCGGCCGGCGAGCAGTGCCTGGAACCGTTGCGCGTCGTTGCCGACGCTCACGGCTCGCACCGACTTCGGGTCGACGCCCTTCACCTTCAGCATCGCGCGGGCCGCGACGTCAGGCAGCGAGCCGGGCTGCGAGACGCCGATCGCCTTCCCCTTCAGGTCGGCGAGCGTCTTGACGCTCGACTTGGAGACGAGGCTGTAGGTGAGCCCGGGCAACGTGGAGCCGATGATCTTCACGTGCGCGCCGCGTTGCGACGCGTCGAAGATCGGGTCGGGCGCGGTCTCGATCGAATCGACGCTGCCGGACGCGAGCGCCTGGTTCAGCGGGATGTTCCCGGTGAACTGCTTGATCTGTACCTTCACACCCTGTTGCTGGAAATACTTGCGGGCCTGGGCCATCAGGATGAAACCCGAATCGCCCTTCGGCGTGACGATGGCATGCACCCACGTGTCCGAGGACGAGCCGGACGTTCCGTTCGAACATCCGACGAGGCCGGCGACCAGCGCGCCGACGCCCACGGCCGCGACCGACCGCCGCCACCGGAATCGTGTCGTTTCATTCCTGTCGCTACGCCGTGTCCTGAACCATGGCATGACGAACCCTTCGGTCGGGGCATTGTCCGCGCACGTGCGAACTCATCGTTCGCGCGCTCCGGAGAACAGCTCTGGAAACTTGCCGGTCACTCGTTCCGCGACGTCGGTCGGGACGGTGACCGCCTGGGGGAAGGCGCCGTGCGCGTGCCTGCGGTACGGCCGGCACGCGTTGATCACCGCACGCGACATCGGCAGCTCGTCGAGGCCGTCGTCCGGTCCCCGCACGACCATCGGGTCGAGTGCCATGCCCCAGGAGTTCTTCACGAACTCGACCGCGTCGACCGGGTCGGTGCGGGTGCACAGTGCCCAGATCACCTGGTGCATGTCGCCCGGGTCGATGTCGTCGTCGACGACGACCGTGTACTTGCCGCCGAAGGCGCCCTCGTGGATCTGCGCGGCCACCAGGCCCGCCTGCTCGGCGTGCCCGAGATGCGCCTGCTCGATGGCGACGACGTTGAACGCGCGGGTGTATCCCGCCTCGTGGCACCAGACGCCGGTGACGCCGGGGACACCGGCCTCGTCGAGCGCGTCCCAGATCATGGCGGAGCGCATCGGGCACCGGAAGTACGAGTAGTCGTACGGAGGAATGCCCGCGCAGGTGCCGAGCATGATCGGGTCGTCGCGGTAGTAGACGGCCTCGACGTCGAGTGTCGGCGTCTGCATCTTGCCGCCGGCGTAGTAGCCGAGGAACTCGCCGTACGGCCCTTCCGCCACGGTGTCCTCGGACAGGTAGCCCTCCACGACGACCTCGCTGCCCGCCGGCACCGGCAGGCCGGTGATCGGCGCCCGGACGAGGTCGACCCCGCCGTGCAGGCGGTCGAGCACGTCGTACTCCGACACGCCGGTCGGCAGCTCCATGCCGCCGAGCATCGACAGCGCCGGATGGTGACCGAGCGACACCGCGACGGGCACGCGCTCGCCACGGCGCCGGTACGCCTGCATGTGCAGCCTGGCGTGATGGCTGGAGTTGACGAACAGGCACAGCCGGCGCTCGTCGTGCACCATCATCCGGTACGTGCCGACGTTCACCCAGCCGGTGTCGGGATCGCGCGTCACCACGGCGTCGAACGTGCCGAGGTACCTGCCGCCGTCCTGCTCGTGCCACAACGGTGCGGGCAGGACGTTCAGGTCGACGTCCGCGCCTCGCTTCACGTTCTGCAGGAACGGCACGTCCACGCACTCCCGGGCGCGGTCGACGGCGCCGGTCGCCTCCGGCCTGCGCAGCCTGCCCCTGAGCTCGCGCACCAATGCCTGCGCGTCGGCGCCGCTCGAGCAACCGAGCCCGAGGGACACCCGCGCCGCGTCGAGAGCCGTGCCGGTGAGGATCCGAAAGCCCTTCTGGTACCCGGCGATCTCGTCGAAGAGCAGGACCCACTTGTCCCGCTTGGCGTTCAGGTCGGTGACGGCACCGACCTCGAGCACCGGGTCGGCCCCGCGCACGTCACGGACCAGGTCCTGTGCGCGCATCTGGTCGAGCCACTGTCGTAGGTCCTTCACAGCACGCTCACTCGCTCTCGTAGCAGCCGTGCTTAGATGACTTTCGTAAATTACTTTTGTCATCTAGTTGGCGTCAAGGTCTTGGCGGAAAAGCTTTCCGAAGTGCTCGTCTGTCGATCTTCATCAGCGGGGTTCTCGGCAACGCATCGAGGTACGTGACGTCGTCGGGAACCTTGTAACCGCCCACGGTCCGGACCCGTGCCTTGAGGTCGGCCGTCAGCGCGTCGGACGGGTCCTCGCCGCCGCGCAGCACGACGAACGCCCTGGGTTTCGTGAGACCGTTGTCGTCCGTCGCACCGATCACGGCCACCTCGTGCACCGCCGGATGGCCTGCGATCGCGCCCTCCACCTCGAGCGGGGAGACCCACATCCCACTGACCTTGAACAGGTCGTCCCGCCTGCCGACGAACCGGAAGTAGCCGTCGTCGGTGAGCGTGAGCACGTCACCGGTCCGCGTCCACTCCCCGACGAACGTCCTGCGGGTCGCCTCGTACTTGCGCCAGTAGAAGAGGCAGGCCGTGCGGCTTCGCACCCAGGCCTCTCCCTCGCCGCCCGGCTCGACGACCTCCGCCCCGTCGGCGTCGACCAGCTTCACCTCGTAGCCGAAGACGGGACGCCCCAAGGCGCCGCGGCGATGGTCGCGTTGCCGGTTGGCGATCCACTCGTAGGTGACCTCCGACGAGCCGATCGAGTCCATCAGCTCGAGCCCGAAGAGCGAGTCGAAGCGCACGGCGAGCTCGGTCGGCACCTGTTCCGACGCCGTCACGACGAGGCCCACGCTGGTGAAATCGGGACGGTCCCCGGTCTCGTCCGCGTACTGCAGGATCGCCTTCACCGTCGTGGGCACGGTGATGAGCTTCGTCGGGCGGTGCGTCTCGACGATGCTCACCACGTTCGCGCCGCTCGCGGGTTCGCCGCTGACGACCGCCGTCGCGCCCCAGTACAGCGGGATCAGCACACCGGGCCACAGCCCGTGGGTGAAGTACTTCTTCGACGTCGCGTGGACGACGTCGCCGGGGCCGTACTCCCAGAAGGCGCCCTGCCGTTCGGGGACGAGCACGAAGTCGTGCGCGAGGTGCGTGACGCCCTTCGCCGGGCCCGTGGTGCTGCCGGAGTAGAGCATGTACGCGACGTCGTTCGCGTGCAACGTCACCGCCGCGGCGTTCGGCCGGTCCACCTCGGTGAGCGAGTCGAACCGCACGCACTTGACCCCGGGCCACGACGCCACGTCGTCAACGCTCTCGCCCCGCACGAACAACACGGCGGGCGGCGTGCTCACCTGTTCGGCCGCCGCCGCCAGCTTCGGCAGTTGCGCCGCGTCGACGTACAGGGCGGCAGGTTCCGTGTCGCGGAGGTAGTACGCCAGCTGCGGCGCCTTGACCGCGTCCGACACGACGACGGGCACGATGCCTGCGCGGACACAGGCCAGCCAGAGGGCGACGAACTCGAGGCTGTCCGTGCCGACCATGAGCAGCCGGCCGCCTCGCGGGACGCCGAGCTCTCCCAGGCCCGCGGCTACGCGCTCGACCGTGCCGAGCAGGTCGGCGTAGGTGTAGCGGACGTCGTCCGCCACCAGCGCCGTCGCAGCGGCGCGCTCGCCGTCGACATGCCGGTCGAGCAGGTACCACGTCGGGCTCAGGTACTCGGGGACCTCCGGGTCCTCCCATGCGTACCAGTCGTCCGCGTACCCGCGCCGGCTCTGCGCCAGGCGTGAGGACGTCTCCATCGACCGCTCCCTCGCGCTTCCTACCGTCACCGTCCCGACTGCGCCAGTAGCCGAATCCACCCCCGTTGCTCGCGACCCACCTGATCCACGACCTCCCGGTCGAACCACTCGCCCAGGTCGACTTCGCTCACCGCGTACCTGGGCCGGTCGAACTGGTCGGCGGTGCCGTACGGGATCGTCGCGTCGATCGCCATGCCGCCCTCGAACGCCGTGCGCGACCCGCCGCGCCCGGCCGCCGCACGCTCGCTCGGCTGGAACGCCTGCCCGGCTCCGCCCGGAACCGGCACGATGATGTCGCCCGTCGGGTCGACCCGGGTGGTCAGCGCCCACATCACGTCGTCCGTGCTGTAGATGTCGATGTCCTTGTCGACCGCGATCGCGATGCGCATCCCCCGCGAGCTCGCCAGTGCCGCGACGAGCACGTTGCGCTGGTAGCCCTCGTCGACCTTGCTCCGCTTGTCGATCTGGAAGATCGCGCCGCCCCAGTCCGTCATCGCGAACGGGATGTGCACGTCGTGCACCAGCCCCGGCATGATGCGGTTGCCGAGCTCGTAGAGCGCGGCCGTGCGCACGCTCGTCTGGATGTTGTTCTCCTCGGCGCCATGCACGATCATCGGCTGGATCATCGGCCTGGCGTCGAACGACCGGTGGGTCACCGCCGTCACGTGGAACGTCGGCGCACGGTAGGCCTTGCCCATGTAGCCGGCCCACTCCGGGTGGAACGGGTGCTCGCCCTGCTGCGACGTCTCCTCGGACCTGCCGGTCTCGAACCTGCGGTCGGTCGGGTCGAGGTACCCCTCGATCACGTACTCGGCCTGCGCGACGGCGAGGGCGTCGGGCACCGAGACCGCCGGCACGAGGTCCACCGGGCCGCCCTGCAGCCCGCCCGCGATGCCGACCTCGTCGCTGCCGTACGGCAGCACGACGTAGTCGAAGCCCGCACCGGCGGCGAGTGTCACCGCCGGGGGCAGCCCGAAGTTCACCGTGAGCGGGATGCGTTCCCTGCCGTACCACTCGGACGAGGCCATCCACATGTGGCTGCCGGGAGCGATCTGGAACGTCCCGACGTCGCCCCAGCGGAAGTTCTGGCGGTTGTAACCGATGTGGGTGCCGCCGCCGAAGAACCGCCCGGACAGCAGCGTCACGCCGCTGCCGAGGGTGGCCTCCTCCTCCTGCGGCGTGTGCCTGATCGGCACGATGTAGTCGACCGGGTTCCGCAGGTCGGTGTGCACGACCTCCTGAGCCGGTGCCGCGCTCCTGTCCACCACACGCGGCGCCACGGGACTCCGGATGGCCTCCGCGATGCGGCGCGTGCGGTCGGTGGGGCCGTCGAAGCCGAACAACCGGTCGATGGTGTCGGTCTGTGCGAACAGGTTCATCACGAACCTGGCGTGGTCGTACCCCTTGACCCGTTCGAAGAGCACGGGGGGACCGCCGTCCATCCGCTTCTGCACCGCGGCGAACTGCACGTCCGGGTCGATGGGCACGTCCGTCGTGACGAGCCGGCCCTGGGCGGCGAGACCGTCGAGCGTCGACCGCAGGCTGCGGACATCCACCTCCGTCATGCCGTCTCCTGCACGGGCGTGGCGTAGCGTTCGGTGAGCTTCGCCCGCGGCACCGAGCGCGTGGGCGTGCGAGGCAGGTCGTCGGTGACGAAGATCTGTTTCGGTACCTCGTACTTCGCGAGCTCGCCGCCGGACTTGCAGAACTCGAGCAGCGCCTCCGCGGTGACGTCCGCGCTGTCGCGGAGGACGACCGCCACGCACACCTCCTGGCCCCAACGCTCGTGTGGCAGCGGGAACGCGACGGCCTCGGCGACGTCGGGGTGGGATTCCACGACGCGCTCCACTGTGCGGGGGCTGACGTTCTCGCCGCCGCTGATGATGATCTCGTCGCGCCTGCGCACGTGCCAGACGTGACCGCCCTCGATGCGTACGATGTCGCCGCTCTTGAACCAGCCGTCCTCGGTGAACGACTGTGCGGTGCGCTCGGGCATGTTGAGGTATCCGGCGAACACCGAGTCGCCACGGACCTGCAGCTCGCCCTCGCCCTCGGCGCGGATCTCGCCGGTCACCGGGTCGACGAGCCGGAACTGCGTCTGGTTGTACAACGGGCTGCCGCACGAGCCCTCGACGTGCGACGGCAGTTCCTCGCGCGGCTCGTACGCACCCGGGCGGCCGACGCGGTCGACGAAGATGATCCCGGCCTCGGTCATGCCAAGCCGCTCGGACACGACGAACGAGTAGCGGTCGAGCACCTTGCGGTACGCGCGTGCCGGCATCGGCGCACCGCCGGCGATCACGTTGCGCAGACTGGTCAGGTCGTACCGCTCGGGGTGCGGGTAGTCGGCGATGTCGACGATCATCGATCCCGCGATGTACGCCGCATCGGGGCGGTACCTGTGCACGTGCTCGAAGAAGGCGTCCGGCTTCCACCGCAGCGAGATGACCGTTCCGCCGGCCGCCAGCACGGGCAGCGACGACGACTCGAGCCCGGACGTGTGGTAGACGGGACCCGCGCACAGCCAGCGGCTGCTCGGGCCGAGCTTCCACGCGTGCACCAGGTTGGAGATGTGGGCGCCGATGTTGCGGTGGGTCTTCATCACGCCCTTCGGCGTGCCGGTCGTCCCGCTCGTGTACGTGACGTTGAACAGGTCGCCGTCGTCCTTCGGCGCGGACTCGATGTAGTCGTCGTAGCCGGCGACGACGTCCGACAGGGCGGTGACGTCCTCGGTCGCGGAGCCGTCGAGGGTCACCAGATACTTGACCTCGGTGCCCTTCGCGGCCGCCCGCGCCAGTTCGAGGTCCTTGTCGGCGACCACGAGCACGTCGGCCGCGGAGTCGCTCAGCACGTACCGCAGCGTCTCCTCGCCGAACATGTAGTTGGTCGCGATGCTCACCGCACCGGCCTTGAGCGTGCCGAACTGGACGACGTAGAACTCGTAGCAGTTGGTCACGTAGGTGGCGACGCGCTCGGCGGATATCTCACGCAACCAGTGGGCGAAGCTGGACGCCTCCCGGTTGAGCTCGTCGTAGGTCCTCGCGCGGCCGTCGTGGATCACCGCGATCTCGCGCCCGCGGTGATGCACCTGGCTCTCGAACTCGTAGATCCAGTTCGACATGTCGGCTCCTCAGCGGCCGGTGAACTTCGGCGCGCGCTTCTCGCGAAGCGCGTTGATGCCTTCCTGGTGGTCGTGCGTCAGGTTCGACTTCGCCTCGAGCGAGAGGGAGAGCTCCAGGTTCGACGCGACGAGCTCGCGCAGCGGCGCGTTGACCGCCTGCTTCGTCCACTGGATCGCACGGATGGCGCCGTTCGCGAGCTGGTCGGCGAACGCGTCGACGGCGGCGTCCAGCTCCTCCGGAGGAACGGCCCGGTTGATCAGGCCCATCTCCGCTGCCCGCGGCGCGGGGATCAGCTCACCGGTGAACAGGAACTCCCTGGCCCGGGCGAACCCGATGAGGTACGGCCAGATCGCGCTGCCGCCGTCGCCGGCCACCAGGCCGACCTTGACGTGCGGGTCGCCGATGCGCGCCTTGTCCGAGGCGATGATCACGTCGCAGAACAGCGCGATCGTCGCACCGAGTCCCGCGGCCACCCCGTTCAGCTTGGCGATGACCGGCTGCCGGCACTCGAGGATGCCGTTGATGGTCCTGCGGTTCTCCTCGCTCAACGTCTCCCAGCCGAGCGGGTCCTGGATGAGCGTGTCGAGCCAGTCCGCGTCGCCCCCGGCGCAGAACGCGCGCCCGGCGCCGGTGAGGATCACGACGTCGACCTCGCGGTCGCGGTTGACCTCGTCGAAGACACGCGACAGCTCTTCGTGCAGCACGCCGTCGATCGCGTTCAGCTTCTCCGGCCGGTTCAGCGTGATGGTCAGCACGCGGTCGCGACGGCCGACGTCGAGGCACTTGTAGTCGTACGGCAAGGGTTCTCCTTATCGGTTCTCAGCCGGGACGGGCGGGAGCTGGTGTCGCCACTTGACCCAGTTGAAGCAGGATCGACAGCGGTCGCACTGGAACAGCACCTCGGACGTGGTGCTGCCGAACAGCGACGCGACGGTGACGTCCGTGGTGCCGCAGTCGGGGCACTCGACGCCGGCGAAGTCCGGGTCGTCGCGGTAGAGGTCGCCGTCGTTCATCGGGCGCCCCCAGGGCGGCGGCGGGCATGAGCGGCCCCCCGAACGCGGGACGTGTGAGGGGCACCCTGGTCACGCCCGGGCGCGACCAGGGTGCCCCACACACGTTCGTGGCGCGTCATCGGGCGATCTCCTGGTCCTTGAACCGGATCACCTCGAAGAGCCGCTCGGGCAACGGGCCGGTGCGCCTCGCGTCGTGGCGCCAGCCGGCGTCGAACGTCGGCTCGAGGCCGGCCAGGTCGACGCCGAACGGCTCGAGCGCGCCGCGCACCTCGTCGACGAAGCCCGCCCTGATGTCGGTAAGCGGGTCGTCCCGAAGCCCCGCGGCGTGGAGGTCGTCGCCGGTGTCCGGTGGCCCGAACCAGCGCAGGGCAAGGTGGAATCGCCGGTCGACGGACGCGCGCAGCAGCTCGCGTTCCTCGTCCGACGCCTCGATGATCCGGAACCAGCCGGCCGCGTACTTCAGGTGGAAGTACGCCTCCTCGCCGATCTTCCGTGCGATGCCAGCGACCGTGCGGTCCCGGTTGCGCAGGAAGCCGGACGCCATCGACCACGTCGCCTGCTCGGCCAGCCAGGTCGAGACGATGAAGTCCTGCCAGTTCTCCGGTGCGCGGTCGAGCAGGTCCATCGACCTGATCTCGTCGCGGCCGCGCCCGTGCTCGAGGTGCCCGTACGAATGGTCGAGCGTGTCGAGCCAGTGGTAGATCGCGCGGGTCTGCCCGTACGACGCGGTGCACATGCCGAGCATCGCCGCGAAGTCCGGCAGCGACTTGCCGTTCATCACGCATTCGGCGAACCAGTTGCCCAGCACCAGCTTCGTGTCGGCGATGCAGAGCAGGTCGTCCTGCAGTGCGGTCCGCGTCGCCGTGTCGAGGGTCGAAGTCACTGTGCGCATGTCAGGCCATCTTGATCCGGGTCGAGTGCTTGCCGAGCCGTACGGGGATGATCGCCTCGGTCGGTACGACGCACATCTCGGTCCAGCGGTGCTGGTCGTAGATGTACCAGGCACGCACCTGCGCGAGGTCGTCATTGGGCGCCTCCACGGAGCCGACGTGCGAGAGCGAGTCGTCGGAGTCCTTCCGGGCGAACACCTCGTAGTACTTCGGGACCGCGCCGCCGCGCTCACGCCCGGGGTCGAAGGTCTTCTTCCGCGGTGTCTCGGTCATAGCTGGATCCCGTGCGTGCGCATCAGTTCGCGGGCCTCGGCGTCGACCGCCCCGCGGTCCCAGGACAGGTGCCAGCCCAGCTCGACGTCCACGGACGTCACGCCGTCGACGGCCGACACGCGCTCGCGGATGCGGTCGGACAGGTACGACGACGCCGGGCACGCCATGCACGGCATGCAGACTTCGACGTGGACGCTCCCGCCGTCGACGCTCACGCCGGAGAGCATCCCCATCGCGCGCAGGCTCACCGGCACGTGCGCGTCGTGCACGTCCTCGAGCGCGGCGACGACGTCGGCCTCGGTCACCACAGGTCCTCGCCCCACACCTCGTGGTGCAGCCGGCTGATCGACGGCACCTTGTGCCGGCTGCCCTTCTTCCAGATGCGGAACTGCTCCTCCCAGGTGATGCGCCGGTCGTAGTCCCAGGTCCTGGTCTCCTCGTCGAGGTAGATCGGCGGCTCGTAGTCGAGGACGAACCTGCCGCTCTCCTCGTCGAAGTGCGCCGGCACCTGGATGCCGATGGACTCGCTGAACGGCACCACCTGCGACAGCCACTTCTGCCGCATCTGGTCGTTCGTCGCGCCGCGGATCTTGTACGCGAGCTGGTCGGTGCGCTTCTTCATCTCGTCCGGCACGCCGAACCACGCCGCACACAGCGGGAAGTAGAACGACACCGCCTCCTGCACGCGTTGCCGCGACCGCTCGTTCAGGTTCCAGAAGAACCGCACCCAGCGCTCGCCGTGCCCGACGTGGAACGTCTCCTCGAAGTTCACCTTCCGCAACGAGCGAGCGAACGGCGCGAACGAGCAGTTCTCCTCCAGGTCGACCGTCGTGATGTAGCCGGCGCGGTCGCCGTAGCACATCGACACGACGGACTCGATGTAGTCCTCGTGCGGGAACTCCAGCATCTGGAAGGTGCGCCACTCCTGCGGGTCGCGCTCGAAGAGGAAGTGGTGCGTGTCGTAGCCGAACTCCTCGAGCAACCGGTACATCACCTGCGCGTGCCCCAGCTCGTCCTGGCACGCGGACGCGATCGCGATCTTGTCGTCCAGCGTCGGCGCGGTGCGGATCGCCGGAGAGTACGTCGGCAGCGTCACCACCTCGAGGTCGGCCGCGATGTGCATCGTGTTGACGAGCACGTCGCGGTACCGCGCGGTCATCTGCGTCGGGTCCTCCAGCTGGTAACCGGCCCGCACCCGTTCGCGCAACGCCGCCTCACGCGGGTCGTCGCGCTCGACCGTCTGGCTCGTCATCTCTCGTCCACCGCCATTCAGCTCGATGCCAGGACGCCCTGCAGCACGGTGGTGCGCAGGGCACGCACCAGGTCTCGACCGTTCAGCTCCCCGCCTCGCCGGTACCACTCCACGAAGCAGCCCTGGTTGACCGCGAGGATCACGGTGACCAGCTCGCGCGTGGCGACGGCCTTGGTGAACACGCCCTGGCGCTTGCCGGCCGTCACCACACGGGACAGCAGCGTGGTCATCCGCTCGCTGATCGAGACGAGTCGTTCCTCGACCTCTCCCCCGCGCCCGTGCAGCTCGATCGACATCAGGATGATCAGCATCATCCGGTCGGCGTGCTCCTGTCCCGCGACCGACTGCGCGTGCAGGAACGCGACCAGTTGGTCCCGGGCCGAGCCCTTCGCGTCGCGGACGGCCGCCGCCGCGGGCTCGACGGTCAGCCGTTCCGCCTCGTCGAGCAGGGCGAGCAGCAGGTTGGCCTTGCTCTTGAAGTAGAAGTACACGGACCCCTTGCTGAGGCCCGCACCCGTCGCGATCTCGTCGACGGTCGTCGCGTCGTAACCCTTGGCGATGAACTGCCGGCGCGCGAGATCCATCAGCCGCTCAGTGCTCGCTCTGCGCTGCTCGGCCTTGCGGCTCGGTCGGACGCTCTGTCCGTCGATCGTTCGCATACTGACCGGATAGTAAGTTTCTTGGGGCCGATCCCACAAGCCCCTC
>DASUWX010000023.1:0-9878 GCA_036378185.1 Streptosporangiales bacterium | reverse complement strand
GCCAGGCCGGCCAGGACAGCAGGCCGGGCGCGACCCGGTGCGTGGTCGACAGCAGCAGGAGCCGCCCGGTCATCTGGTCAGCTCGACGGGGCCTTGACCCACAGGCCGCCGTAGGTCACGCGCAGGTCCAGGGTCTTGTAGTCGAAGTCGCCGTAGCGCGGGTTGATCTGCACCCCGATCCGCCGCGCGAGGTCGCTGAGCTGCCTGGCGAGCTCCTCGGGGCTGCCGAGCCGCTGCTCCAGCACGCCCTCCAGGTAGAGCGCACGGCCGTACGCCTCCGCCTCGTCGGTGGGCAGCTGCGCCCTGGCGTTGCCGAACAGCGGGACGGTGTAGACCTGGTTCGGCTGCAGGCCCTGGCCCTGCGTCGCCTTCGCGATCGCGCCGTCGATGTCGCCCTGGGTCCAGCCGATGCCCTGCTCCTTGGCGAGCCTGGTCACCAGGACGTTCACGACCTTGGCGAGGACGATGCCGGCGGGCACGTTGCCGCCCTGCTGCTCCACCACGGGGGCGAGCCGGTGCACCTCCCGCGCGGGGCCGTCCACCGACGCCACCGAGATGCGCTCGTCGCCGACCACCGCCGCCGCGCCCATCTGCACCGGACTGCAGGCGGCGACCCCGCCGACGAGCACGGCACCCGCCACCACGCCCACGAGCGCACGCACCACGGACCGCACAGCCACCTCCACACGAGTTCCTGCGACGAGGGCGACTCTACTGGTGACGTCTGTGCCGTCCGGCCGGCCCCCGACCCCTTCCACCTCCGTGATCATGAAGGTTTCGTGTCGCCATGGCAGCCCGGAACCTTCATGATCATGGACCCGACGGTCACCCGGTCGGTGCGGGCAGCTCGAACAGCGCGTCCAGGACGCCGCGGCACCAGTCCAGCAGCTCGCGGTCGCGCAGCGGCTGGCCGCCGATGCCGGCGGTCTTCGGCCGCGGGACGAGCACCGTCCGGACCGGCTGCTTGACCACGCTGCGCGGGTACAGCCGCTGCAGCCGCAGCCGCTGCGACTCGCGGAGCTCGAGCGGCGCGAACCGGATCTGGTTGCCCTGCAACGTGACGTCGGTGATGCCGTGCGCGCGGGCGAAGGTGCGGAAGCGGGCGACCTCCAGCAGCGTCTCGACCGGCGCCGGGACCTGGCCGTACCGGTCCTCGAGCTCGTCGCGCACCTCGGCGATCGCCGACTCGGAGTCGGCCTGCGCGATCCGCTGGTACGCCTCGAACCGCAGCCTTTCGCTGGCCACGTAGCCGTGCGGGATGTGCGCGTCCAGCGGCAGCTCGACGCGGACGTCGGCGAGCTCGTCGACCTCCTCGCCGCGGAACTCCGCGACCGCCTCGCCGACGAGCCGCACGTACAGGTCGAACCCGACGCCCGCGATGTGGCCGGACTGCTCCTCCCCCAGCAGGTTGCCGGAGCCCCGGATCTCCAGGTCGCGCATAGCGACGAACGTCCCCGCGCCGAGCTCGGTGTGCTGCGCCACGGTCTGCAGCCGCTCGATCGCCTGCTCGGTGAGCGGCTTCTCCTGCGGGAACATGAAGTAGGCGTAACCGCGCTCGCGGCTGCGCCCCACCCGCCCGCGCAGCTGGTGCAGCTGCCCGAGGCCGAGGATGTCGGCACGGTCGACGATGAGCGTGTTGGCGTTCGGGATGTCCAGGCCGCTCTCGACGATCGTGGTGCAGACGAGGACGTCGAACTCCTTCTCCCAGAACCCGACCATCACGTGCTCGAGCTTGTCCTCGCCCATCTGGCCGTGCGCGACCGCGACCCGCGCCTCGGGCACCAGCTCGCGCACCCGGCCCGCGACCCGCTCGATGCTCTGCACCCGGTTGTGCACGAGGAACACCTGACCGTCGCGCAGCAGCTCGCGCCGGATCGCCGCGGTGATCTGCCGCTCGTCGTACGCGCCGACGAAGGTGAGCACCGGGTGCCGCTCCTCCGGCGGCGTCTGCATGACGGACATCTCGCGGATGCCGGTGAGCCCCATCTCCAGCGTCCGCGGGATCGGCGTCGCCGACATGGTCAGCACGTCGACCTGGGTGCGCAGTCGCTTCAGGAACTCCTTGTGTTCCACGCCGAAGCGCTGCTCCTCGTCGACGATGACCAGGCCCAGCTGCTTGAACCGCAGCTCCGGGGACAGCAGCCGGTGGGTGCCGATGACGACGTCGAGCGTGCCGTCCGCGAGCCCGGTGATCACCTCCTGCTGCTCCTTGCCGGTCACGAACCGGGAGAGCTGGCGCACCTGGACCGGGAACGGCGCGAACCGCTCGGAGAACGTGGACGTGTGCTGTTGCGCGAGCAACGTCGTCGGGGTCAGCACGGCGACCTGCTTGCCGTCCTGCACCGCCTTGAACGCGGCCCGCACCGCGATCTCGGTCTTGCCGTAGCCGACGTCGCCGCAGATCAGCCGGTCCATCGGCGTCTCGCGCTCCATGTCGCGCTTGACCTCGTCGATGGCGGAGAGCTGGTCCGGCGTCTCGACGTACGGGAACGCGTCCTCCAGCTCGTGCTGCCACGGCGTGTCGGGGCCGAAGGCGTGGCCCTTGGTCGCCTGCCGCGCGCTGTAGAGGCGGATCAGCTCACCGGCGATCTCGCGGACCGCCTTGCGCGCACGGCCCTTGGTACGCGCCCAGTCGGAGCCGCCGAGCTTGTTGAGCGTCGGCGCCTCGCCGCCGACGTAGCGGGTGACCTGGTCGAGCTGGTCGGTCGGGACGTACAGCCGGTCGGCGGGCTGGCCGCGCCGCGACGCGGCGTACTCGATGACGAGGTACTCGCGGGTCGCGCCCTGCACCTTGCGCGACACCAGCTCGACGTACCTGCCGACGCCGTGCTGCTCGTGCACGACGTAGTCGCCGGCGTGCAGCTGCAACGGGTCGACGCCCTTGCGCCGGCGGCTCGGCAGCCGCCGCATGTCCTTGGTGGAGCTGCGTTGGCCGGCGATGTCGGTCTCGGTGAGCACGACGAGGTGGAGCCCGTCGGCGACGAAGCCGTGCTCGACGACGCCGGTGGCGACGTACGCGACCGCGGGCTCGGGCGCCTCCTTGAGGTCGGGCTCGTAGCGCGCCCCCACCTCGCGGTCGGCGAGCAGTTCGACCAGGCGTTCGGCCGGGCCGTGGCCCTCGGTGACGAGCACGACGCGGTAGCCGCCGGCGAGCCAGTCGCGCACGGCCGCGAGCGCGGCGTCGACGTCGCCGCGGTAGGTGTCCACGGCCCGCGCACCGACGGTCGCGGTCGAGCCGTCGGTGCCGGCCGGCGCCGTGCCGGCCGCTGACCCCGACAGGTCGTCCGGGCCGGACGCGAACGGGGTGACGCCCCACCAGGGGATGCCGAGCGCGAGCGTGTGCTCACGGACGTCGCCGAGGCTGCGCAGGCTCGCCGCGCCCAGGTCGATCGGCGCGTTGCCGCCGCCGGCGGCGGCCGCCCACGACGCCTGCAGGAACTCCTCGCTCGTCCGGACCAGGTCGTGCGACCGGGTGCGCACCCGCTCCGGGTCGCACAGCACGACGTGGGTGCCGGCCGGCAGCTCGTCGACGAGCAGCACCATCTCGCCCACGAGGGCGGGCGCGAGCGACTCCATGCCCTCGACCGCGATGCCCTCGGCGAGCTGGTCGAGCATCTCGGCGAGCTCCGGGTGCTTGCCGGCGAGCTCGCGGGCGCGCTCGCGCACCTCGGGCGTCAGCAGCAGCTCACGGCACGGCGGCGCCCACAGTCCCGCGGGCGCGTCCTCGAACGTCCGCTGGTCGGACACCCGGAAGTACCGCACCGTGTCGACCTCGTCGCCCCAGAACTCCACCCGCAGCGGGTGTTCCTCCGTGGGCGGGAAGACGTCGAGCAGCCCGCCCCGGACGGCGAACTCGCCGCGCTTGCCGACGAGGTCGGTGCGGGTGTACGCCGCCGCCGCGAGCTGGTCGACGACGTCCTCGAGCGACACGTCGTCGCCGGGTCTCGCCCGCACCGGCTCGAGCTCGCCGAGCCCTGGGACCAGCGGCTGCAGCAGGCTGCGCACCGGGGCGACGACGACGGAGACGGCGCCCGCGTGCCCGGCGGGGGTTCCGGGATCGGCGGAGATGTGCCCGGCGGGGGTTCCGGGCTCGGCGGAGACATGCACGTCGGGGTGACGCAACCGGCGCAGCGTCGCGAGCCGCTGGCCGACGGTGTCGCTGCGCGGGCTCAGCCGCTCGTGCGGCAGCGTCTCCCATGCCGGGAACTCGACGACGCTCGCGGGGTCGAGCAGGCTGCGCAGCGCCGCCGCGGTGTCCTCGGCCTCGCGGCCGGTCGCGGTGACGGCGAGCACCGGCCGCTGCGCCTGCGCGGCGATCGCGGCCAGCACGAACGGCCGCAGCGCCGCCGGGGCGGTGAGATCGTGGAGCGGGCGGTCGCCGGCCCGGGCGGCGGACACCGCGTCGGCGAGGGCGGGATCAGCGGCGAGCTCGCCGAGCAGTCCGCCGAGGGTCATGGATGGGCCTCCGAAAGGCAACGCAGTTTGCCCGGGATCCGTGCGGACCCCGGGTTACGCCTTCCAGTGTAGAGCCCGCCACCGACGAACCGCCGCTCGGCGCGTCGCTGCCGACGTGCGCGGTGAGCTACTCCTACGCTACGGTGCGTGATCGCGCTCCGAGCATGAGAGAGGTGTCCGCCTTGTCGGAGTACAGCACGCCGGTGTCGAACGACACCGCCGGAGAGGACGAACCCGCGGGCGAGGGCGCCGGCGGGGACGACTGGGCGGGCGCGATGGCCCAGATCGACGCCGAGATCGACGAGCTGCGTGCGCTGCTCGCCCGCCGCCGCGCCGCGGACGAGGCGCTGAGCGACGGCACGGACGACGGGCCGGGCGACGCGGTCGCCTGACGGGCACGAGGTGCCTCTCACAGCGAGTGTGAGAGGCACCCTCGCGGCGCCGGTACGCGGGCGACGCGCGTCAGCCGGCGTAGAGGAACAGGATCGTGTTCTTCCAGCCCTTGCCGTCCATGGACGGGCCGCTGACCTGCGTCACGGGAGCGTCCGGCTTCCCGTCCAGCCACGGCGTCTTGTACATGTTGCCGGTCGTCCGGCTGGTGTAGTACAGCGTGTCACCGTCGAGGAACATGCCGCCCGAGGTCTTCCACCGGCCCATGTCGGACGCCTCGTGCTCGATCTGGCCGGTGACGCCGCTGTCCGGTGAGAAGTCACGCCAGTACAGCTTCGCCTTCGAGCCGAGCACGTAGTAGATCCGCCCGTCGCGGTAGACCATCCCGGTCACGTCGGAGAGCTCGGCGTAGAACGACGGCACCATGCCGCGATAGGTCTCTCCGTGGCCCGTCTGCACGTTCACCCAGGTCGGGTCGTCGTACGGGTCGATGGTCGAGTACGAGCCGAACGTCGCGCCGTCGAACGTCCGCCAGTACATGAAGCCGTTCTTGTTGCCGTAGTACAGCTTGCCGTTGACCATGAACCCGCCGCGCACGTTCACCCAGCTGCCGGCGCCGGGGACCGACGTCTTGCCGCCGAACGTGGAGCCGTCGTAGGAGCGCCGGTAGGCGACGCCGTCGGAGTGCGCGGTGTACAGGTTGCCCGGGAGCGAGCCGATGTTCTCCGGCGGCATCGACTTGCCGCCCGCGAGCGGGAAGTACGCGATCTTGCCGCGGAAGTACTTGTGGTCGCCGATGTAGTCGGTGTCCATGCCCACGTAGAGCCCGTCGCCCGTCGCGAGCAACGCACGCGCGCCGACGCCGCGCGGGTTGCGGCCCGGGTTCCAGCTGAGCGGGACGCCGGTGCGCGGGTCGAGCGCGCCGATGCCGGGGCGCGGCACCGCGCCGCCGCCCGCGTCGTCCGTCCCGTCCGGGTTGTTCAGCCACCGCTCGTGCCCGCCGACGTAGACCGCGGTGCCGGTCACCGCGACGGACAGGAGGGTGTCCCTGCCGGTCCAGTCCGTCCACGCCGGGTCGACGCTGCTGCCCGAGTCGCCGGTGTCGAAGCGCGCCGCGGCGTCACAGTGGGTCTCGGTGGCGGGAAGCCCGCCCGAGCCGCCCGTCGCGACGACCACGAAGTACGAGCCGTCCGGGGAGAAGCCGACGCCGCGGACGTAACCGTCGAACTTGTCGGCCGAGCACCTCGGGGTGTACGCGTCCGTGGCCCAGTCGGGGTCGACGGTGGCCGACTCACTGCCCAGCGTGATGCGCACGATCTGGTCCCTGGCCAGCCCGTCGGCCTTCTTGAAGTTGCCGACGACGACGAGTGTGTCGCCGTCGGGCGAGACGTCCATGTCGTCGACGCCGACGGGCGCCTCCGCCTCGCCGTCGGCGCCGGTGTAGTTGTGGTGCTCGGTGAGATCGACGCCCATGTAGTCGTCGACGTCACCGGTCGTGGCGGAGAGCGAAGCCAGGTGGTCGTGCTTGACCCCCCCGACGCTGGTGAAGGTGCCGCCGATCAGCAGCCGCGACCCGACGACCCGCAGCGCACCCACGGAGCCGTTCGGCGCGGACGGGGTGAAGCCGGGCTCGGCGGCACCGGTGTCCGTGTCGATCAGGGCGAGGTTGTGGCGGTTGACGCCGTTCACCGTCGAGAAGATGCCGCCGACGTAGACCGAGTGGCCGTCCGGCCCGGGCGCGAGCGCGTTGACGACGGTGTTGGAGGCCACGTTCAGTGCCGGCTGGAAGGCGTCGTCGACCTTGCCGGTGCTCGCGTCGAAGGCGAGGATCTTGTAGCGCGACATGGCGGTCGACGTGCCGTGGTTCACCACGCTGGTGAACGTGCCGCCGACGATGATCTTCCCGCCGACCTTCGCGATCGCGTAGGTCGCGCCGTCCTTGATGTTCGGTGTGTTGTCCCCCGGCACCGCGTTCACCAGCGACGACTGCGCGACGCCGGCGGCGTTGCCGACGCGGGCACTCGCCGTGGACGCGAGTACGGCGGCGAGAAGAGCGAGAGCTGCGATACCGGCTGAGAGCACACGACGAACCGACCCGTGCGACAACGGCTTCCCCTGACTGTCCCTCCCCCGGACCAAGACACGGAGGGTAGACCCGAGAGCGCGATCACGAGAGCGGTTCGGCGGACGGTAGTCAGCCGGTCGCTAGGAGGAAGAGCGCCGTGTTCTTCCAGCCCTTGCCGTCGACGCCGGGCCCGCTCACCGTCGTGACCGAACCGTCCGGCTTGCCGCCCGACCATGCCGTTCTGTACAGGTTCCCGCTCGTCCGACTGGCGAAGTACAGGTTGTCGCCGTTGACGAACATGCCCCCGGACGTCTTCCACCGCGCCATGCTCGAGACCTTGGTCTCGTCGGCGCCCACCACACCGCTCTGCGGCGAGAACGACCGTGAGTACAGGCCGGGCCTCGACCCCAGTACGTAGTAGACCTTGCCGTGCCGATAGGTCATGCCGGTGACGTCGGAGAGCTCGGAGTAGAACGACGGCACCTCGCCGCGGTACGTCTGGCCGGAGCCGGTCTGCACGTCCGACCAGTCCGGATCGTCGTACGGGTCGACGGTGGCGTACGAGCCGAACGTCCTGCCGTCGAAACCGCGCCGGTACAGGTACCCGTTCGTGTTCCCGTAGTACAGCGTGCCGCTCACCATGAACGCGCCGCGCACGTTCGCCCAGTTGCCCGCGCCGACGGCGGAGTGCTTCGCACCGGGCTTGCTGCCGTCGAACGAGCGGTAGAACGGCTTGCCGTCGGAGTGGGCGAGATAGACCTTGCCCGGCAGCGACCCGGTGGCCTCCTCGGGCACCGACCTGCCTCCGGACAGCGGGAAGTAGGCGATCTTGCCGCGCTCGTACCTGTGGTCGCCGATGTAGTCGGTGTCGCTGCCGACGTAGAGCCCGTCGGGCGTGACGAGCAGCGCCTTGGCGCCGACGCCGCGCGGGTTGCGGCCGGGGTTCCAGCTGAGCGGCACGCCGGTGCGGGGGTCGAGCGCGCCGACGCCCGGCCGCGGCACGGCGCCCGGGCCCGCGCTGTCGTGACCGCCTGGGTTGTTGAGCCAGCGCTCGTGGCCGGACACGTAGACGGCGGTGTCGGTCACGGCGACGGCGTACAGCGAGTCCACCCCCGTGTAGTCGGTCCACGCCGGCCGCACGTCGCTGCCGGACGACGACGTGTCGAACCGCGTCGCGGCGTCGCAGTGGCTGTCCGTCGTGGCCAGAGCGCCCGCGCCGCCGGTCGCGACGACGACGAAGTAGGAGCCACCCGGCGAGAACCGCACGTCACGCACGTAGCTGTCGAAGCTCTTGGTGTTGCACGTGGGCTCGTAGACCGAGGTGGCCCAGTCGTCGTCCACGCTCGCGTGCGACGGGCCGAGGTCGATCCGGACGATCTGGTCCCGCGCCCTGCCGTCGACCTTCGTGAAGTTGCCGACGGCGACCATCGTCTTGCCGTCCGGGCTCACGTCCAGTTTCGTGACGCCCACCGCGCCCTCGGCCTGGCCGGGCTCTCCCTTGTAGTTGTGGTGCCCGGAGACGGTGAGGTCGAGGTACGAGTCCAGGCTCCCCGACTTCTGGTCGACGGACGCGAACCCGCCGCGCGGCTGCCCGCTGACCGTCGTGAACGCGCCGCCGAGCAGCAGCCGGCCGTCGTGCTTGGCCATCGTGCCGACCGACCCGTTGAGCACCGGGTTCTTGAAGCCTGACACCGGCTTGCCGGTGTCGGTGTCGAGCAGCGCGAGCGCGTGGTCGTTCTTGCCGTCCACGGTCTTGAACGCGCCGCCGACGTACACGGAGTGGTCGTCCGGGCCGCGGCGCAGCGTGTAGACGACGCCGTCCAGGCTCGGCGCGAAGTCCGCGTCGATCTTACCGGTGCTCGCGTCGAACGCGAGGACGTGGTTGCGGGTCAGCGTGGTCGAGCTGCCGCGGTCGGCCGCCTCGGTGAAGGTCCCGCCCACGACGATCTTGTCGCCGACGTGGGCGATGGCGTATACAGCACCATTCTGGATATTGGGTGTTGCCGTGGACGGCGCGCCGTCGACCAGCTTGCCGGCGCTGGCGTTGCCGGCCGAGGCTGTCGTCAGCGCCGCGACCACCGCGACGGCGAGACCGAGAGGGACGAAGGTGAGCTGACGGCGACTGAACGAGCGCACAAGTCGAGGACCGTACCGGTCCGGGCGCGCAGGGCCAACGCGGTCGCACCCTGCGTCACCTGGCGCGCCCAGCGTCACGTTGCGTCGTCAGCCGCCGGCCTCCACGGCGTCCGCGCGATCCGGCGCCAGCAGCGGCCGGGCCGCGAACGCGAAGCCCACGAGCAGGAGCACGCCGCACAGCCAGCCGGACAGCACGTCGGTCAGCCAGTGCGCGTCGAGCAGGAGCCGGGTGGCGCCCTCGGCCAACGCCAGGACGCCGATGACGCACCAGGCAGCACGCCACCAGGGGCGAGCGAGCCGCGCGGCGGACAGCAGCACAAGCAGGCAGGCACCGTAGACGGCGATGACGCGCACCGAGCCGCCCGAGGGGAACGTGCCGCCGCTGCCCGGTGGGTGGCCGCGGTGGACGAGCTCGGCGAGCCCGACCTGCTGGTAGTGCTGCAGCACGACCATCGAGCCGAGGATCACGAGGCCGGCCCACCGGCGTCGGTTCGCCACCAGCGCGAACAGGATCGCCGTGACGGCCGAGACGAGCCAGCACTCCTGCTTGTTGCCGAGCTGCGTCACGACCTGCATGACCGCCACCGCGCCCGGGTTCTGGTGTGCGTGGACGAAGTCGAAGACCGGCCGGTCCAGCGGCAGCGCGTGACGGACCAGCGTGCCGACGGCGTACATGACCGCGGTGGAGAGCGTCATGACCGCCGATGCGAGCACGACGAACGCGCCGAGCGGTGTCACCGAGCGGGCGATGCCGTCGCGCATGTCGAGCAGCCGGTCGCGCACCGGCACCGTTCCGGTCAGGAGGGCCACGGCTGGCAGGATACGTGGCGTG
>DASUWX010000022.1:0-5660 GCA_036378185.1 Streptosporangiales bacterium | reverse complement strand
GCGGCGACGTCGGAGGTGGTGACCTGCACACCGGCGGGCAGCCCCTCGAGGATCGCCACCAGTTCCGGGCCATGGGACTCACCGGCGGTCAGCCAACGCAACATGCTGCAAGTCTCCCATTGCAACGCCGCCGATCTGACGTGGGTACATCGCCGCGGTCATAGCAGGAGCAACGCCACCACCATGATGTGGAACTCCTCGACGTGGGTACATCGCAGAGGTGATAGCCGCGGCAACGTACCCACGTCGGCATAGCCCACGTCGGCATAGCCCACGTCGGCATAGCCCAGGTCGGCATAGCCCACGTCGGCACACAGGCCACGTCGGCACAGGGGCCACTTGGCCGAGGGGCTAGGCCCGGCGCGAAAGCTCGGCTTCGCCGGCCGCGCGCATCGCCTCCAGCGGGGCCTCGCGGCCGGTCATGGCCGTCACCTGCAGGGCCGCCTGGTGCAGCAGCAGCTCGAAGCCGCCGACGACGGTGCCGCCGGTCTTGGCGACCGCGGCCGCCAGCTCGGTGGGCCACGGCGCGTACGCCACGTCGAACAGGGCGCCGATCGTACCGGCGTACGGCACCAGCGCGTCGCCGGCGCCCGCGGGCACGGTGGACACGACCAGGTCGGCGTCGGCGAGCGCGGCGGCGCCCGGCCAGGACGCGAACCGCACGGTCACGCCGAACGCCTCGGCCACCTCGCGGAGTCGGGCGGCCCGGGACTCGTCGCGGACGACGGCGGTCAGCGCCTCGACGCCGAGGCCGGCAAGCGCGGCGGCCGCCGAGCACGCCGTCGCGCCGCCGCCGAGCAGGACCGGACGCCGGGCGCGGTCGAACCCGGCCTCGGCGAGCGCTGTCCGCAGGCCGGGGACGTCGGTGTTGTCGGCGCGGCGGACGCCGTCGCCGAACACGAGCGTGTTGGCCGCGCCGACGGTGCGCGCGAGCGGCGTGACCACGTCCGCCACGTCCAGCGCGGCCCGCTTGAGCGGCATGGTGAGCGAGAGGCCGCCCCACGTCTCGTCCAGCCCGTCGACGAACGCCGCCAGCTCGTGCTCGCGGCACTCGACGGCCTCGTACGTCCAGTCCAGCCCGAGCGCCGCGTACGCCGCCCGGTGCAGCACCGGCGAGAGCGAGTGGGCGATCGGCGAGCCGAGGACGGCGGCCCGGCGCGTCACGGGTTGTTCTTCTTGAACTCGTTCTTCCACTTCTGGAACTGGGCGTAGCTGTTGGTGAACCGGGTGTCCCCGGTCTTCGGGTTCACCGTGATGAAGTACGTCCAGTTCCCCGCCGCGGGGTGCGCGGCCGCGTCGATCGCCGCGGCGCCGGGGTTGTCGATGGGGCCCGGCGGCAGTCCCGTGTGCAGATAGGTGTTGTACGGCGACGGGTAGCGGGTGTCCTTGTTGCTGACCTTCAGCGTGCCCGCCTTGCTCTGCGCGTAGAGCACGGTGCTGTCGAGCTGCAGCGGCTTGTGGATCCGCACCCGGTTGTAGATGACGCGGGCGACCTTCGTGTAGTCGTGCGGCCGTGCCTCCACCTCGAGGATGCTCGCCACGGTGAGCAGCTGGTGGGTGGTGAGCCCGACGCTCTTCGCCTTCGCCGCGAGGCCCTTGTCGACCTCCTCCTGCAGGTACCGCTCGACCATCATCTGGAGGATGCTCGTCGCCGTCGACTTCGGCGGGATGTCGTACGTCGCCGGGAACAGGTATCCCTCGAGCCGGCCGTGCGCGGACGCGGGCAGCCCGATCGCGCCGGGATGCCGCGCCGCGCCCTGGAACCTGGCCAGCGAGATGTGGGTCTTCTGGGCGAGCAGCGCGAGCACCTTCACCGCGCGCATGCCCTCGGGCACCGTCACCCGCGACAGCACGCGAGCGCTCGGGTCGAGCAGCCGGTCGAGCGCGAGGGCCGCGGCCATGTGCTTGTTCATCCGGTAGTAGCCGGGCTGGATGTTCATCGAGTCCGGGTTGTCCGCGGCCGCCTTGTCGAACGCCTTGGCACTCTTGACGACCCCGTCCTTCTCCAGCGTCTGCGCGATGGACCGCGTCGATGCGCCGGTCTCGATGTGCACGAGGACGTTGCCCGAGCCGGCTCCGGTGTAGTCGGGGGTGTCGGTGATCGCGTGGACGACGGCGTACCCGCCCCAGGCGACACCGCCGAGGATCGCGAAGACGATGAGGACGGCCAGCAGTGCGGCGAGCCGTCCCTTCCTGCGCTTGCGCCGCTCGCGCCGGCGCCGGGAGGCGTGCCGGCGGTGCCCTCGGGGTCGGGCCTCCTCCTCGGCGAAGCCGAGGTCGAGGTCGAGTTCGTTCATCCCTCTCCCGGGACGATCTGGCCGGGCGGCTCCCCGATCCGCCGCTCGGCGTCCAGCGCGCTCTGCAGGATGACGACTGCCGCCATCTGGTCCACCACCTTACGACGAGACCGGCCTCCGACCCCAGCCGCTCGCAGCCCGTGTTCGGCGGTTACCGTACTCATCCGCTCGTCGACCAGGCGTACGGGTGTCGGCGCGACCCGCGCCGCGACGGTCCCGGCGTAGGCGCGCGCCGCCGCCGCTGCCGGTCCCTCCCGGCCCGACAGCGACGTCGGCAGGCCGACCACCACCTCGAGCGCCGCGCGTTCGGCCACCAGCTCGGCGAGCGCGTCGAGGTCGCCCGCGTCGCGGCTCAGCGTCGTCACCGGGGTGGCGAGCACCCCGTCGGGGTCGCACGCCGCGACGCCCACCCGGACGGTGCCGACGTCGACCCCGAGGCGCACCCCGCGTCGCATCCGTGCCCCGGCGGTCGTCAGCTCGACGCGCGCCGGTCGATGGCCTGTTCGACGGCGGTGAACGCCTCGGGCATCCCCGCGGGGTTGCTGCCGCCGCCCTGCGCGATGTCGTCCTTGCCGCCACCGCCGCCGCCGAGCGCCTTCGCGCCGATGCCGACGAGCTCCCCCGCCCGGACGCCCGCCTTGCGGCCCGCCTCGTTGACCGCCACGACGACGACCGGCCGGCCGTTCGCCACGGCACCGACGACGGCGACACCCGGTACGTCGCCCAGCCGGCCGCGGACGTCCAGCGCCAGCGTGCGCAGGTCGTCGGCCGCGGTCCCGTCCGGCGCCTGGTGCGTGACGACCGACACGCCGCCGACGTCGTGCGCCGAGTCGACGATTCGGTCGACGCCGGCCGCGAGCTGCGCGCTCCGCAGCCGGCCGATCTCCTTCTCCGCCTCGCGCAACCGCGTCACGGTCTGCTCGACGCGGTCGCGCAGCTCGCCCCGCGGCGCCTTCAGCAGGTCGGACAGCTGCGAGACGAGCAGGGACTCCCGGCTCAGGTAGTTCATCGCGTCGGTGCCGACGAGCGCCTCGACCCGGCGCACGCCGGAGCCGATCGACGACTCGCCGAGCAGCTTCACCACGCCGAGCAGCGACGTGTGCGCCGCGTGGGTGCCGCCGCAGAACTCGCGCGACCACGGCCCACCGATCGAGACGACGCGGACCCGGTCGCCGTACTTCGCACCGAACAGCGCCATCGCGCCCATCTTCAGCGCGTCTTCCTTCGGCATCACCGCGGCCTCGACGTCGAGGTCCTCGGCGACGAGCGAATTGATCCGGTCCTCCGCGTCCTGCAGGGCGTGGCTCGCCATCGCACCGGACGCGCGGAAGTCGAACCGCAGCCGGCCGGGCGCGTTCTCCGAGCCCGCCTGCGTCGCGGTGTCGCCGAGGATCTCGCGCACCGCCTTGTGCACCATGTGGGTCGCGGTGTGCGACCTGGAGACCGACCGCCTGCGGATGACGTCGACCTCCGCGTGCACCTCGGAGCCCACGCGCACCTCGCCGTCGACGACCTGGCCGCGGTGCACGATCAGCCCGGGCACCGGCGTCTGCACGTCGTCGACCTCGACGGTCGCGTCGCCAGCGCGGATGCGGCCGTGGTCGGGCAGCTGGCCACCCGACTCGGCGTAGAACGGGGTGCGGTCGAGCACCAGCTCGACCTTGCTGCCCGGCCCCGCCACGTCGACGGACACGCCCTCGACGAGGATGCCGCGGACGCGCGCTTCCGACGACGTCTGCGCGTACCCGAGGAACTCGCTCCTGTCGGCCGTGTCGAGCAGCTTGGAGTACGCGGACAGGTCGACCTGACCCATCTTCTTCTGCTTCGCGTCCGCCTTCGCACGGTTGCGCTGCTCGGTCATCAACCGGCGGAACCCGTCCTCGTCGACGGACAGGCCCTGCTCCGCCGCCATCTCGAGCGTCAGGTCGATCGGGAAGCCGTAGGTGTCGTGGAGCTGGAACGCCTTGCCGCCGGAAAGCACCTGCTGGCCGGACCTCTTCGTCTCGGTCACCGCCTGGTCGAAGATCTGCGTGCCCGTGCGCAGCGTCTCGCGGAACGCCTCCTCCTCGGTGTAGACCACCGTGGAGATGCGCTCGAAGTCGCGCTCGAGCTCCGGGTAGGTCTCCGCCATCGCGTTCTTGCTGACCGGCAGCAGCTCCGGCATCGTCGGCGCGTCGACGCCGAGCAGCCTCATCGCCCGCACGGCCCGGCGGATGATCCGGCGCAGCACGTAACCGCGTCCCTCGTTGCCGGGCACGACGCCGTCGCCGACGATCATCAGCGCGGTGCGCACGTGGTCGGCGACCACGCGGAACCGGACGTCGTCCTCGTGGTTCACGCCGTACCGCCGGCCGCACAGCTCCGACGCGTGGTCGAGGACCGGCCGGGTCTGGTCGATCTCGTACAGGTTCTCCACGCCCTGCAGCACGTACGCGACCCGCTCGAGGCCCATGCCGGTGTCGATGTTCTTGGCCGGCAGCTCGCCGAGGATCGGGAAGTCCTCCTTGCCCTCCCCGGCTCCGCGGACCTCCTGCATGAAGACGAGGTTCCACAGCTCCATGTAGCGGTCCTCGTCGACCTCCGGACCGCCCTCCTGGCCGTAGTCGGGGCCGCGGTCGTAGAAGATCTCGCTGCACGGCCCGCTCGGGCCGGGCACACCCATCGACCAGTAGTTGTCCGCCATGCCGCGCCGCTGGATCCGCTCGTCGGGCAGGCCGGTGACGTCCTTCCAGATCTCGAACGCCTCGTCGTCGGTGCGGAAGACCGTCGGCCAGAGCCGGTCCGGCTCGAACCCGTAGCCGCCGTCGGACTGCGACCGGGTGACGAGATCCCAGGCGAACTCGATCGCCTCGCGCTTGAAGTAGTCGCCGAACGAGAAGTTCCCGTTCATCTGGAAGAACGAGCCGTGCCTGGTGGTCTTGCCGACCTCGTCGATGTCGATCGTGCGGACGCACTTCTGCACCGTGACCGCGCGCTTGTACGGCGGCTGCTCGTCGCCCAGGAAGTACGGCTTGAACGGGACCATGCCCGCGTTCACGAAGAGCAGGGTCGGGTCGTCCACGGGGAGGGCGGCCGAGGGCACGACCGTGTGACCGCGCTCCTCGAAGAAGCGCACGAACCTTCGTGCGATCTCTGCCGTCCTCATCGTCCTGCCTCGTTTCCCTGTTCCGTGTGGGACGCCGCCGCCAGCGCCCGCCTGTCTCCAGCATCCACGACGGCGCCGCCCGCAGGCGAACCGATTAGCCTGCGGCCCTCGAACGCCTCCAGCTCGTTGGCGATCTCACGGACCGCGAACGCGAGCGTGGCGAGCTCGAACGCGGCCCGCTGCAAGGTGGCGCGGCGCCGGGCGCGGCGTCCTCTGCG
>DASUWX010000021.1:0-9825 GCA_036378185.1 Streptosporangiales bacterium | reverse complement strand
GGGCCAGCCCCCGTGTAACGCCACCACGAGCATGGTTTACATGGCCCGTGACAAGGGTGGCGGGAGCCGGGACTAGCGGTTGCGGCGCCTGGCCCCTCTGCGCATCTCGCTGGGCTTGCGGAACGGCTGGCCCGCCTCGGCCATGTCGTCGCGCCGCTGCGCGGCGAACTCGGCGACCTCGTCCGCCAGCTGCAACACCGACGGGCTCGACGCCACGACGTCGACGCGCAGCCCGAACTCCTCCGCGGTCTCGGCGGTCTGCGGCCCGATCACGCCGACGACGGTGGTCGCGTGCGGCTTGCCGGCGATGCCGACCAGGTTGCGCACCGTCGAGGACGACGTGAACAGCACGGCGTCGAACCCGCCGGACTTGATCGCCTCGCGGGTCTCGGCCGGTGGCGGCGCGGCCCGCACGGTGCGGTACGCCGTCACGTCCTCGGCCTCCCAGCCGAGCCGCTCCAGGCCCGCGACGAGGGTCTCGGTGGCGATGTCCGCGCGCGGCAGCAGCACCTTGTTGATCGGGTCGAACACCGAGTCGTACGGCGGGAACTCCTCGAGCAGGCCCTCGCTGCTCTGCTGTCCCTCGGGCACGAGGTCGGGCCGGATGCCGAAGGCCTCGATCGCCTTCGCGGTCTGCTCGCCGATCGCCGCGATCTTCACGCCGGCGAACGCGCGCGCGTCCAGGCCGTACTCGGTGAACTTCTCCCGCACGGCGCGCACCGCGTTGGCCGAGGTGAACACCAGCCACTCGTAGCTGCCGTTGACCAGGCCCTTGACCGCGCGCTCCATCTGCTGCGGCGTACGGGGCGGCTCGACCGAGATGGTCGGCACCTCCTCGGGCACCGCGCCGTAGCGACGCAGCCGGTCGGTCAGCGGGGCGGCCTGCTCGCGGGTGCGCGGGATCAGCACGCGCCAGCCGAACAACGGCTTGGTCTCGAACCAGGACAGCTTCTCGCGCTGCTCGACGACGTCACCGACCACGACGACGGCCGGCTCGTCCGGCTCGGCGTCCTTGGTGTCGACGGCGACCTGCGCGAGCGTCGAGACGACGGTGCGCTGCAGGGTGGTCGTGCCGTGCCAGGTGACGCTCACCGGCGTCGACTCGGCGCGGCCCGCCTCTACCAGCGCGGCGGCGACGGCGCCGAGCGATCCGCCGGCGTCCAGGATCACCAGCGTGGCGTCGTCCTCGACCGACTGCCAGGCGTCGACGTCGGCCGCCGACAGGAACCGGACGTCCCTGCGCTTGGCGGTCGTCAGCGGCACGCCCGCGTAGGCCGGTACGCCGAGCGCCGGGCTGACGCCGGGCAGCACCTCGTACGCGAGTCCCGCCCTGGCGCACACGAGACCCTCCTCGGCGAACGGGCCGAACAGGGCGGGGTCGCCGGCGACCAGGCGGACCACCTGCCGGCCCGCCTTCGCCTCGCGCACGACGACCTTCGCCGTCGCGGCGTGGTCCTCCTCGGGCGAGATGACCTCCACCTCGTGGCGACAGCGGGCGAGCAACGGCTCGGTGTCGACGCCGGCGTCGGGGATCACGACGTCGGCGTCGGCGAGCGCCGAGACGGCGCGCAACGTCAGCAGCTCCGGGTCGCCGGGGCCCGCCCCGACGAACCAGATCTGTCCTCTTGCCTTCTTCTTCCGCGTGCGAGCCGCGCTCACGTTTCCTGCTCTCCCATCAGAGCCGCGGCGCCCCCGGCGAGCAGCTCTGCCGCTAGTTCGCGACCGAGCCGTTCCGGCTCGCCGAGGGGACCTGTGGCGGTCCTTCTTACCGAAGCGGTGCCGTCGGGGGCAAACACGACGGCCCGCAGGTCCACGTTGTGGGCAGCCGCCCCGCCGGTTCGGACTCCGCCACCCCCGGCTACGGTCGCCAGCGCGCCGACCGGCGCGGCGCAGCCGGCTTCGAGCGTCGCCAGCAGTGCCCGTTCGGCGGCGACCGAGACCCTCGTCGACTCGTCGTCCAGCGCCTTCAGCAGAACGGCGGTCGCCTCGTCGTCCGCCCGGCACTCGACGGCCAGCGCACCCTGACCGGGTGCGGGCAGCATCAGCTCGGGCGGCAGCACCTCGGTGACCTCGTCCGCACGGCCCAGCCGGACCAGCCCGGCGTACGCGAGCACGACGGCGTCCAGCCGGTCCTCGGCCGCGCCCGTGACCCGCTTGAGCCTGGTATCGACGTTGCCGCGGATGTCGACGACGGTGACGTCGGGACGGGCGGCGCGCACCTGCGCGGCACGACGCGGCGACCCGGTGCCGACCCGCGCGCCGGGCGGCAGCCCGGCCAGGGTCTGGTACTCCGGCGCGACGAGCGCGTCCCGCGGGTCCTCCCGCACCGGCACCGCGGCGAGCCGGAGCCGGTCGGGCATTGTGGTCGGGAGGTCCTTGAGCGAGTGGACGGCGACGTCGACGGACCCGTCGAGCAGCCGTTCCCGCAGGGCCGCGACGAACACACCCGTGCCGCCGATCTGCGCGAGCGACGCACGGTCGACGTCGCCGCGGGTGGTGACGTCCACCAGTTCGACCGCGCAGCCGGAATCCTCGCGTATCGCGTCGGCGACCAGCGTGGTCTGCACGCGCGCGAGGGCACTGGCGCGGGTGCCGATCCGCAACGTCCTGGTCGTGGTCACGGGCGCGCCTCCAGGTCGGGGTCGGGTGTGGCGACGGCCTCGGCGACGTCGGCGTCGGGCAGCTCGGCCTCGAGCCGCCCGACCGTCTCGGTGTCGTCCGGGTCGAGGTCGAACAGCTGCCGCAGCATCGCGGCGTACGACCCGCCGCCGGGACCGGACGCGAGCTCCTTCACCCGGACCGTCGGCGTGTGCAGCAGCTTGTCGACGATGCGGTGCACGGTGCGCTCGACCTCCGCGCGCGACCGCTCGTCGAGGCCGGGCGCCTTGGCGTGCAGGCGCTCGAGCTCGGCCTCCACCACCCGCGCCGCGACCCCGCGCAGCGCGGCGACCGTGGGCGCGACGCGCGCCTGTTCGACGCTCGCGCGGAACGCATCCGCCTCCTCGGCGACGATCCGCCGGACGGCGGCGACGTCGTCGGAGTCGGTGTGGTCGGCGGCGAGCCGGTCGAGTCCGACCACCCGGACGCCGGGCAGCTCGTGCACGTCCGGTGCGACGTCCCGCGGCACGGCGAGGTCGACGACGACGAGCGGGCGGCCGGTTCGGCCGGCCAGCGCGGCCGCCACGTCGGCCTTGGTCACGACCGGCCCGGCCGCACCGGTGCAGGTGACGACGACGTCCGCCACGGCGAGCTCGGCCGGCACCGCGTCCAGTTCGATGGCCCGGCCGCCGTAGTCGCCCGCGAGCCGCAGCGCAGGGGCGATGCTGCGGTTCGCGACGACGACGTCCGCGCCGCGGCGGGTGAGCGCGGCGACCGAGAGCGCCCCCATCGCACCGGCGCCGACGACCAGCGCACGGCGTCCGGCGAGCTCGCCCGTCGACTCGGTCACGACGTCGAGCGCGACGCTCACGAGGGAACTGCCCGCGGCGTCGATGCCGGTCTCCGAACGCGCGCGCTTGCCCGCGTGCAGGGCGCGGCGGAAGGGCTCGCCGAGCGCGGCGCCGAGCGTGCCCGCCTCCTCGGCGGCGCGCATCGCCTGCCGCACCTGGCCCAGGATCTGCGGCTCGCCGACGACCATCGAGTCGAGCCCGCAGGCGACGCCGAACAGGTGCTGGACCGCGCGGTCCTCGTAGTGGACGTAGAGCGACGCGGCCAGCTCGTCGCGGGAGACGCCGCTGTGCCGCTCGAGCACGCCGCTCAGCTCGGCGACGCCGGGGTGGAACTTCGCCACGTCGGCGTACAGCTCGACCCGGTTGCACGTGCTGAGGATCGCCGACTCGCCGATGTGCGGCGACTCGGCGAGGTCCGCGGCGACCTTGCCGTCGGCGGTCGCCGCGACGGCCCGTTCCAGCACCTCGACGGAGGACGTCCGGTGGTTGAGCCCCACGACGAGGAGCGTCATGTCGTCACCTCCGCGGCTCCTTCCTCGTCGGCGAGCACCGGCACGGATGCGCCGCCGGTGGCGCGCTGGATGTGGAACGCGAGGATCTGCAGCTCGATCGACAGGTCCACCTTGCGGATCCGCACCTCCTCCGGCGCCTGCAGCACGGCCGGCGCGAAGTTGAGGATGCTGCGCACCCCGACGGCCACGAGCCGGTCGCACACCTCCTGCGCGGCCGGTGCCGGTGTCGCGATCACGCCGATCGCCACCCCGGCCTCCCGGACGACCGTCTCCAGCTTGTCGACGTGCTGGACGGTCATGCCGGCCACCTGCATGCCGACCTTGGCCGCGTCGGCGTCGAGCAGCGCGACGACGCGGAAACCCCGGGACATGAAGCCGCCGTAGTCGGCGAGCGCGCGGCCCAGGTTTCCCGTGCCGACGATGACGACCGGCCAGTCCTGCGTGAGGCCGAGCTCCCGGGAGATCTGGTAGATGAGGTACTGCACGTCGTAGCCGACACCGCGGGTGCCGTAGGAGCCGAGGTGCGAGAGGTCCTTGCGCAGCTTCGCCGAGTTGACCCCCGCGGCCGAGGCGAGGTCCTCGGACGAGACCGTCGGCGTCCCCCGCTCGCTCAGGGTGGTGAGGGCGCGCAGGTAGACGGGCAACCGGGCGACCGTGGCGTCCGGGATCCCGCGGTCGCGGCCCGCACGCACGCGCGGCACCGCACCGGTCGATCGGCTGGACGACGTCACTGGACTCCTGCACCCGAACTTCGTGCTGTACCCGCCCAGGCTACGTCCTTGTGAACGATCGCACAAAGTGAGCGGCCGCGCCCTAGTGTGAGTGGAGCAGGACGCCGCCGCCGAGGATGAAGATCACCCAGGCGATCAGCAGGAACCCCCAGGCCCCGAGGCCCTTGCGCCGGCGGGCGAGCAGCCCGAGCACGACGACCGGCAGCATGAACACGACGATCACGCCGAGCTGGTCGCGCATCTGGCCGTAGGCGAAGACCCCGATGAACGCCCCGACGACGGCGGTGAGCGTGCCCAGCGGCTTCACCGGCTGGTCGAGGAACTTCGGCATCGCCATGTTCCAACGGTACGCGGCGGGGAGATCGTCCACCACAGTCCGGCCGGGGTAGCGGAGCGCCACCTGGGCTGCGGTGCGTTCACGTTGGGGATCGACGCAGACACCGCCCGCCCGTGGCGATAGTGTCCACGCTGATGGCGGACGGGGACGCATCCATGACGACGAACCCCCCGGAAGACCGCGTTGCGCGGTTCGGGGAGACGTTCGCGGTGCGCGAGTTCCAGGTGCTGTGGGTCGCCATTGCGCAGTCCGGCATCGGCGACCAGCTGGCGAAGATCGCGCTGTCGATCCTGGTCTACGAGCGCACCGGCTCGCCGTTCCTCACCGCGATGACCTACGGCGTCACCTACCTGCCCTACCTGCTCGCCGGGCCGGTGCTCTCCCCGCTGGCGGACCGCTACCGCAGGCGCGAGGTGCTCATCGCATCGGACCTAGTCCGCGCGGTGCTGGTCGCGCTGATGGTGCTGCCGGGGATGCCGTTGTGGGCCCTGTTCGTGCTCGTCTTCGCCGTCGGGCTCGCCCGGCCGCCGTTCGACGCCGCGCGGTCGTCGATCCTGCCGGACATCCTGCCGGGCGACCTGTTCGTCACCGGCAGCGCCGTCACCCAGACCACGAGCCAGGTGACCCAGGTGCTCGGCTTCGCGATCGGCGGCGCGGTGGTGGCGACCATCGGCGCGCCCTGGGCGCTGGCCGTCAACGCGGTGAGCTTCGCGCTGTCGGCGCTGCTGTTCCGCGTCGGCGTCCGCGACCGGCCCGCTCCCCACGCCGGCACCCGGCCGCCGATGCGGCAGGTGCTCACCAAGGGCACCGCGACCATCTTCCGCGACCAGCGGCTGCGCGCGCTGATCGGGCTCGGCATGCTCGCGGGGTTCTACGTCGTGCCGGAGGCCCTCGCCGTCCCGTACGTCAAGCACGAGCTCGGGCTGACCGCGACGTACGCCGGCGGCATGCTCGCCGCCGGGCCGCTCGGCATCGCCCTGGGCACGATCCTGCTCACCCGCCTGATCCGGCCGAGCCGCCGGGTCAACCTGATGGGCCCGCTCGCGGTCATCGGCCTCGTCGCCCTGCTGCCGTTCGTGCTGACCCCGAGCTTCTACGCCGCGACCGGGCTGTTGTTCGTCTCGGGTCTCGCCGGCGGGTACAACCTGGCCGCCAACCAGGCGTTCGTCTCGATCCTGCCGAACGCCAACCGCGGCCAGGCGCTCGGCCTGGCCCAGACACTGCTGTTCCTGGCCCAGGGCGCCGCCACGACGGCCGCCGGCGCCGTCGCCGCCGCGCTCGGCCTGCCCGGCACCATCTGCCTGGCCGGCGGTGCCGGCATCGTCGTGGCCTGCTGGTGCTGGTTCAGCTGGCAGCGCGCGGTGCGCACTCCGGGCCGGCACGGGGCGTGAGGCGTCCGACGTCCTGCCGCCCGACACCGACCGAGAGCCGCGGGACGGGAGCCTCAGTCGGCCCGGGCGATGAACTCGAGGCGGTTGCCGTGCGGGTCGTCGGCGTAGAACCGGCGGTGCCCGGGGAAGGTACCGTCCCACCGCGGCTCGACGCCGGCCGCGGCCAGAGCCGCCGCGAGCGCGTCGAGGTCGGCGACCCGGATGCCGGGGTGCGCCTTCCTGGCGGGGCGGAACCCGGGCTCGACGCCGAGATGGATCTCCAGGCTGTCGGCGCGCACCCACAGCCCGCCGCGCGCCGCGAGCTCGGGGGGCTTGGCCACCTCGGTCATGCCGAGGACGCCGACGAAGAACGCGCGCGCCGCGTCCTCGCCACCGGGCGGTATCGCCAGCTGGACGTGGTGCAGCCCGAACGCCTGGGCGGTGCCGACGTGCGGGCCGTAGCCGAAGTGCTCGTCCGTCGCGGTCATGCCCGCCGCCGCTTCGCCAGCGCTGCCCGCAGCCGCGTCTCGTCCACCCGCCAGAAGTTGTGCACCTCGCCGTCGACGAGCGTCACCGGGATCTTGTCCCACCACCGGGCCAGCTCATCCGGCGCGCTCGACAGGTCACGCTCGGTCCACTCGACGCCGAGGTCGCCGCAGACCCGTGCGACGACGGCGCGCGCATCGTCGCACAGATGGCAGTCGGCCTTGCCCAACAGCTCGACACGAGTCAATATCCGACACCTCCGGCGTGCGCGACTGGTGTTACCAATGGGGGCATAGTGACACAACACGCAGAAACAACACTGACGTTAGACCCTAGATAGCGGGCTACGGCATTCCCTAGCATGGTGCGCGCGCACCCGAGGAATGCACTGAGCGTGACCGCCGGACCAGGACCCGGAGCCAGACGAGGACGTCTGCTCCGGTAGCAGGGGGACGCAGGAGATGCCACGACCGAGCGCAGTGTCGCGCGGCCTCGAGCGGGGGAACGCCGTCCTCGCCGGCTTCGCCGGCCGGGTCGGAGCGATGCTCGAGCAGTTGTTCGCGGGGCCGTTCCAGCCCGCATTCGCCGGATCCATCGGCGCGATGGCGGTGTCCGTGCCGATGGGCGGGCCCGTCGCCAAGACGGAGGCCGCCGACCCGGCGGGGCTGCTACCCGGCCTCGCGCCGCCGCGGCTGCTGCGCCGGACGCGCCGCGAGGCGCCGGTCGCCGACGACCCGGACCAGGCCGAGGTCGTCGCGCTGGTGCGTTCCGCGCAGAACGGCAACGCCGAGGCGTTCGGCCGGCTCTACGACCGCTACCACGAGCTGGTCCAGCGGTACGTCTACTACCGCGTCGGGAGCCTGCAGCTGGCCGAGGACGCGACCAGCGAGACCTTCCTCCGGGCGTTCCGCCGGCTGAACACGTTCAGCTGGCAGGGCAGGGACTTCGGCGCGTGGCTCGTGACGATCGCCAGGAACATCGTGGCGGACCACTTCAAGTCGTCGCGGTACCGCCTCGAGGTCACCACCGCCGAGATGCTCGACAGCGACCGCGTCGAGGAGAGCCCGGAGCACACCGTGCTCAAGTCGTTCACGAACGTCGCGCTGGTGGAGGCGGTCCGCCAGCTCGGTTCGGAGCAGCAGGAATGCATCGTGCTGCGCTTCCTCCAGGGCCTCTCGGTCGCGGAGACGGCGCGGATCATGGGCCGCAACGAGGGCGCCGTCAAGGCGCTCCAGTACCGCGCGGTGCGGGCACTCGGCCGGCTGCTCCCCGACGAGCTGCGCTGAGCCACCGGCACGTTCCGTCCACACGGGCGTGGGATGGCCGTAACCACCGGCCCCAACTGCTCGTTTGCCGGGTAGGAGCGGGTGGGGGCAGGTCGAAAGGGCCGGATGAGGATGCTGTGGCGAGGCAGTGGGCGCCACCGCGTGGAAGAGTTCGCGCGGGGCGTCGAGCCCGACGCGCCCGGCCCTCAAGACCCGAGCACCTCCCGGCTCGTCGGCCTCGCCCATGCCCTGCGGTCGATGCCGTTGCGACCGACTCCGGAACTCACTCTGGCGGTACGGCGCCGGATCGTCAACGCGGCACGCGCGAGCCGGCCCGAAGAGCCGCGGTCGCTGCTCGCCGGGGTCCTCGACGGCTTCCGCGTGCAGCGCGGGCTCGCGGCGACGACCGCGCTGCTCACCGCCGCCGTCGCCCTGGTGAGCATCGGCTTCGGCACCACCAAGGCCCTCCCAGGCGACACCCTGTACGGGCTCAAGCTGCGCGGCGAGAGCATCAGCATCGCGCTCGCCCGTTCGGACGAGGCCAAGGGGTACAGCTACCTGAGGTTCGCCGGCGCCCGGCTGCAGGACGTCTCCGGGCTGCTCGACCACGAGGGCACCTGGCGGGAGGCGGCGGTCACCACCGAGGACCGCCAGCCCAACCGCCACCTCGCCGGCCTGGTGAACTCCACGCTCACCACGATGAACGGCTACACCGACCGCGGCGCACAGGCGCTGCGGCGTGCGTACCAGCGCTCCGGCGACCCAGCGCCGCTCGCGTACCTCGACGACTTCACGAAGCGGCAGCACAACACGCTGAGCGGCATGCTCGGGAAGCTCCCGGCCGCCTCACAGTCGGTCGCGGGGGCCTCGCTGAACCTCGTCGACCGGCTCGCGAAGGAGGCCAGCAAGCTGCTGATCGCGCAGTGCGGTCGCGGCACGACCTGCCAGAGCCAGGGCCAGCCGTCCGACCCGCCGGCGTCCAGCGGCACGCCGGCGACATCCCCGACCGCGGCACCGCCGAGCTCGCTCACGAGCGACATCCCCGTCACCGGCTCTCCCGCTCCCGGCACGCAGCCGACCTCGCAGGGCACGTCGCCACAGCGCGTCCCGTCGACGTCGCAGCAGCCACCGAGCACCTCCTCGCCGCCCGAGGCCACCTCGAACGGCGACCAGCCGAGCAGCACGCCGACGGACTCGCCGTCCACCCCGCCGAGCACCGACACCGGTTCGGGCGGGAGCGGCACCGACAGCAGCGGCGGAGACTCGTCGTCGGGCGCCAACTCGACCGACTCCACGCCCGCCGAGCCCTCGCCGCCGCAGCCCACCGGCGTCCCGTCGACGTCGTCCGACCGCTCCACCGGAGCCTCGAGCCCGTCCTCGAGCGACGGGTCGGGGTCCGGCACGGGGAACACCGCGCCGGACACGAGCGGCAGCGCGGGTTCGGGCGGCAACGACGGGTCGAGCGCCGGCACCGGCCCGGGTGACACCGCGGGTTCGGACGCCACCGGCCCCGGCAGCGCAGATCCGAGCGGTGGCGCCGGCTCGGGCAGCGCGGGCCCGGACGCCACCCAGACCGACACCGCGGGTTCGGCCGGCCAGGACGGCTCGAACGGCACCGACCCGACCGGCGGCTCGGGCGGGTCCGGCGGCTCGGGCGGGTCCGGCGGCTCGGGCG
>DASUWX010000020.1:0-17418 GCA_036378185.1 Streptosporangiales bacterium | reverse complement strand
CGGGGCGCACTGGAGTCCCTGCTGCCGGCGTACCGGCTCATGCTCGAGGTGGTCGCGATCCGGTGGATGCGCGGCGACATGTCCCGCGCGCTGTCGGCCCTGCACATCCTGAACGAGTACCTGCCGCTGCTGGTCTGGCAGCCGGTGCTGGGGCACGCCGCCGACCCGGCTCGGCTGGGCGGGTACGTGCGCCGACCGGGCAGCCTCTGGGCGAGCGACGACCGCGCCTGTGAGCACGGGCCGGTCGAGCGCCGCGCCGCGCGCATCGCGGCCACGGTCGCGTCGCGCCCGGTCGCGGAGTGGCTGAGCTACCTGGACCGGCACCACTCGCACGTCGCGGACGCGCTGGCCGCCTGCGCCGGATTCTGTGCAGCGGACTGCACCGTGCGCACGCAGCTGCCGTCCGGCGTGCGCGAGGACCTGCGCCTCCGGATGCGGGTCGCGCGCCGGCTCGGCGGCAGCCCGCTGGTCGTGCTGCGGCACGCGGCGCCGGTCGGGCACGGCTTCGGCGTGCCGGACGCCCGCGAGGTGGTCGACGCCTGGGAGCAGACCCGAGCCCGGCTCACCGATCCGTCTCTTCCCGACGCCGAGGCCGGGCTCGGCCGGACGGTGCGCACCGACGACGGCTACGTGCTGCCGGGCCTGCCGAGCTTCCTCTCCGCCGTGTCGGGCCTGGACGTCCGCCCGGACACGCTGGTGCAGGACGTCCGCGAGGAGGTGGCCAGGCTGGCCACGCCGGCATGAAGCGGGCGGAGACCGGCCCGGAGCCCCGACGTGGGTACATCGCAACGGCTATGGCCACTGCGACGTACCCACGTGAGGGTCGGGCGAGGAGCCGGCGACAGGAGCCCCGGGTTCAGTGCGGCGTGACGAAGATCGCGTCGGCGCGGTGCCGGTCCAGGACGAGCGGGCGCCCGCCCTTCGCCGTGATCTCGACGGCGTCGCCCCGCGATGTCACACCGACCTCGGCGCCGGGCAGCAGGCCGTGCACGTGCAGGTCGCGCAGGAACTCGACGTCCTCCTGCACCCGCTCGCTGATCCGCCGCACGACGACGTCGGCCGCGCCGGTCGCGGCGACCTCACCCGCGGTACGCAGGCCGGACTCGGCAGCGGGACAGGGGGGCACGTCCAGCTCGTCCAAGCCGGGGATCGGGTTGCCGTGCGGGCACTGCGTGGGCTTGTCGCAGAGGGCGACGATGCGGCGCTCGACGTCGTCGGACATGACGTGCTCCCACCGGCAGGCCTCGACGTGGATCTGCTCCCACTCCAGGCCGAGCACGTCCAGCAGCAGCACCTCGGCGAGACGGTGCTTGCGCATCACCTGGGTGGCGTACCGGTGGCCGTGCGCGGAGAACTCGAGGTGACGGTCGCCCTCGACCTTGAGCAGCCCGTCGCGCTCCATCCGGGCGACGGTCTGGCTGACGGTGGGACCGCTCTGGCCGAGCCGCTCGGCGATGCGCGCACGCAGGGGGACGATGCCCTCTTCCTCGAGCTCGAAGACGGCTTTGAGGTACATCTCCGTCGTGTCGATGAGGCCGTGCGCCGTCACGAGTCGGCCTCCGAAGTGAGCACCGCAGCGAGAACGAGCGGCCGGACGTACCCGGCGACCGCGCCTGAGCGAGGAGCGGAGCGGAGGAGGACGTCGGGCAACACGGTCACCTGGGCATCGTACCTACACAGGGGGACGAAGCAGATGCGCCCGAGGACGGGTCCTCGGGCGCATCTGGTGAATCAGTACCTCAGCCGGTCACCGGGTGCTCGGTCTGCACCGGGGTCGGCGCGGGCGCCTGGGTCGGACCCGTGGTCGGGCCGCCGGACGGACCGCCCGAAGGGCCGCCGGAGGGGCCGCCGGACGGACCGCCCGAGGGGCCGCCGCCGGTCTTGTTGCCGCTGGTGGCGCTGGAGACGATGACGTCGACGAGCGCGTCACTCGCCTGCTTCTTCGCCTCCACCGAGCGCAGCTGCGCCCGCTGGGTCGGGCTCGCCTTCTTCATCACCGAGTCGAGCGATGCCGTGCCCGAGCCGACGTTGAGCAGGCCCTGGACGTCCAGGGTGTGCGTCACGGCGGACAGCTGACCGGAGGTCAGGTTGGGCAGCACCTTCACGTGGATGGCGTTCACCGTGAGGGTGCCGTCGCCCCTCTGCTGCTCGTTCAGCGTCACCGTGAGGATGCCCGGGATGCCGATCTCGGTGTTCGGGTCGGGGTTCGCGACCAGACCGGAGAGGTCGTTGCCCGCGAGCCGGAGGTTGACGATCCTCGTCGACCCGTACTTGCCCTTGTCCGAGTTGGCCTGCACCAGCTTGGCCGTGATCAGACCGTGCCGGCCGCCGAGGTTCAGGTTCACGGTGCGCGCCTGGGCGTGCCCCGCCTTCGCCTGAGCCTCCAGCGCACCGACGGTCAGCGGGGCGTTGTCCGGGATCGGGAGGGACACCATCGCGTCGGTGTCCCGCGCGGGGATCTCGACGACGGCCTTCTTGACGAGCGAGCCGTCGGGCGTCTGCGCGAGCGGGAGCGGCGCGACGACGTTCTTGCCCAACGCCTGGACCTGCAGACCGAAGGCCTGGTCGGGGAACGCCGCGGCGTTCGCGGAGCTGACCGTGGAGATCAGCATCCCGATGCCGGCCGCGGCGGCGATCCCGACGCCAGCGATCTTCTTCCATGCCATCTGGGTTTGGCCTCCTTGCGATTTCATCTCTCGGGGGGTTCTCACCGGATGAGGACCAGTGAGCCAAGCGGCACCTGGCGGAGCTTGGTCAACGCAGCCGTGGGTACACGGATGCAACCGTTGCTCACGGCATGCCCGAACACCGAGGGGTCGGTGGTCCAGCCATGCATGGCGACCGTGCCTGGGCCGCCGCCGAACGTGTCGAGGGTTTGCGAATGGGTTCCTAGGGGCAACACGATCGGCGTGTACTTGGCCTGCTTGGCGTCGATGATCGACGCCATCAGGAAGGTGCGCCCGCGGGGCGTGGGCGTCTGCTTCTTGCCGACGGCGACGGTCCACCTGCCGACCTGCCTGCCGTCCTTGGTGAGGGTCAGCCTGCGGGCGTCGACGTCGACCCGGATCACCGACGACGTGTGCGCGGTGTCGAGCTTCGCGCCGTCCTTGATCCAGCCGGTGGACCCGTCGGGACGCGACGGCAGCAGCACGTGCAGCCAGCCGTCGCGGCGGTCGATGACCGGCACCCACGTGGGGTTGCCGAGCTGCTTGACGGGCAGCTTGGCGAACGCCGTGCCGTCGGGCGCGGTGTAGATCAGCTGCACGCTCCTGGGATGGACGACGGTGCCGTCCGTGGTCGCGTCCGGCGCGGTGTCGCGCGGGGCGTAGTCGATCTTGGCGAACGTGGTGGCGGCCTTGAGCGGCCCCTTGACGTCGATCTTCTGGGCGTGCGGCGTGGAGACGGCCGACGACGAGTTCGACCCGCCGGCGTCCGACGAGCCACATGCGGTGGCGGTGAGGCAGAGCGCCGTGAGGACGGCGGCGGCCGCCGCGGTCCGCCCGCGGGAGACGGGCCGTGCGGATCTCATGACACGGAGAACGAGGGCAGTAGCGAATAGTGACGGCTCGGTTACGAAAAGCTTCATCTCTGTCCTGGAGGGAGGGACATCGGGGCGGCTGCGGGCACGGACGGCGACGGCATTGCCACACTCCGTGCTGCGTGGAGCAATGTAGCGGATGAGCTCCGAGCCGCGCCACGGGAGTCGACTACGAAACGGACACTCTTCGCACAGGTCTCATCGCAACGGGTGGCGAAGGCGTTACGGCTTCGTCGGCTCCATCACGAGGGCCACCTTGCCGGCGGCGCCGCAGTCGGCGATCTCGTACGCCCGCGCCGCTTCGTTCAGCCCGAACCGGTGCGTGACGACCCGCTCGGGGCGCAGCCCGCGCTGGTGCAGGAGCGCGACGAGGTCCTGCATGTGACCGACGCTCGTCACCCACGAGCCGTGCACCGTGAGCTGGCGGTGGATCAGCAGCGGGCTCGCGTCCACCCGCAGCTCGCCGCCCTCGCCGACCAGTACGACCCGGCCCCACCGGGCGGTCCCGGCGATCGCGGTGGCCCGTCCGGCCGCGCTGCCCGAGCAGTCGACGCTGACCGAGCAACCGGCACCGAGCGCACCGGTCGCCTCGCCCGGGTCGAGTGCCGCCCCGACCAGGCCGAGCTCCAGCGCGAGCGCCCGGCGTTCCGGCGACGGGTCGACACCGGTGACCGAACTCACACCGAACGCCGCCGCCAGCATCGCGGTGGCGAGGCCGACGGGGCCGAGCCCGGTGACGAGCACGTCGTCGCGGCCGGACGGCCGGGCGCGCAGCAGCGCCTGGTAGGCGGTGCCGAACCCGCACGCGACGCAGGCGCCGTCGAGGTAGCTCAGCGAGTCGGGCAGGACGACGCAGGTCGACTCCTCGGCGAGCAGGAGGTCGGCGTGCCCGCCGTCGCGCTGCCAGCCGTACGCCGCCCGCCGTGGCGAGGTGCAGCTGATGAAGTACCCGTCCACGCAGTCGCGGCACTGGCCGCAGCCGGCGATGTGGTAGACGGCGACCCGATCGCCGGGCGCAAGCCGCACACAGCCCGGGCCGACCTCGACGACCTCGCCGGACGGCTCGTGCCCGGCGACGACGTCCTGGTAGGCCTCCGGTCCCTCGCCGAGGTGTTCCCGGTAGATGGCGCGCAGGTCGCTGCCGCAGATCGTGGACGCCCGCATCCGCAGCAGCACCTGGCCGGGGCCGGGCACGGGGTCCGGCAGGTCGTCGCGGACGACCACCTCACGGTTGCCGGGCAGGAACACCCCTCGCATCACGGCCGCCCTCCGCTCTCCCAGGGCCCCACGTGGGTACGTCGTAGCCCCCATAGGGCAAGCGACGCCACCACGACGATGTGGAACCGGGCCCACGTGGGTACGTTGTGGCCCCCATAGGGACGACAAGGTACCCACGTGGACCTCGCCCGGAGCGGCGAGGCCCGCCACCGCGATACGGTCGGTCGCATGCTGGTCGTCCCCCGCCGGTTCAACGGTCCCCCGCGCTCTGCGAACGGCGGCTACGTCGCCAGCCGGGTGGCCTCGTACGTCGGCGTCACCTCCGCGGACGAGACCGCACCGCACGGCGTCGAGCCGCGCGCGGTCACCGTCGTGCTGCGCTCCCCCGTCCCGCTCGACACCCCGCTGGACGTGACCGTCACCGGCGAGGACGTCACGGTCGAACTGGACGGCGCGCGCATCGCCGAGGCGCGGCCCGGCGAGCTCGACACCGACCCGCTCGAGCCGGTGAGCTACGCCGACGCCGTGGCGGCCCGCGAGCGGTTCGCCGGGCGCGAACGGCACCCGATGCCCACCTGCTTCGGCTGCGGCCCGGCGCGCGCCGAGGGCGACGGCCTGCGCGTGGAGCCCGGCACCGTCGGCGACGGCCGGGTGGCGACCTCGTGGGTGCCGGACGACTCGCTGCTGGCCGACGGCGACGAGTCCGGCGTCATCCCGCCGGAGTTCGCCTGGACCGTCCTCGACTGCACCGCCGGCTGGGCGTGGGACTTCGGCTCCGAGGCCGCACTGCTCGGCACCGTCACCGGCATCGTCGACGAGGCCCCGTACGCCGGCGACAAGTGCGTGGCCGTCGCCGGCATCCTCGGCCGGGAGGGCCGCAAGGTGCGTACGGCGTCGACGCTGTATGACTCCGACGGCCGCGTGCTCGGCCGCGCGCAGTCGGTGTGGATCGTCGTCGAACCGGAGCGGTTCGCCGCCGCGGGCTGAGCTACGGCTCCGGGTCGTGCGAGTCGTAGCGGACGAACCGCGGGAAGCCGATCGCGAGCAGCACGGTGGCCACCATGCAGGCCACCCCGCCGATCACCACGGACGCCGGCTCGCCGGTCCAGGTCGCGACGGTGCCGGCGCGCATGTCGCCCAGCCGCGGGCCGCCCGCGACGACGGCGGTGTAGACGCCCTGCAGCCGTCCGCGCATCTCGTCCGGAGAGGCCACCTGCATGATCGTGTTGCGGTAGACCGCGCTGATCATGTCCGAACAGCCCGCGATCGCCAGCAGCACCACGCCCAGCCAGAGCATCGGCGAGAGCCCGAACCCGGTGACCGCCGCTCCCCACGACAGCACCGCCAGCACGACGGCGAGCCCCTGCCTGCGCACGCGCCCCAGCCAGCCGGAGAACAGCGCACCGCCGAGCGCGCCGATCGCAGGTGCGGCCATCAGCAGGCCGACCGTCCGCGAGCCGCCGCCGAACACGTGGGCGGCCAGCGCGGGGAACAGTGCCCGCGGCTGCGCGAGGACCATCGCGGCGATGTCGACAAGGAACGACATGAGCACGTTGCGCCGCGTGCCCAGATAGGCGAAACCCTCGATCACCGTGCGGATGCCGGCCCTGCGGGCCTGTCCCAGCGGCGGTATCGAAGGCAGTCGCCACATGGCGTACAGCGCGGCCGTGAACGTGACGACGTCGACGGCGTACGCGGCCTGCACGTGCCAGACGGCGATCACGGCGCCGCCGATCAGCGGGCCGACGGTGAAGCCGAGGTTGAACGAGATCTGACCGAGCGCGTTCGCCGCCGGCAGCAGCCGTCCGGGCACCAGGCGCGGGATGGTCGCCTGCCGGGTGGCGTTGTTCACCGCGAAGCACGCCGCCTGCATGCCGACGACCACGTAGATGAGCGCGACCGACCCGAGGCCGAGCAGCGCCTGCACGAGCAGGACGCCGGACAGCAGCCAGAGCGCGGTCGACGTGACGATGCCGAGCACCCGGCGGTCGACGACGTCCGCGATCGCACCGCCGTACAGGCCGAACGCGATCAGCGGCACGAGTGCGACACCGCCGACCAGGCCGACGGCGAACGACGACCTGGTGAGGTCGTACACCTGGATCGCGACGGCCACCTGGGTCATCTGCTGGCCGAGCTGCGAGACGCTGAGCCCGAACCAGAGCCGCCGGTACGGCGGCGAGACGCGCAGCGGCTGCGTGTCGAGGACCACGGCGCCGACCAGGCGCCGCCACCCAAACCGCCGGGGAGGCGCCTGGGCCGGTGCCGGATGCGGGGACCCGCCGGACGGCCCCGCCGTCACGGCGCGAGGCGGTCGACGCGCCAGCCGGCCGGCGTCCGGGTGTAGCGGAGCCGGTCGTGCATCCGGTCCCCGCGGCCCTGCCAGAACTCCACGGTCTCGGGCACGATGAGGTAGCCGCCCCAGAAGTCCGGCAGCGGGACCTCGACGTCCTCCGGCCAGCGTTCCTGCAGTGCGGCGTACCGCTGCTCGAGCACGTCCCGGGACGCGACGACGGCGGACTGCTCCTCGCTGGCCCACGCACCCAGCTGGGAACCGCGCGGCCGCACCGCGAAGTACGCCGCGCTGTCCTCGCGGCTCACCTTCTCCGCCTGCCCGCGGACGACGACCTGCCGCTCGAGCGGGTACCACGGGAACGTCGCGCTGATCCGCGGGTTCCCCGCCAGCTCGCGCCCCTTCCGCGACAGGTAGTTCGTGTAGAAGACGAAACCGCGCTCGTCGTAGCGCTTCATCAGCACGCTCCGCGTGCTCGGCTGGCCGTCCGTGTCGACCGTGGCGACGACCATCGCGTTCGGCTCGACGACCACGTCACGGTGCGAGGCGGCGTCGGCGAACCAGCGGTCGAACTGGGCCATCGGATCCGGGGCGAGGTCGGACTCGGCGAGGCCGGCTCTCGCGTACGAGCGGCGCAGGCCGGCGGGATCGGGGTGCGTCACATCCTGATCGTGCCACGTCCGTCCGGTCCCGGCGGCGGCGACCGTTCGTCCGCGCGACACCCTGCGGGTGGCACGGAGCGCGCCGGGAGGAGTTGAATGACAGCTCCGAATCGACGGCCGCCAGCCGCGGCCAGGGTGAACGGGAGGTTCGATGTCCGACTTCAAACCCGGCCTCGAGGGCGTGATCGCGTTCGAGACCGAGATCGCCGAACCGGACAAGGAAGGCGGCGCCCTCCGGTACCGCGGCGTCGACATCGAGGACCTGGTCGGCAAGGTCACGTTCGGCCACGTGTGGGGCCTGCTCGTCGACGGCGAGTTCGCACCCGGCCTGCCGCCGGCGGAACCGTTCCCGCTGCCCGTGCACTCCGGTGACGTCCGGGTCGACGTGCAGTCGGCGCTCGCGATGCTCGCGCCGGTGTGGGGACTGCGTCAGCTCTACGACATCACGCCGGACCAGGCGCGTGACGATCTCGCCCGCGCCGCGGTGACGGCGCTGTCGTTCATCGCCCAGTCGATGCGCGGCACCGACAAGCCGATGGTCCCGCAGTCGGAGGTCGACAGGGCCGAGACGATCACCGAGCGGTTCATGATCCGCTGGCTGGGTGAGCCGCGCCCGGAACAGGTGAAGGCCGTCGACGCGTACCTCGTGTCGGCCGCGGAGCACGGCCTGAACGCGTCGACGTTCACGGCGCGCGTGATCGCGTCCACCGGCGCGGACGTCGCCGCCGCACTGTCCGGCGCCGTCGGTGCAATGTCGGGCCCGCTGCACGGTGGTGCCCCTGCACGGGTTCTGCACATGGTCGAGGAGGTCGAGCGCATAGGCGACGCCACGCGGTACGTGAAGGCCGAGCTCGACAAGGGCGACCGGCTGATGGGCTTCGGCCACCGCGTGTACCGCGCCGAGGACCCGCGCGCCCGGGTGCTGCGGCGTACCGCGAAGGAGCTCGGCGCGGAACGCTATGAGGTGGCGGCGGCGTTGGAGAAGGCGGCGCTCGAGGAGCTGCGGGCACGCAAGCCCGACCGCGTCCTGGAGACCAACGTGGAGTTCTGGGCGGCGATCGTGCTGGACTTCGCGGGCGTGACGCCGGACAAGTTCACGGCGATGTTCACCTCCGCGCGCACGGCGGGGTGGAGCGCGCACATCCTCGAGGAGAAGAAGACCGGCCGGCTGATCCGCCCGTCGGCTCGTTACGTCGGGCCGGCCGCCCGACCCGCGACGGACGTCGCCGGTTACGACAAGGTCGGGTCCGGCGGCTGAAAGTGACCGTATAGCCTCGAAGCGTGGCAGACCTCGACACGAACATCGTCATTCCCGCCGAGCTGATCCCCGCGGACGGCCGATTCGGCTGTGGCCCGTCGAAGGTGCGTACCGAGGCGCTGAGCGCACTCGCCGCCACCGGTACCCGCCTGCTCGGTACGTCGCACCGCCAGGACCCGATCAAGTGGCTGGTGCGGCAGGTGCGCGACGGCGTGCGCGAGCTGTTCGGCCTGCCCGACGGTTACGAGGTGGTGCTCGGCAACGGCGGCTCGACGGCGTTCTGGGACGCGGCGGCGTTCTCCCTCGTCAGGGAGCGGTCGCAGCACTTCGTGTTCGGCGAGTTCTCGGGCAAGTTCGCGGCGGCCACGCGGTCCGCGCCGTGGCTGGCCGACCCGGCGGTCGTCGAGGCCGAGCCGGGCAGTCACCCGGACCCGACCACGTCCGAGGGCGTCGACACGTACGCGCTGACTCACAACGAGACGTCGACGGGTGTGGCGATGCCGGTGCAGCGGCCGGCCTCGGACGGTTCGCTCGTCGTCGTGGACGCCACCAGCGGTGCCGGCGGGCTGCCCGTCGACCCGACGCAGTTCGACGTCTACTACTTCGCGCCGCAGAAGTGCTTCGCGTCCGACGGCGGCCTGTGGATCGGGGTGTTCTCGCCGGCGGCGTTGGAGCGGGTCGCGGAGGTCAAGGCGTCCGGCCGGTACATCCCCGCGTTCCTCGACCTGGCGACCGCGATCGAGAACTCGGCGAAGGACCAGACGTACAACACGCCGGCGATCGCGACGCTGTTCCTGCTCGCCGACCAGCTGGACTGGCTGAACGAGAACGGCGGCCTGTCCTGGTCGACGCGCCGCACCGCCGAGTCGGCGTCGCGCCTGTACCAGTGGGCGGAGAAGTCCGAGCTCGCCGAGCCGTTCGTCAAGGACCCGGCACAGCGGTCGTCCGTCGTCGGCACGGTCGACTTCGCCGGGAGCGTGGACGCCAAGAGGCTGGCGGCGATCCTGCGTGCCAACGGCATCGTCGACACCGAGCCGTACCGCAAGCTCGGCCGCAACCAGCTGCGCATCGGCATGTTCCCCGCCGTCGACCCGGCCGACGTCAGCGCCCTGACCGCCTGCATCGACCACGTCCTGTCCCGCCTCTAGCCCGGGGGGCGCGGCAGCGGCGCGGCGCCCGCCACCTTCCGGTCCCTCCCCCCGCGCCATGTAAACCATGCTCGTGGTGGCCTTACACGGGGCAGGTCCCGTGTAAAGCCACCACCAGCCGTGTAAAGCGCGCGGGCGTCCCCCTTGTGGACGGCGCAGACGCCGTCCACAGATTCCCCGTTCGACGGTCCGGACGGCCACGCCACGGTCATCCTCGGCGGTATGGACATGACCCTCCGCTGCCTGGCCGAACGACAGGGTGGCGCGTTCAGCCGGCGCCAGGCCTTCGAATGCGGCTATTCGCCCGACCAGGTCAAGCATCTCCTTCGCACGCGCGAGTGGCTGCGCCTCCGCACCGGCGTGTACACCGAGGCGAAGACCTATCTCGGGCTCGATGAGGTGGCGAGGTACCTCGTCCGGATCCACGCCGCCGCGCTGGTGCTGCGGAGGAGCGCCGTCCTGAGCCACACCTCGGCCGCCGCGCTGCACGGCTTCGCGCTGTGGGACTGCGACCTGTCCGTGGTCCACTTCGCCCGCACGCGCAGGGGCGGCAGCCGCCGAGAAGCCGGCATCGACCACCACCGGGCACACCTTCCACCCGAGCACGTCCAGGAACGCGACGGCCTGCTCGTCACCGTGCCTGCGCGTTCCGTGGTGGACACCGCGACGATCTGCTCCTTCGAGTCGGCGGTCGTCCTCGCGGACTCGGCGCTCCATGCAGGTGAGGTGACCCACGCCTCGCTCGAAGCGGCGCTGGCCGCCGTCCGCGGTTCTCCCGGGTCGCACAAGGTCGGGCGGGTGATCGCGTTCGCCGACGGCCTTGCGGAGAGCCCGGGCGAGTCTCGCTGCCGGGTGCTGTTCAAGACGCAGAATCTGCCTACGCCGGAGCTCCAGGTGCCGATATTCGACGCCGCCGGCGTCCTCGTCGGCCGGGTGGACTTCCTGTTCCGCGAGCAGCGCACCATCGTCGAGTTCGACGGGCAGATGAAGTACGGCCTCGGGCCCGGCTCCCCCGTCGACGACCTGTTCGCCGAGAAGGTGCGCGAGGACAAGTTGCGCGAGCTCGGGTACGAGATCGTCCGGATCACCTGGGCGGATCTCGCCGACCCCGTCCGCACGGTCGCGCGGATCAGGGCCGCCTTCGCCCGAGCCAGGCGCCGTCGCGCCTACCGGTAGGCGCCTTACACGGCTGGTGGTGGCTTTACCAGGCGCATGCCCCGTGTAAAGCCACCACCGGCATGGTTTACATGGCGCGGGGGAAGGGCGCCGCGGGTGGGGGCGGCGCGTCGGTACGCTCGCTCTCATGCGCGTGCTGGTCACCGGCGGGGCCGGGTACATCGGGAGCCATACGGTCGTCGCGTTGGTCGAGGCCGGGCACGAGGTCGCCGTCGTCGACAGCCTGGTCAACGCGCACCGCGAGTCGCTCGACCGTGTGCGCACCATCACCGGTGCCGATGTGCCCCTGCACGTCAGCGACCTGCGGGACGCCGACGCGCTCGACAAGGTCTTCGCGGACGGCTCGTTCGAGGCGGTCGTGCACTTCGCCGGGCTCAAGGCGGTCGGCGAGTCGGTGGCGCAGCCGCTGCGCTACTACGACAACAACCTCGGCTCCACGTTCGCCCTGCTGCACGCGATGGACCGCCACGGCGTCGACACCATGGTGTTCAGCTCGTCGGCCACCGTCTACGGCATCCACGACGCCGCCGAGGACATGCCGCTGCGCGAGGACCTCCCCCTCGGCGCGGTCAACCCGTACGGCGAGACCAAGGTGCAGATCGAGCGCATTCTCACCGACGTCGCCGCCGCGGACGAGCGGCTGCGGTTCGCCCTGCTGCGCTACTTCAACCCCGTCGGCGCGCACCCGTCCGGGCTGATCGGCGAGGACCCGCAGGGCACCCCGAACAACCTGGTGCCCTACCTCGCCCAGGTCGCCGTCGGCCGGCGCGAGAAGCTGATGGTGTTCGGCGACGACTACCCGACGCCGGACGGCACCGGCGTCCGCGACTACATCCACGTCATGGACCTCGCCGAGGGGCACGTCGCCGCGCTCGCGCACGTCGCCGAGTTCCCCGGCGCCAACGCGTGGAACCTCGGCACCGGCCGTGGTTCGTCCGTCTACGAGGTGCTGCACGCGTTCGAGCGCGCCGTCGGCCACGAACTGCCGTACGAGGTGACCGCCCGGCGCCCGGGCGACGCGCCGGTGTCGTACTGCGACGCCGGCAAGGCCGAGCGCGACCTCGGCTGGCGCGCCACCCGGTCACTCGACCAGATGTGCGCCGACCACTGGCGCTGGCAGCGCGACAACCCGAACGGGTACGCCGCCGGCTGACGGACTCCACCCCGTGGTCGAGGCGGCTCCACCCACGGGTGGTGTTCGCAGAACGCCGGTCGGCCGACGCTGGAGACATGAGCTTCCGGGTGCTGCTTTCGGACCTGACCATCTGGTGTGTCGACCTCGTCGGCCTGGCCTGGCTGGCCGGCGCGGTCTACTTCGCGGCCAGGACGCGGGGATCGCCACGCCACCGGCTGTGGCATCTCGTGCGGACGTTCTTCCCCGAGCCGTGGCTGCTCGTCCTGGTCCCTGCCGTGTTCGCGTTGACGATCGCCGTGCCGCACCACGTGTGGCGCGACCTGCATTTCTGGAACCCGGTGCTCGCCGTCGCCGGCCTCGCGGTCGTCGTCGCCTCGAGCGTGCTGATGATCTGGGCGCGCTGGGTGCTCGGCACGATGTGGGCCGCGCGGCCGATGGTGCAGGACGAGCACGCGCTGCGGACGAGCGGGCCGTACCGCTTCGTCCGGCACCCGATCTACACCGGCATCGCGGGCCTCGTGCTCGGCGCCACGCTGGTGTTCGGCTTCGGCTCCGTGCTGGCCACGCTGGCCTGCACGGCGCCGTTCGTCTACTGGCGGGTGTGGGCGGAGGAACGGATGATGGTCGCCACGTTCGGCGAGGAGTACCGCGACTACCGCAGGCGGGTGCCCGCGCTGCTGCCGTACCCGCGGCCGAGAACGAGCTGAACCGTCAGTCCTGGAGCCAGAACGGCACCGACTCGTCGCCCTTGCCGCGGCGCGGTCGCCTGGGTCGCCCCGTGGACCTGCGCCGCGATCCCGCCGGCCGGCCACCCCCGCCGGCATCCGGCCGCCCACCGTCGCCGTACCGGTCGTAGGCCGGCTCGTAGCGCGGGTCGTAACGGGGGTCGTGCTGTTCCGGCGGCGGTCGCGGCTCGTCCCGCTCGCCGTACGGCGGCGGCGGGTACGGCTCGTCGCGCTCGTACCGCCGGTAGTCCCGCGAGCCCGCGCCGCCGCCGTGGCCGCCCTCGTAACCGGGCGTGCGCTTGCGGAAGAGCAACGCCACGAGCACCGCGATTGCCGCGATCACGAACGGGCCGACGATGAACGCGAGGTTGGCGAAGCCGCTGTCGCCGTCGTTCGAGCTCGAACCGGCCGTCTGGCTCGGCGACGCCGTCGACCCGGGTGACGACGTGGGGGTGCCCGACGACGTCACGAGCGCGCCGCTCACCTTCATCCGCAGCACCTTGCTGTTGGCCCCGGCGCCGCTGAGCAGCAGCGCGTTGCCGTTCGCGGTGTAGGCGATGCCCTTGCCCTGCCGCTGGTGGGGCAGCGCGATCGTGCCGATCTGCTTCCCGGGCGCGGAGTAGACGTACGCCTTGTCCGGGGTGCGGAGCACGAACTGCTTGCCGTCGGGGCGGTACGCGCCGTCGGTGACGTTCGCCGGCACCGAGCCGACCTTGCGCAGCTGCGCGCCGCCGGCGGACAGGTTGCGCGCCTCGTACAGGTTGCCGCCACCCGAGCCGTAGGTGGCGACGTACGCGGTGCCGTCGGACGGGTCGACGAGCAGCGCCTGGGCGTCGTGCGGCCCGTCCGGGTAGGTCAGCCGGTACATGGTCGACGAGTAGTAGCCCGTGCTCAGCTGGGCAGGCAGCTGGAACCTGTACACGGTGACGGCGCGCCGGGGGCTGCCGCTACCACCGATGTCGCCGACCCAGAGGGTGCGGTCCTGACCGGGCGCGATCGCCTCCCAGTCGACGACACGCGCGTCGCGCAGCCGCATGGTCGCCGCCGAGTGACCGGTGCTCGGGTCGATCCCGAAGATGCGGGTGGGCGCGTGGTCGTTGATCGTGAACACGTAGCCCGGCTCGTCGGGCAGCACCGCGAGCCCCGCGGACGAGTCGATCCGGGAGTCGGTGAACGTGAACGCGGTCTTGGCGCCGGGCGCCGCGTGCGCCGCCGGAGGGTGGGACGCGACCAGTGGCACCGCGGCCGCGACCGCGGCGACCACCGCGGCGAACGCGTACCTGCGGCGCGCGGTCATGACGGGTTCTCCACCGGCCGGAACAGGTAGTTGCGGCGCCCTTCGGTGACGCGAGACACGGGCCGCCACCCTCCCTCCGACCAGACGGCGATGTCGTAGTCCTGTGCGCGGAACCAGCCCACCACGTCGCCGGACGAGTAGCCGTACCGGCGCAGGTGCCGGTCCTCGACCTCGAGGAGCACCGCGGGGCGGGACCTCTCGATCGTCGCCCGGGCGCCGCGCAGGAAGTCCAGCTCGGCGCCCTCGACGTCGGCCTTCACGAAGTCGACGCGGTCGAGGTCCATCCGGTTGACCAGCTGGTCCAGCGTCAGCACGGGCACGTCGTACTCGCGGTGCCCGGCGAACTCCTGGTTCGAGCCGAGCCCGGCCGCGCCGGTGGTGACGAACCCCCGGCCGGCGACCGGGCGGTCGCGGCGCAGCGGGACGCTCACCTTCGCGGTGTGCGCCTCGGCGCCCAGCGCACAGTCGTAGCGGGACACGTTGGCGGCGTGACGCAGGCGCAGCCAGGCGTCGTAGCCGGCGTGCAGCCGCGGCAGCGGCTCGACGCTGACCACCACGCCGGTCGGCCCGACGAGCCGGGACAGCACGCAGGTGTAGATGCCGAGCGCGGCACCCACGTCGACGACGACGTCACCCGAACGCACGACCTGGCTCAGGCCGCGCACCTCGCCCTCGACCCACGGCGTCCACGCTGCCATGGCATGGAGCACTCGGGCGCTTACCGCCCGTCGCGGATCAGGTCGCACGAGGCCATCCTGCCGTAGGCGGCCCGTCGTGGTCGAATGCCGGGTGGCACAGTGCCGAGTTACCGACCCCGAAGGAGGCCCTGACGTGGCGGTTCCCGACTCGCAGGAGCAGCGGGTCGTCCTGCACGATCCGGATCGGATGGTGTTCTTCTCCGACGCGGTCGTCGCGATCGCGATGACGCTGCTCGCCCTCGAGCTGCCCGTCCCCGGCGGCGACACGGTGTCGGAGGTGCTCGCACAGTTCCGCGCGAACGGCAGCGAGTACGGGGCCTTCGTGCTCAGCTTCTACGTGGTCGGGAGCGCGTGGCAGGCCCATCACCAGCTGTTCGCCCACATCGAGCGGATCGACCGCGCGACCATCAGCCGGAACATGCAGTGGCTGCTGCTCATCGTGGTGATCCCGTTCGTCACCAAGCTGATGACCGGCGGGGGCGGCCAGGGCAGCGACCACAGCACCTCGCTGCGGCTCGCGTGCTACGGCTTCATCCAGGCCCTGACCTGGCTCACGCTGCTCCGCATCCACCTGCACCTGCGCAACCGGGCGCTGCTCACCGAGGACGCCCCGACGCAGCTGCGCGGCTGGGCGGAGCGGCGCGGGATCCTGATCGGCCTGTTCCTGCTGTCGGTGCCGCTGGCGTTCGTCACCCCGTGGGCCGCGGCGGCGTGCTGGATCGGTTCCCCGTTCGTGCTCCGGGCCGTCGACCGGGTGCGGACGTTCCGGGCCCGGCGGGCGGCCCGCTAGCGCAGGAGCGCGCCGAGGACGACGAGGGCCACCAGCACGGCGAGCACCAGCGGCAGCAGCCACCGGGTGGTGCGCGGGTTCACCCCTCGAGCGTATCCACCGGCACGGAGGCCGGGGCGAGCTTCCTGGTGACGCGCAGCGCCTCGGCGACGTCGATGCCCGTGGGCCGCACCGTGATCTTGTCGCGCAGGTCGGGGAGCCAGTGGCGGCGTTCACCCTCGCCGAACCAGCGCGTCCCGAGCCGGTCCCAGAAACCGGTGTCGACGTGCACGACGTAGAGCACGCGCCGGCCGTCCCGCGACGCCGTTCCCACCGACCGTACCGAGGCCCACGGGATCTCGAAGGTACGGGCGCGGTCGGGTGCCGCCACCACGCCGGCGGCGTCCACCCGCAGCGTCGGGGGCCGGGCCGCCAGGGCGACGACGAACGGGACGCAGAGCACGAGCGCGACCGTCCCGAGGAACGCGGTGACGACGGCGGCGGCGCCGATGCCGTGCCGGCTGCCCCAGAACGTGAGCCACACGCAGCCGGCGGACACCAGGACGCCGAGCACGGCCAGCACGCCGAACCGCCGGGTCCACTCGGGCGAATGATGCACGAGCACCAGCCGGTCGCCGTCGAACCCGCTCTGCTCGTGCCGTGTCACCCGATCCGCCTCTCGACTCGGGTGGCAATGATGGCAGGCGGCCGCGGGCGGGAAGGCGGTGTCCCGGTCAGCCGCCGAGCGGCCAGGACGCTAAGGTCTCGTGTTTCGGCTCCGGGCCGAGGTGGCTGCGGACGAGCAGCAGCTCCCCCGCCCGCCAGGAGCGGCCGCGGTACTCGGCCAACGCGCCGACCTGCGCACGGACGTCGGCGGGCTCGCGCAGCCGGGCCAGTGTGACGTGGGGACGGTACGCCCGGGCCGGACCGCCGAGGCCCAGCCGCCGGCCCGCCGCGGCCGCCGAGTCGGCGAGCTGCCGCAACCGCACCCGGTCGCCCTCGACGCCGACCCACAGCACGCGGGCCCGGCGCGCGTTCGGGAACGCACCGCCGCCGGCGAACGCGAGCTCCATCGCCGGGCGGCGTCCCGCGGCCCGGGCGAGCCGCCCGACCAGCCGTTCGGCGGTGGCGTCCGCGACCTCGCCGTAGAACGCCAGGGTGAGATGCATCCGGGTCGGGTCCGCCCAGCGCGGGCGGGACAGCTGGGTCCGCAGCGGCTCGGTCGCGGCCACCAGCTCGGCCACCACCTCGGGGGGCGGCAGGACGGCCGCGAACAGCCTCATCCGCACCGCCTCCTCGCCGGCCACCCGGGTCACCGGTGCGCCGGGGTCCCGGCCGGAATGATCATGTTATGTAGTTCGTCTTCGTGATCACGCCGCGAGCACCACCTTCACACCGTGGGCAGGCGGTGTGAAGGTTCCGTTCGCGGCGTGATCACAGAAATGGCCTACATAACATGATCATTCGGTGACCTAGGCAGGTCGGTGGCCCGGTCCCGGAG
>DASUWX010000019.1:0-36331 GCA_036378185.1 Streptosporangiales bacterium | reverse complement strand
CCGGCTCATCGCCCGACGCGCCTTCGGATTCCACAACATCGACGCCCTCATCGCCCTGGCCAAACTCACCGTCGGCGACTACCGCCCCGAACTACCCACATAAACGACAGGAGAGCCTCATTTGGAGAAGGGGGCGTGCGACCGGGCGCGCGCCGGCCGGGGTCGGGCGCGCCGGTCGCGTGCGGGCGTCAGTAGGTGGTCAGCAGGCGGTCGAGGACTCTCACGCCGAACTTCAGGGCGTCCACCGGGACGCGTTCGTCGACGCCGTGGAACATGCCGGCGAAGTCGAGGTCGGCCGGCAGCCGCAGCGGCACGAAGCCGAAGCCGCGGATGCCGAGCGGCGCGAAGGTCTTGTTGTCGGTGCCGGCGGACAGGCAGTACGGGACGGCGCAGGCCGTGGGGTCCTCGGCCCGCAGCGCCGCGATCATCGACTCCACCAGCGCGCCGTCGAACGAGGTCTCCAGCGCGATGTCGTGGTGGATCATCTCCCGCCGGACGCGCGGGCCGAGCAGCGAGTCGACGGTCGCGAAGAACTCGTCCTCCCGCCCGGGCAGGAACCGGCCGTCGACCTCGGCCGTGGCGCGGCCGGGGATGACGTTCACCTTGTAGCCCGCGTCCAGCCGGCTCGGGTTCGCGGTGTGCGAGAAGGTGGCGCCGACGAACCGCGCCAGCGGGCCGAGCCGCTCGAGCGCGGGACCGGGGTCGTTCTCGTCGAACGGGATGCCGAACGCGTCGCACACCTCTTCGAGGAACGCGCGCACCGTCGGCGTCAGCGTGACGGGCCAGTCGTACGAGCCCAGCCGGCCGATCGCCTGCGCGAGCTCGGTCACCGGGTTGTCGTGGTTGGTCATCGAGCCGTGGCCCGCCGTGCCGTCCACGGTGAGACGCATCCACGCGAGACCCTTCTGCGCGGTCTCGACGAGGTAGAGCCGCAGGTCCGGCGACACCTCGAACGAGTAGCCGCCCACCTCGCTGATCGCGTGGTCGCACCCGTCCAGCAGGTCGCGATGCTCGGCCGCCAGGTACTTGGCGCCGAGCTTGCCGCCCGCCTCCTCGTCGGCCAGCCACGCGAAGACGACGTCGCGCCGCGGCCGCCGCCCGGTGCGGACGTACTCGCGCAGCAGCGCGAGCATCATCGCGTCCATGTCCTTCATGTCGACGGCGCCGCGCCCCCAGACGCAGTCGTCGCGCAGCTCCGCGGAGAACGGGTCGACCTGCCAGTCGTCCGCCCGCGCGGGCACGACGTCGAGGTGGCCGTGCACGAGCAGCGCCGGCAGGGACGAGTCGGCGCCGCCGAACCGGGTGACGATGCTCGCCCGGCGTGGCGCGCTCTCGAACACCGTGTACTCGAGGCCGACCTCGTCGAGCCGGCTCGCGACGTACTCAGCCGCCTTGCGTTCCCCCGGGCCGGAGTCGTCGCCGGTGTTGGTGGTGTCGATCCTGATCAGCTCGCGGCAGAGGTCGACGACCTCGCCCTGTGCGCTCGGTGCACCACCGTCAGTCATGGAACAACTCCGCCATCTCGCCCGGCTGCAGTCGGTCGCAGCCCATTGTGCCTTCCTTGCCGCAACCGGGCTGACAGCCGCTGCCAGCGCGGTGTGCGCCCGCTGACAGGCGGGCCGCGGATGCTGGACGCATGACGAACATCATCGAGGCCGAGGGCCTGGTCAAGCGCTTCGGCAGGACGGTCGCGCTCGGCGGCGTCGACCTGGTCGTGCCCCAGGGGCGCGTGCTCGGCCTGCTCGGGCCCAACGGCGCGGGCAAGACCACGGCCGTGCGCGTGCTGTCCACGCTGATCCGCCCGGACGAGGGGCACGCGCGGGTCGGCGGCTACGACGTCGTCCGCCAGCCGCATGAAGTGCGCCGGCTGATCGGGCTGACGGGGCAGTACGCGTCCGTCGACGAGGAGCTCACCGGCGCGGAGAACCTGCTGATGATCGGGCGGCTGCTGGAGATGCCGCGCCGGGCCGCGAAGGCGCGCGCCCGCGAGCTGCTCGAGCGGTTCGAGCTCACCGAGGCCGCCGGACGCCGTGCGAAGACCTACTCCGGCGGCATGCGCCGACGGCTCGACCTCGCTGCCAGCCTCGTCGGCGACCCGACCGTGCTCTACCTGGACGAGCCCACGACCGGGCTCGACCCGCGGGCGCGCGGCGACGTGTGGGACGTCATCCGCGGGCTCGTTGCCGGCGGCGTCACCGTGCTGCTCACCACGCAGTACCTCGACGAGGCCGAGCGGCTCGCCGACGAGATCACCGTGTTCGACCGCGGGGTCGTCGTCGCGAGCGGCACGGCGGCACAGCTGAAGACGCGGATCGGCGGGCAGACGCTACGCGTGCGGGTGCGCGAGGCCGCCGACGCGCCCGCCGTCGAGGCGATGCTCGCCGACGTCGCCTCGGGTGCGCCCACCGGCGAGGCGGACGGCGTCACCATCACAGCGCCGACCAACGACCCGAGCAGCCTGCTCGCGCTGGTGCGCCGGCTGGACGCCGCGCAGGTCGTCGTCGACGAGCTGACGCTCGGGCAGCCGAGCCTGGACGAGGTGTTCCTGGCACTGACCGGCCACCGCGCCGAGGACGCAGCGGACGAGACGACACAGAGGAGCCTGGTATGACCGCCACGATCGTCAGGCCGCAACGGCACCGCATCACACCGCTCGCCGGCCTGCGACACGGGCTGACGATCGCGTGGCGCAACCTGACCCGGATCAAGCACTCGCCGGAACAGCTGCTCGACCTCACGCTGCAGCCGATCATCTTCATCGTGCTGTTCGTGTTCCTGTTCGGGGGCGCGATCTCCGGGAACTGGCACACGTACCTGCAGTACGTGCTGCCCGGCATCCTCGTGCAGACGGTCGTCTTCGCGAGCATGGGCACCGGCACCGGTCTCGCCGAGGACATCACCAAGGGTGTGTTCGACCGGTTCCGCAGCCTGCCCATCGCCAGGTGGGCACCGCTGTTCGGCACGGTCCTGTCCGACGTCACCCGCTACGTCATCAGCCTGCTCATCGTGTTGATCGCGGGGCTGGTGCTCGGGTTCCACTTCACCGGAGGCATCCTCGGCGTGGTCGCGGCGAGCCTGCTGGTGCTGGCGTTCACGTTCGCGCTGAGCTGGGTGTCCGCGCTGGTCGGCCTGCTGGCCAAGAAGCCGCAGAGCGTGCAGGGACTCGCGATCGTGGTCATGTTCCCGCTGACCTTCGGCAGCAACCTGTTCGTGCAGACGAGCACGCTGCCCGGCTGGCTGCAGGCGTTCGTCAAGGTGAACCCGGTGAGCCACCTGATCACCGCGGTACGTGGGCTGTTCACCGGTCACGTCGCGACAGGCGACGTCGTGATCTCACTCGTCGCCGCTGTGGTCGTCGTCGCGGTGTTCGCCCCGGTCGCCGTCGCCGTCTACCGACGCACCACCTGACCGGGTCTGGACGCCCGTCCAGTCGGCGATCCACGCCAGCGCGGCCTCGCGCTCGAGTGCGGCGCCCTCGGCGAACAACCGGTCGTACGACCGCTCGCCGACGGCGTCGCACGTCTGCCGCACGAGTGTGTCGTGGTCGAGGTTCGGCGAGTACGGGCTGCCGAGCAGCGAACGGCACGCGCCGAGCAGCCGCGCCGCGGACTCCGGGTCGCCGGACGCCACGGCTAGTGCGGCGTAGCTCTCCACTACCTGCGCGAGCATCGGCGTGTCGGGGATCGGCTCGCGCGTCATGACGCCGTAGGCGCGATCGAGCCATGCGCGTGCCGCCGCGAGGCGCCCGGCGGCGACGTCGTACCTCGCGAGCGCGACGAGGAACATGACCGTCAGCTGCGGCGGCCCGTGATGGGAACGGCGCGCCTTCGCGAGCGCGGCCTCGGCGAGGGCGTGCGCCATGTCCAGGTCGCCCTCGCGGAACGCGAGGTCGGCGTACCCGAGGTCGACGAACGCCTCCTGCTGCGGCGAACCGAATCGTTCGGCGATCCTCCTGGCCTCGTCGAGGCTCTCCCGGGCAGCGGCGAACTCGCCGCAGAGCGCGTGCAGCTCGGCCAGCCGGACCCGCGACTGCGCGATGTCGTCGTTCGCGCCGAGCTGGCGCTCGTACTCGATCGCCCGGCCGTACATCTCGATCGCGGCGCGGCGGTCACCCCGCTGGGCGAGTCGTCCGGCCCGGAAGATCATGCCCATCGCGAGGCCCCACCGGTCGCCGATCTCCTCGTACGCCGCTAGCATCGCGTCCTCGTCCGAGACCGTCATGTCGATCCAGCCGAGGTTCTCGGCCATCCGGCTGCGGAACAACCGGGCCATCGCCGCGGTCCACGGGTCGTCGGTCCCGTCGATGATCCGGCCGAGCGACTCGACGCCCTGCTCGATCTCGCCGGAGAACAGGTGCACCGCCGGACCGACGATCGCGAGGAACGGGTGCGCGGCCGCGCTGTCGAGCTGCTCGATCTCGTCCTGCACCGCACGCAGCCGTCGCCCGATGGCCGGCGGTTCCATGTCGTCGGCCTCCGCGCCGCCCAGGAAACCGATGGCGCGCGCGAGGGCGTGCTCCACGGGATCGGACTCGCCGGGCACGGCGAGCGCACGCTTGGGCCAGTCACCGAGCTCGGAGTTCATGCCCCGGATCGCCCAGTACCACGTGAGCGATGCGGCCAGGCCGATCGCCGTACGGGCGTCCCCGCGGTCGACGCTCCACCGCAGCGCCGCGAAGAGGTCGTCGCGCAGGCCGTCGAGCCGGGTGATCCAGCGCAGCTGATCGGCGGTACGCAGCAACGGTTCCGCCTGCCGCGCCACGGCGAGCATGTGCCGGGCGTGGCGGTCGCGCATGCGCCGCTCGTCGCCTGACTCCGCGAGCCGGTCGGCGGCGTAGACCCGGATCGTCTCGAGCAACCGGTAGCGGATCTCGGTGTCCCCGACGGGGTCGACGAGTGACTTGTCGACCAGCGCCGTCAGGTGGCCGAGGACGTCCTCGCGTGGCAGCTCGTCGTCGGCGCAGACGTCCTCGGCGTCGGCGAGTGTCGCGGCCGCCGAGAACACCGAGAGTCGTTGCAACAGCAGGCGTTCCGGCTTGTCGAGGAGGTCCCACGACCAGTCGACGACGGCGGCGAGGGTCTGGTGCCGGGGGAGTGCGGTACGGCTGCCGCCGGTCAGCAACCGGAACCGGTCGTCGAGCCGGTCGGCGATCTGGCGTACGGACATCGCGCGCGTCCGTGCCGCGGCGAGTTCGATGGCGAGCGGGAGTCCGTCGAGCCCGCGGCAGATCGACGCGACGGCGTCGGCGTCGCCGTCGACCGAGAAGTCCGGCCGCACGGCGGCCGCGCGGTCGGCGAACAGCTGCACGGACGCGTAGCTCGTCGCGTCGGCCGCGCTCACCTGCGGCGGCGGCAGCGCGAGCGGGCCGAGCGGGTGAAGCTTCTCGCCGGTGATGCCGAGGGGTTCGCGGCTCGTAGCGACGATGCGCACGTCCGGGCAGGCGGCCAGGACCGTGTCGGTGAGCGCGGCCGCGGCCTCGACGACGTGCTCGCAGTTGTCGAGGATCAGCAGCAGCTCGGCGCCGGACAGGTTGTCGACGAGCAGCTCGACGACGTCGGCCGCGGTGAGCGTGTCGGGTTCGATGGTGCTGCCGAACAGCCGCCGGGACCGGAGGCCGAGCACGGTGAAGACCACCTGCGGTAGGTGGTCGGGATCGTGCACCGGCGCGAGCTCGACGAGGTACGCGCCGTCGCGGAACGCGTGCGCGAGGTGTGCTGCGGTCTCGGTGGCGAGCCGGGTCTTGCCCGCGCCGCCGGGGCCGACGACGGTGGTCAGCCGCCCCGACGCGACCGCCACGATGAGGCGGTCGACGTCGTCCTCGCGGCCGACGAAGCTGGTGAGCTGCGCGCGCAGGTTCGTGTGCGGCCTTGCGTCCGTGTGGTCGCCGGGCCGGGCCAGACCGTCCTGGCGGAGCACCGCGACGTGCACGTCCTGCAGCTCGGGTGACGGGTCGACGCCGAGCTCGTCGGCCAGCGCGCGCCTCGTGCGTTCGTAGACGGCGAGGGCGTCCGCCTGTCGCCCGGCCGTGGACAGGGCACGCATCAGTAGGCCCTGCAGCCGTTCGCGGAGCGGGTGCGCGTCGGCCAGCGCCTGGACGGCGGCGAGGTCGGCGCTGCCGTCGACGGCCAGCCGGGCGGCGATCGCGGTCTCGTGCAGCTGCAGCCGCAACTCGGCGAGGCGGGCGGCCGCGGCGGCGGCGAACGGCGCCTCGCCGACGTCGGCGAGCGGGTCGCCGCGCCAGAGTGCCAGCGCGGTCTCGGCCAGCTCGCGCGCGTCCTCCGGTCGTCCGGCCGCGAGGCGTTCGCGGGCCTGGTCGGCGAGGCGTTCCGCGCGGGTGGCGTCGACGTCGTCCGGCGCGACGGCGAGCGCGTACCCCGCGGGACCGGACTCGAGCAGCACACCGGCGTCGCCCTCGGCGAGGCCGCGGCGCACGCGGGAGACGACGGTGTGCAACGCGTTCGGGCCGGGTGGCCGCTCGCCCCAGAGGGCGTCGGCGAGTGCGTCGGACGAGACGACCGTGCCGGGACTCAGCGCCAGCCGGGCGAGCAGTGCCCGCGGGCGGGCACCGGGCGGGGCCGCCACCCGCCCGTCGCGGGTGCGGACCTGCACGGGACCCAACAGGCAGACCTGCACAGCCCCATCGTGTCACCCGGGCGCGACAGGAGGGGCGAGGAAAGGGAGCGGCGGCGGGGTCAGCAGTTGACCAGGCCGGCGCGCTGGTTGAGCAGCTGGCTCTCCACCGACGTGAAGTCGCGGTACTCGGGGCTGGTGCGCGCCCGGGGCGGGAAGACGGCGACGCGGTGGCAGGTCTGGAACGCGAGCACGACGTTGAAGTGGCGCTCGAGCGCGCCGCGGATCGCGTCGCTGGACATCGCGCGGAGCAGCTCGCCGCAAGCGGTCTCGTCCGGCGGTGCCTCCTGGTTGTCGACGAAGGACCGGTCCGAGCCGGCGAGCCGGGCGGCGAGCCGTGCCACGGTGGCGTACGCGTACGGCAGCGACGCACGTACGCACTCCACGAAGTCGTGGTCGAGGACGCGGCCGCGCCGCGCGTCCTCGAGCAGATGGGCGGGGACGGACAGGGACATTCGAGTACCCCCAAGCTGTGCCGTGTCAGTAGGCTGGCGGCTACGTGAGGTAGCCGTCGTCCATCAGCTTGTTGTAAATGACAACCGTTGTCAATAGTGCCGAGCGGGCCAGGCTGCGCCGGGTCCGGGTCGCCCTGCTTGCCGCGGCGTTGGCGACGTTCGCTCTGCTCTACGCGCCGCAGCCGGTGCTGCCGCAGATCGCGGCGGGGTTCCACCTGACCCCGGCCGAGGCGTCGCTCACGATCTCCGCCGCCACGGCGGGGCTCGCGCTCGCGGGCATCCCGCTCGCCGCCGTGTCCGACGTGCTCGGCCGGCGCCGGCTGATGATCGGCTCGCTCGCCGCCGCGACGGGCGTCGGCCTGCTGCTGCCGCTGGCCGGATCGCTGTCGGTCCTCGTGGCGTTGCGGGTCCTCCAGGGGGTGGCGATCGCAGGCGTGCCGTCGGTGGTGATGGCGTACGTCGCCGACGAGCTGCCCGATCACCAGGTGACCTCGAGCATGGGCATCTACGTCGCCGGCACGTCGCTCGGCGGCTTGTCCGGGCGCCTGGTCGCCGGACTTGTCGGCGACGCCGACGGCTGGCCCGCAGGCGTCCTCGCCGTCGGGACCGCGGCCGCGGCGCTGACCGTGGTGTTCGTCGTCCTCGTGCCGGCGCCGCGCGGGCAGGTTCGCCGGCCGCCGCGGCTGCGGTCGCTGCACGCCGGCCTGCACCGTGCCGTGAGCGACCCGGTCCTGTTCGGGCCGTACCTCGTCGCGCTGCTCGGCATGGGCGGGTTCGTCGCCGTCTACAACGTGCTGTCGTTCCGGCTGATCCGGCCGCCGATCGGGCTGTCGCCCGCGCTCGCCTCGCTCGCGTTCCTCGCGTACCTCGCAGGCAGCGTCTCGTCCACCCTGGCCGGCTGGGCGGCCGCACGCATCGGGCGGACGGCGGTCGTCGTGCTCGCGCTGACGAGCGCGCTCGGCGGCCTGGTGCTCGCCTGGCCGGACCGGCTGCCGCTGGTGCTCGCGGGCCTGGTCGTGTTCACCGCGGGCTTCTTCGCGGCGCACTCGGCCGCGAGTGCGTGGGTCGGCACCCGCGCGGCGGCGTCGGCCCGGAGCCAGGCGGCCGCCGTCTACCTGCTCGCCTACTACGTGGGCAGCAGTGTCGGTGGGGTCATCGGCAGCGCCGCGTACGGGTCGTCGGGCTGGACCGGCCTCACGGTGCTGGTCGGGTGCTGGCTCCTGCTCGCGACGGTGGCCGCGCTCGGCGCCGCCGTGTGGTCCCGGCGCCGGCCGCGCTGAACCGAGACCTGGACGCGATATATCTCGTCGGCTACGATGACGCGATATATCGCGTATCGAGCTGGGAGAGAGCCATGACGGGTGGACCACGGGTGGTCGTCGTCGGCAGCGGGTTGGCCGGGCCCTGCCTCGCGCACGGGCTGCGCGGCGCGGGGATCGAGGTGGCTGTGTACGAGCGGGACGCGGGCATCGCGAGCAGGGGGCAGGGCTACCGCATCCACATCGCGCCGGAGGGCAGCCGGGCGCTGCGGCGCTCCCTGCCGGACGAGCTGTTCCGGCTCGCCCGGGCGACCGCGGGGAAGCCGGGCTCCGGCGTGACGGTCTACGATCCGCGGCTGTCCGTCCTCAACCGGGTCACCGACTTCGGCGACGCCGACCCGGACGACGAGCACCTGTCCGTCGACCGGTTGGTCCTGCGCGAGGTCATGATGCACGGGCTGGGCGACGTCGTGCACTACGGCAAGGCCTTCACCCGCTACGAACAGCTGCCCGGTGGGCGCGTCCGGGCGCACTTCGACGACGGTGACAGCGCGGACGCCGACCTGCTCGTCGCCGCGGACGGCTCGGGATCCCTTGTCCGGCAACAGTTCCTGCCACACGCCATGGTCGTCGACACCGGCATCGCCGTCGTGTTCGGCAAGGCGCCCCTCACCGACGAGGTGCGTGCCATGGTGCCCGAGTACGCACTGGACGGCTTCTCCACCGTGGTCGGCGACGACGGCAGGTTCCTGCCGCTCGCCGGCATGGAGTTCCGCACCGATCCCGCCGAGGCGGCAGCGGAGCTCGCGCCCGGCCTGCGGTTCCGCGACACCCGCGACTACGTCATGTGGGTGCTCGGCGTCGCCGTCGACCGGGTCGGTGTCCCCGCGTCCCGGCTGTACGCCATGGACGGACGGATGCTCACCGACACCGTCTGCGGCGTGATCGCCGACTGGCATCCGACGCTCGGCCGGATCGTCGAGCGGTCCGACCCGGGGACGGTCAAGGCCTCGTCGATGCGCACGTCGGTGCCCGTACCGGCCTGGGAGAGCGGGCCGGTGACGCTGGTCGGCGACGCGATCCACTGCATGGTGCCCGCGGGCATCGGCGCCGCCGTGGCACTGCGCGACGCGGCCGAGCTCGCCGACCGGGTGGTCGCGGCGGCCCGCGGCGGGATACCGCTCGTCGCCGCGGTGCACGACTACGAGGCCGCCATGCTTCGTTACGGCTTCGCCGCCGTTGCGGCCTCGCAACAGGTCGGCAGGCAGTTCACGCAATAGATGCACATACAGACATGCGGCGTAGCATGGAAGATCACCGCAGCGAGCGTCGGCGAGCGCGTGGGGTTCGGTGGGGTGGGATAGGCACAGCGGGTGATCAACATGGCCTTCGTCGATGCGTTGATCGGACTAGGGGCCGCCGCGCTGGTGTGGCTCGGCCTCGGCGTCCGGGTGGTCCGGCAGTACGAGCGCGCGGTCCTCTTCCGGTTCGGACGGCTGGCCGGCGGTGTGCGAGATCCGGGGCTGCGGTTGATGATCCCCGTCGTCGACCGCATGCAGAAGGTGAACATGCAGATCGTCACGATGCCCGTGCCTGGTCAGGACGGCATCACGCGCGACAACGTGACGGTACGCGTGGACGCCGTCGTCTACTTCAAGGTCGTCGACCCGGTGCGAGCGGTCGTTGACGTGCAGAACTACCTGTTCGCCGTCGAGCAGGTGGCGCAGACGTCGTTGCGCTCGATCATCGGCAAGAGCGACCTCGACGACCTGCTCTCCAACCGGGAGAAGCTGAACCAGGGCCTCGAGGTGATGATCGACAGCCCGGCCGTGGCGTGGGGGATCCACATCGACCGGGTGGAGATCAAGGACGTGGCGCTGCCCGACGCGATGAAGCGGTCGATGTCGCGTCAGGCCGAGGCCGAGCGCGAGCGCCGTGCGCGGGTCATCTCCGCCGACGGCGAGCTGCAGGCGTCGGACAAGCTAGCCCAGGCGGCGACCGTCATGGCCGACACCCCCGCCGCGTTGCAGCTACGCCTGCTCGAGACCGTGGTCGAGGTCGCGGCGGAGAAGAACTCGACACTGGTGCTGCCGTTCCCCGTCGAGCTGCTCCGGTTCCTCGAGCACCGGACCAAGACGGGGGAGCCGGCCGACGGCGGGGAGGAGAACCACCGCGAGCCGGGCGCGCCCCTGCCGACCGGCCCGCGCGCGGTCACGGAGTCACCGCGATCCGGGTGAGGCGCTCGCGACGATCTCGCTCGCCACGTCGTGCAGCTTGCGGTTGTGGTCTTGGCTGTACTTGACGAGCGTGTCGAACGCCTGGGCGAGGGTCAGGCCGCGCTTGACCATCAGGATGCCCTTGGCCTGCTCGATGACCGCCCGGCTGCCCATCGCCCGGCGCATGTTCTCGGCCTGCTCGCGCGCCTTCCGGACGACCTGGCCGTGATACACGATCGCCGCCGCGGGCCCGGCCAGGACGGTCGCCACGTCCTGTTGACTGGCGGCGAACGCATCAGCGCGACGTGCGTAGACGTTGAGGACGCCGAGCACCTTGGCGTCCCATATGAGCGGGGCGGCGAGGACGGTGCGGAACCCGCTCTCGGCCAGGATGGCCTTCCCCGTCTCCGGCCAGCGCTCGTCCGCCGCGATGTCCGCCGTGTACTGCAGCCGCTGTTCCGTGACGGCGGAGAGGCACGGTCCCTGCTGCCGTTCGTACTGCACCCGATCGGCGTCACGCACGTCGTCGTCGGTGGCCCCGATGCTCGGCAGGCTCAGCTCGGTGACGCTGCCGCCGTCCGCGCCCAGCGCCGTGACGGCCGCCCGCGCCACCCGGCCGAGCGAACGCTCGGGCAGGTCGGCGAGCGGTGTCTCCGACATCTGGACGACGGCAGCGATCACGGGACCGGGGTCCTCGCCGTCGACGGCCTGCTCGATCGCATCGGTGAGTTCGGTGTCGTCCCCGCGCTCGGGCGTGACGGGGACGGCGCCCTCGCCTGCCTCCCGTGCGCGGCCCATCAGCTCGTCGATGTGCGGGTCGGCCGTGGCGGTCAGCGGCGTGAACGCCCAGGCGAGTACGGCACTGTCGGTACGGCCGCCGGCATGTCTCGTGACCGTCGCTCTCGTCGTCCGGTCACGGCCGCGCACCCGGAGGTGAAGTGGTGCGGTCACCGGGCGCTCGCTGCGGACCGCGGCGTTCATCAGGCGCTGTACCGCGCCGCGCCGCTTCGCGTTGAAGGCCGACAACGGGCGCCCGACGAGCACCTGCGGGGGTTGCTCGAACAGTTCGGTGGCCGCGCCGTTGGCGACGAGGATCTCGCCGCGCGTGGTGGTGACGAGGTACGGGAAGGGTGCGTTCATCAACAGGGTCCGCGTCGGCGGCACCCGCTCGTCGTCGAACTCGCCGATGGCGATCAGCGCGTCGCGCTGGCGCCAGAGTTCCGCCTCGACGACGCGCAGCTCCTCGCCCGCCGCTGCGCAGGTTCTCCAGCGCTGCGGCCGCGTCGGTCGGATCGACCTCCAGCCCGGCGACGACGCGGGCGATCGCGGCCTCCGCCTCACCGCGCATCGAGCCGAGCATCTCGGCCATGCGCCCCGGTTCGACCGGGGGCGCCGGGTCCTCCGGGCCGGTGTGATCGTTCACGCTGACCACGAGATCCTCACCTCACCTCACCTCGCGGCGACCTCACTGGTCTCCATGATCACCACCACGCGCGGTGTGGCCACGTCGTCCAACTGCTTCCCCCGCAACCGCACCTCAACCCTGCGGCCCTTCCGGTTGACGGCCTCGAGTGCCCGGCCCTCTGGCTCCCCCTCCCCGCGGAACAGCGCCTTGACGTACTCGTAGAGCTTGTCGACCGGCAGTCCGATGTCCAGTCGATCCAAGCGTGCACCCACCGCCTCGTCCTCACGGAGGCCCCACAGGTCCTCAGCGGTGGCGTTCCACGTGACCACGCTCATGTGCTCGTCGACGACGACGACGCCGGCCTGCAACATCGCGAGCACGAAGTCGAACAGGTAGTTGAGGTCGTTGGCCTCCTTCGTACGGGCACGCTGCTCGGCGTCGCGCGCGTACAGCTCGTCGTTGACCGACTGGAGCTCCTCGTTCATCGTCTCGAGCTCTTCGTTGGTCGACTGCAGCTCCTCGTAGGCGGACTGCAGCCGCCGCTTGGACAGCCGCAACTCGTCCTCGAGCCGCTTCGCGTGCGTCACGTCCGTGAACGTCACGAGGGTGCCGATGAACTCGCCGTCCAGCAGCGGTACGACGTCGACGTCGACGACCACGATGCTCGCGTCGTCGATCGCCCACTCGACGCCGCTGCGGCGGGTTGGCTGTGCCTCGGTACGCGCCTCCAGCAGCAGCGGGCGCAGGTCCACCGGCCGGAACGACACCTCGAGGTCGAGGATGGGCCGACCGACGTCCTCCTGGCCGAGGTTGAACAGGTCACCGGCTCGCTCGTTGCGCATGACGAGGCGACCGGCGCGGTCGAGCACGAGTTGGGCTGCCAGGCCGTTCTCCATTGCCGCACCGAGCAGTCGGGCGTTGTCGACCTTCGGCGGCGGGCGCAGGGTGATCGGGTTGGAGAGCACGTACGGCTCTTCCCGCCCGCTCAACTCCTGCTTCTGGAAGAACCGACGCTTGCTGTCCAGCGGCGTGAACAGGCCGTCCTGGCTGACGAGGGTCTCGGCCTTGCCGAGCAGCAGCACGCCGTTGGGCGCCAGCGCGAAGTGTAGCCGTTCGAGCACCTGCCGCTGCAGCCCGGCGTTGAAGTACATCAGGGTGTTCCGGCAGGTCAACAACCCGATGCGGGACATGGGCGGGTCCTGCACGAGGTTGTTGCGGCCGAACACAACGCGACGCCTGAGGTCCTGCCGGAACGCGTAGGTGCCGTCGCCCAGCGGCTCGAAGTACTTGTCCAGGCGCTCCGGCGACACCGACTTCAGGTCCCGCTCGGTGTACACGGCGTGCCGGGCCTGGGTGAGCGCGTCCTCGTCGACGTCGGTCGCGTAGATCTTCACGCGCTCCCTGAACTGGGGCAGCCCGAGGCAGTCGGCCAGCGCCATGGCCAGGCTGTACGGCTCCTGCCCGGCCGCGCAGCCGGCACTCCACACCCGGATCGGGCTGTCGTAGGCGATCAACGCGGGCAGGATGGTGCGTTCGAGCTCCTCCCAGGTCTCGCGGTCCCGGAAGAACGACGTCGCGTTGATGAGCAGCGAGTTGAACAGGTCGTCGACGGTCGACGGCTCGACCTGCAGCTGGTCGAGGTAGTCCTCGACCGTGTCGACGGACAGCTTGGTCATCTCCCTCGCGACGCGCCTGCGCAGCGTCGCCGGTTTGTAGCCGGCGAAGTCCACCCCGCGCTGGCGGTGCAGGAAGCTGAGCAGCGGCCGGAGGTCGAGCTCGGCCGCGTCCTCAGTCACGGCCCACTCCGGTGGGCTGGAGGAGCAGGTCGCGCAGCACCGTCAGCGCCGTGTCGACGTTGGTGGCCCTGGCGCGGAGCATGGACGTGCTGTGCCTCCATCCGCCCGCCTCGCTCTGCTTGGCCATCCGCTCCAGCAGCTCCTTCTTCTCCTCCAGGCTGCGCACCGCGATCCAGAGGGCGTTCTCGATCTCGTCGTCACGCTTGTCCATGAGGTTGTGCTCGGTCCAGGCGTGGCCGACGCGGCACCGGAACCGCAGCGGGTTCGTCCCGACCTGGTGGAGCACGCCGCTGCAGTCGGGGCAGGACATGCCCCAGCCACTGTTGTCCCCCGTGACAGGGTCACTCGTCTCGATGTCCGGCATGGTCTGCGCTCCCTCCACGGGGGTGGTGCCCAGTTCCTCGAGCAGGTCGGAGATGCCGCTCAACGGCAGGACGTACTGCGGGCTCGCGTGGCGGATGGCGTTGCGTGGCATGTCGGGGTAGGCGGCGTCGTTCGGGTCCTGCACGACGCCGACGCCACCGGCGGTCACGACGTCCTTGAGCCCGGCGGCCCCGTCGTCGAGATTTCCCGAGAGCACGACGCCGATGACGCGGGGGCCGTAGATCGCCGCAGCCGTACGCAGCAGGACGTCGATGGCCGGGCGGCTGGCATTCTCCTTCGGACCGTGCGAGAGCTCCACGGCGCCCTCGACCACGACGAGGTGGTGGTCGGGCGGCGCGACGTAGACCCGGCCGCCGACGAGCGGCTGGCCGTGTCCGGCGAAGGCGACAGGGAGCGGGCATCTGCGCTCGAGGATCCGCGGCAGCACGCTGTTACCCGTCGCCGGCAGGTGCAGCACGATCAGGACAGGCGCGGTCAGGTCGGTCGGCACACGTGCGAGCAGGGTCTGCAGGGCGTCGACTCCCCCGGCGGAGGCGCCGATGGCGATCACTCGCTCGGCCCTCGTGGCGCCGGCAATGCCTGACATGAGGCCCCCTTCGATCGCCACTTCGAGCCCACGCCGATGAGGGGAGATCGTGGCGGAGACCCCGTCGCGGAACCCTATCAACCGGGTGCGGCGAGGTTCCTGCTCGCCATACGGCGGCCTACCGGGGTTAGTGCATCTCCCGCGAGGGTAGGCCTGAGTGAGCCGGGAGGTCCAGACCGCGGCGCCTTTCGGTCAGCCGGGGCGGCCCGAGCGGCCGTAGGTCCGCTCCGGCGCCCTCATTCCGTCACCGACAACGCTCCAGACGGGCAGAGCGCGACGGCCTCGCGGGCGGCCGGCTCCTGGTCGCCGCCCGGCTCGGGTGTGAGCACGACGACTCGGCCGTCGTGTTCGTCCTGGTCGAACACGTCGGGCGCGGTGAGGGCGCACATGCCGGCGCTGCAGCAGACCTCGCGATCGGCGTCGATCCTCATGACGGCGTCACCTCACCACGTCACCGGTAGCTCGTCGAGGCCGAGTATGCCCGAGTCGCGGGTGCGTATCTCGTCGGCGGGAACGGCCAGCCGCAGCGTCGGAAACCGTTGGAACAGCTCGAGATAGCCGACGCGCATCTCGATCCGCGCGAGCTGTTGACCGAGGCACTGGTGGATCCCGTGGCCGAACGAGAGGTGACCGCTGGCGGGGCGGGTGACGTCCAGCGTCTCTGGTGCGTCGAAGCGCTCCGGGTCGCGGTTGCCCGCGGGGATCGAGATGACGACCGTCTCGCCGGCACGCACCGGGTGGCCGTCGACCTCCACGTCCTCGAGCGCCACTCGCATGGTGCCGAACTGGATGATCGAGTTGTACCGCAGCAGTTCCTCGACCGTGTTGTCGGCGAGGCTCGGGTCCTCGCGCAGCGCGCGCAACTGGTCGGGATGCTGCAGCAGTGTGAACGTGCCCAGCCCCAACATGTTGGACGTGGTCTCGTGTCCCGCGACGAGCAGCAGGAAGCCGATGTTGCCGAGCTCTTCCTCGGTGAGCCCGCCGGCCGCCACCAGCCTGCCGAGGATGTCGTCCGTCGGCTGCACCTGCTTGGCCCTGACGAGCGTGCGGATGTAGGCGCGGATCTCGCCGGCCGCCGCCTCGGCCTCCTGGCCGGTCGCGGTCAGGGACAACAGGACGCGGGTGTTCCGCTGGAACGTGTCGCGGTCGGCGTACGGCACCCCGAGCAGCTCGCATATCACCTGTGAAGGGATCGGGAGTGCGTACTCCGCCACGAGATCGACGGGAGGGCCGGCCTGCGCCATCGCGTCCAGGCGGGCGCGCACGATCTCCTCGATCCGGGGCGTGAGCCGCCGCATCCGGTTGACGGTGAACTGCCCGGTCAGCAGCCTGCGGTACCTGGTGTGGTTGGGTGGGTCGGCGCTGATGAACATCCCGGGCGGCGAGGGCTCGTCGAGACGGCGCCTCGTGCCGCCGGTCACCGGGAAGTGCCGCAGCTCGCGCCGAGCGCTGAACCGGCGGTCGGCGAGCACCGCCCGTGCCGTCGCGTGCCTGGTGACGAGCCAGCCCACGTGCCCGTCCGGGAACGCCAACCGGCTCATCGGTGCCGTCTCGCGCAACCGGCGCAGCTCTTCCGGCGGTTCGAGCGGGGTCTTGCGCCCGACGGGCAGGGTGATCGGCTCGGCCATGGCGTGCTCCCCTCGGAATGCCGTCCAGGTCCGTTCATACCATCAGCTATAAACTTGCGGCAAGTGCAAGATTGCTCCGGAGGTAGAGTCTTTGCATGACCGAGGAAGTCGGGTTGCGTGCGCGCAAGAAGCTGCGCACGCGTGAGCTGATCTTCCGGACCGCCGTCCGGTTGTTCGAGGAGCGTGGGTACGAGGCGACGACGGTGGCCGAGATCGCCGAGGCCGCCGACGTCGCGACGAAGACGTTCTTCAACTACTTCAGGTCGAAGGAGGACCTGCTCTTCTCCGACCACGAGCAGCGCGCGGCCGTCATGCTCGAGGTGGTCGAGTCCCGTGCGCCGGGCGAGCCGATCGCCGACCTCGTCGGCCGGCTGTGCGAGCGGCTGGTGGAGCAGATGCTCTCCGGAGCGCTGGACTGGGACGGCGAGCTGCTCGCGCTGCGCACCAGGCTGATCATGACCGTGCCTTCGCTGCAGGCGCGGGCGCTGAAGCAGAACTTCGACGTGCAGAGCCGGGTGGCCGAGGCCCTGTACAAGGCGTACGGCGACCGCCTGGGCGTGATCGGCGCGGCGGCCGTGGTAGGCGTCCTCGTCGGCGGCGCGCAGGCCGCCGCGGTCGCGAGCATCGAGCTCGGGCAGCCCGTCGAGCAGCGCCGGGCCGCGATCCTGCGCGGCCTCGAGGTGTCCATGCGCGGCGTCGAAGCGATCAGCGCGGAGACGACCCCGTCCGCTGCCCGCTCTTCGCGAGACTGACCCGGGAGCGCGGGTGGCCGGCGCTGGTGGCCGCCGCTCGCGCTTCTCCAAATGATCACGGTATGTCAGGTTCCAGGGCACTGACCCAGATGAGTACCTACTTCTCCCGTGCTGCAACAGGGGAGAAGTAGGTACTCGCCTCGGTAGGTCCTGGAAACCCACATACCGTGATCATTTGGGGGGCGGCCAGGGCGGCGGCGACGTGGCAGGCGGCGAGGTGTCCGGCGGTGGCACCGGGCCGGCCAGCAGCGGGTCGGCGGTGTCGAGCTGCCAACGGGTGAGCCGGTCCCGCAGTTCGTCGCAGACGGGCGCGAAGGCAGGGTCGTCGGCCCTGTTGTGCTGTTCCCACGGGTCGTCCGTCAGGTCGTAGAGCTCCATGGGCGGACGCCTGCGCGACGCGTCGGTGTCGTCGCCCAGGCCCCTCGCCGTCGGCGACGCGGCGATGTCGAGCGGCAGGGCGAGCAGCGGCCGCTCCGCGAAGCTGCGGATCAGCTTGTACCGGTCGGTGCGGACACAGCGCATCGGGTCGTAGTCGTCGTGGTATGTCTTGCCGGCGAACACCGCCCCGCGCACCGGCGGCACGTCCCGGCCGTGCAGGAGCGGTGCGTGGCTCACGCCGTGCAGGCCGTCCGGGACGGGCAGGCCCAGTGCGTCGAGCACGGTGGGCACCAGGTCGACGTGGCTGTACAGCTGGCCGGTCGGGTGACGCGGCGCCCGCCACGCGCGCGGCGGGCGCACGACCAGCGCGACGCCGATGCCCGTGTCGTACAGCGTGGACTTCGCCCGCGGGAACGCGATGCCGTGGTCGGTGGTGAAGACGACCAGGGTGTCGTCGGCGAGACCGGCCGCGGCCAGGGCGTCGAGGACGCGCCCGGTCGCGGCATCCGCCTGCCGGATCGCCCCGTGGAACGCGGCGAGGTCGGCGCGGGTCGACAGGTTGTCCGGCAGGTACGGCGGCACCTCGACGGACGCCGGGTCGCCCGGCGGGTAACCGTCGTACGGGCGGTGCGCCTCGGTGAAGCCGACGGTCAGCAGGAACGGCGACTCGCGGCGGGCGGCGTCGCGCAGCCACGCGGACGCCGCGTCCGCCACCGGGTCGCAGCGGCTGCCGCAGTCCTGCGCCAGCAGTTCGTCGAACCCCAGCGTGCGGGCGTCGGTGCTCTCGTGCTGCATCCCGGCGAGCGCGGTACGCCAGCCGTGCCCGGACAGCAGCGCCGGCAGCGTGCGGACACCGGCGGCGTACCGCCAGCCGTGGTGGGCGAGCCCGAGCAGGCCGTGCGCCTGCGGCTGCAGCCCGGTGAAGATCGACCCGCGCGACGGCGAGCACAGCGGCGCGGTGGCGCAGGCCCGGTCGAACCGGATGCCCTCGCCGGCGAGCCGGTCGACGACGGGGCTCGGCGCACCCATGACTCCGTACGCCCCGAGGTGCCGGCCCACGTCGTGCCAGTGCACGAGCAGCACGTTGACCACTCTTCGACGCTAACCCGTGCGGCCTCCGCGACCTCCGTTGCCACTTCACTTGGCCGGTTGTGACTTCACTTGGCCCGTCCGGCGGGGAATCGGGCGATAGACGGCAATTCGCCCCGAGCGGCCGAGTGGAGTGGCGAGCGGCCAAGTGAACCGGGAACCCCGCGCGGTGGCAGGCGCGCCGTGTGAGGATGGGCGGACGAGACCGGCGTACGGATACCCCAGGCGGAGGTAGTGGGTGGGCAGGCTGCGTGATCGCGTCCGGCGGTTCCTGGAGCGACCGGGAACGGTGGACCTCGGCACCGCGCGGGCACTGCTGCCCCGCATCGCCGACCGCGAGCCGGACGTCGAGGCGCTCACCGACGCCGAGCTGACCGCCGCGGCCGAGCGGCTCCGCGGCGAGCCGCAGGGCGACGACTGGCTGGTCGAGCTGTGCGCGCTCGGCCGCGAGGCCGCGCGCCGCGCGCTGGGCGAGCGGCCGTACGACGTGCAGCTGCTCGGCACCATCGAGCTGCTCTCCGGCCGGGTCGTCGAGATGGCCACCGGCGAGGGCAAGACGCTCGCCGGCGCGATCGCCGCGTCCGGCTACGTGCTGCGCGGCCACCGGGTCCACGTGATGTCCGTCAACGATTACCTCGCCGAGCGCGACGCGGGGTGGATGCGCCCGCTGTACACCCTGCTGGGGGTGAGCGTCGGCTCCGTCGACCAGACGGCCACCGCCGAAGAGCGGCGCACGGCGTACGCGAAGGACGTAACGTACGCGCCGGTCAGCGAGGTCGGCTTCGACGTGATGCGCGACCGGATGGTCACCGATCTCGCCGACCGCGTCCAGCCCGAGCCCGAGGTCGCGCTCGTCGACGAGGCCGACTCCGTGCTCGTGGACGAGGCGCGCGTGCCGCTCGTCCTGGCCGGCGCGGCGGAGCAGCCGGAGGTCGACGCCGAGCTCGCCGCCGTCGTCCGCGGGCTCCGCCGGGGCAAGCACTTCCAGGTCGACGAGGACGGGCGCAACGCGTACTTCACGCCCACGGGCATCGCGGCGGTCGAGCACGCGCTCGGCGTCGACGACCTGTACGGGTCGGAGCACGTCGGCACGCTCGCCGCGGCGAACATCGCCCTGCACGCGCACGCGTTGCTGCACAAGGACGTCGACTACGTCGTCCGGGACGGCAAGGTGCAGCTCGTCGACGACTCCCGCGGCCGGATCGCGATGTTGCAGCGGTGGCCGGACGGGCTCCAGGCCGCCGTGGAGGCGAAGGAGGGCCTGACCTCGTCCGGCAGCGGCGAGGTGCTCGACACGATCACCGTGCACGCGCTCATGCACCGCTACTCGACGGTGTGCGGCATGACCGGCACCGCTGTCGCCGCCGGCGAGCAGCTGCGCGAGTTCTACGGGCTCGAGGTCGCCGTCATACCGCCCAACCGGCCGTGCATCCGGGTCGACGAGCCGGACCGCGTGTACGGCACGGTGCATGACAAGGAACAGGCGATCGTCGCCGAGATCGTCGCCGTGCACGAGACCGGACGGCCGGTCCTCGTCGGGACGCACAGCGTCGCCGAGTCCGAGAAGCTCGCGGCGCGCCTCGCCCGCGCCGACGTGCCCTGCGTCGTGCTGAACGCGAAGAACGACGCGCAGGAAGCGGTCGTGATCGCCGACGCCGGCGGGTACGGAGCGGTCACCGTGTCGACGCAGATGGCCGGCCGGGGCACGGACATCCGGCTCGGCGGCGCCGACGGCAGCCACGACCGCGACCGCGTGGTCGAGCTCGGCGGCCTCTACGTCATCGCGACGGCTCGGCACGCGAGCAGCCGCGTCGACGACCAGCTGCGTGGCCGGTCGGGGCGGCAGGGTGACCCCGGCGGATCGGTCATCTTCACGAGTCTCGAGGACGAGATCGTCGTCAAGTACGCGCCGGAGGCGGAGGCTCCCTCGCAGCCGGACGCCGACGGCCGGTTCGACGACCCGAAGGCGCTGCACATCATCGAGCACGCGCAACGCGTCGCCGAGGGCGTCAACCTGGAGATCTACCGCGGCACCTGGCGGTACAACGGCCTGCTCGAGGGACAGCAGGCGGTGCTGGGGGAGCGCCGCGAACGCGTCCTGCGCACCGAGGCCGCACTCGACGACCTCGAGAAGCGCTGCCCGGACAGGTATGCCGAGCTCGCGGAGACCGTCGACCACGACGTGCTCGTCCGGGCCGCACGGCAGATCGCGCTCTACCACCTCGACCGTGCGTGGGCCGACCACCTCGGCTTCCTCGCCGACCTCCGTGAGGGCATCCATCTGCGCGCGCTCGCCAGGGAGAACCCGCTGGACGCGTTCAACCGCGAGTCGATCAAGGCGTTCGACCTGATCCTCGCCGAGGCCGACAAGAGCATCGCCGCCGCGTTCGAGACCGCGACGATCACCGAGGACGGCGTCGACCTGGACCGGATGGGCCTGAAGCGCCCGACGGCCACGTGGACCTACCTCGTCGGCGACAACCCGTTCGGCACCGAGGCCGAGCGGATCCTGAAGTGGCTGGGCAAGAAGGGCCGGTAACGATTACCCGGGCAGCCCGACGTAGTCGGCGAGCCGGGCGAGCTGGTGGTCGAAATGGACGCCGTAGTCGGCGAACCCGCCCACGTACTGGCCGAACAGCTCGAAGCTGACCAGGCCGAACAGTGCGGTCCACGCCAGGACGCCGCGCGCGAGCAGGTCGTCGGCGACGTCGGTGCCGAACGTCTTGCGGATCCCGGCGAAGTCGCGATGCAGCGCGCGGGGGACGTGCGCCGGCTCGGGCAGTTGTCCGCTCGTGCGCTGGTGGTCGGCGAACAGCCGCATGAGCAACGCGGTCACCCGGGTACCGGGTTCGATCGTGCGCTCCCGCGGTGCCGCGTACCCGGGCACGGGACTGCCGTAGACGAGCGCGTAGTCGCTGGGATGCTTGACGGCCCAGGCGCGGATCGCCCTGCCGATCGCCGTCCACCTTCCGCGCAGGTCGGCCGGGTCGCAGTCTCGATCGGCCTTCTCCGCGGCGTCGCCGATCGCGTTGTAGGCGTCCTCGATGAGCATGGTGAGCAGCTCGTCACGGCTCGGCACGTACCGGTAGACCGCGGACGACACGATGCCCAGTTCGCGGGCGATCGCCCGCAGCGACAGGCCCGAGCTGCCCTCGGTGGTGAGCTGCCGGCGTGCGATGCGCTTGATGTCACGGATCGCCTGCTCGCGGGCCCGCTGGCGTGGGGACTTCGGTCGCTCGGCCATGTGCACATGGTGACGCATCGTCGGAGCGACGGCAACTGAAGTGAGCAATGCTCTGGACAGCGTCGCGAGCCGGAGGCATGATGCGTAACTAGAGCGATGCTCTCTAAATCGACCAGTGATCAGGAGTCTTGATGAACACAGTCCGCCGTGGAGCCGGTGCCCTAGCCCTCGCTGTGGCGGGTGTGCTGTTCCTCGTCTATCCGGTCGTCCGGCCGTACTCGGACGAGGCGTCGATGCAGGGTGCGGCGGCCATCGGCTCGCCGTGGTGGGTGGTCGCCCACCTCTGTGCCGTGGTCGGGTTCGTGCTGTTGCCGCTGGGCCTGCTCGTCCTGCGCGACCTCGTCGCCGGCTCGGATGCGGCTCGTCTCGCCGGCAGTGCGCTCGTCGTGACCTGGATCGGCGTGGGCTTCGTCCTGCCGTACTACGGAGCCGAGATCTTCGGGCTCAACGCGCTCGCGAGGCGGGTCGAGCGCACGGGCGACGCCTCCTTGCTGGGCCTCGCTTCGGATGTCAGGTACGCGCCGGCGGCGTTGGCGACCTTCGGCCTCGGACTGGTGGCGCTCGCCGTGGGCGCGGTGCTCGTCGGAGTCACACTCTGGCGCGCGATGCCGTCGCTGCGCTGGGCGGGGATCGTGTTCGCCGTGGCGTTCGTGCTGTACCTGCCGCAGTTCTTCGGCCCGCCGTTCCTCCGGATGGCGCACGGCGTGCTGGTGGCCGTCGGCTGCGCGTCGGTGGCCGTGGCCGTGCGGCGCGGCGTACCGCGTCCTGCGCGTGCCGGGTCAGCCGGGTAGCCAGGAGACGCGGCCGTGCAGCAGGGCGTAGCCGACGAACGCGACGACGTCCAGCAGCGCGTGCGCGACCACGAGTGGCCACAACCTGTTCGTGCGCTGCCAGACCCGGCAGAAGATCATGCCCATGACGAGGTTGCCGACGAATCCGCCGAAGCCCTGGTACAGGTGGTACGAACCGCGGAGCACGGCGGAGACGAGCAGCGAACCGTTCTCGCGCATGCCGAACTGGCGCAGTCGCGTGCCGAGGTACCCGACCACGAGCGTCTCCTCGGCCCATGCGTTGCCGGCCGCCGACAGGACGAGGACGGGCACGCGCCACCAGTGGTCCGACAGCGTGGTCGGCTGCACGGTGAGGTCGAGGTCGAGCGCACGTGCGGCGAGGTAGAGCCCGAGACCGGGGACCCCGATCACGGCCGCCAGCAGCGCGCCGGCTCCGGCGTCGCGCCACGGGCGCCGGGCGTCCAGCCCGATCGCGCGCGGCAGGATCCCGCTGCGCCACAACAGGTACACGCCGAGCCCGCCCCACGCCGCGAGCTGGATGACGTCGGTGAGCTGGAAGCCGAGGTCGACGAGGGACTGCGCCGCCTGGCTGACGTTGAGCGCCACCGACTGGTGGCTGAGCGACTTCGGTTGCAGCAGCGCGTCGAGCAGGGACAGCAGGCTGCGTACGCCGGAGAGCCCGAGCGACACGGCGAAGACGAGCAGGATCTCGGGGACGAACCCGCGGCGTCCCGCCTCGTCCAGCACGGCGGGCTCGTCCGGCCGCGGCGGCGTCAGCCACAGGTACGCGCGTGAGGGCACGCGTGCAACGTACCGCGCGGACCTCGGCCGCTACCGTGGGCGGCGTGCCGTTCACCGTGAGACGGGCCAGGCCCGAGGACCACGACCGCATCCATCCCGTGCTGGACGACTGGTGGGGCCGGCCGATCGCGTCGGTCCTGCAGCCGCTGTTCTTCGACCACTTCTTCTCGACCAGCTACGTCGCCGAGTGCGACGGCGAGCTCGCCGGGTTCCTGGTCGGCTTCCTCTCGCCGTCGCGCCCGGAAGTCGCCTACATCCATTTCGTCGGCGTGCATCCGGCGCACCGGAAGTCGGGCCTCGCCCGCGACCTGTACGGCCGCTTCTTCGACCTGGCCCGGCGCGACGGGCGCAGCGAGGTGTGGGCCGTCACCTCGCCGGTGAACGAGCGGTCCATCGCCTTCCACCGGGCCATGGGCTTCACCGTCACGGGGCCGGAGCACGGCCACATGCGGTTCCGCCGGATGCTCTGACGGCTCGCGCCGCTCACCCGAGTCGGTCGGCGTAGCGCTTGGTCAGCCCCTCCGTGCGGTCGGTCGGCCAGGGGCAGCGGACGTCCCCGTACAGCGCGGCGAACAGCAGCTCGAGGTGGGTCTGCCAGGCCGCGAGGGTGACGGCGAGGGTGTCCGCGAGCCGGCTCGGGACCGTCTGGGTGACGACGAGCCTGGTGCCCAGCGGCTCCTGATCGCGCAGTTCGAACCGCACCTCTCCCGCGACCTCGTCGCCGTCGAGGTAGCCGTACCCGAGGACGCGCCCAGGCTCGACATCGGTGACCCTGCCCGGCGTCGTGTAGCCGTGCGTGAACGGCAGCGGCGGCGCCGCGCCGACGACGGGTGTGGCGTCGCCGGTCAACAGCGCCCACACCTTGTCGTGCGCGGGCACGAGGTCGCGCTCGAACCGGACGACGAACCCGTCCGCGGTCTCGTGCGCCTCGCCCTCGCCGAGGCCGAACTCCTCGACGTACCGTTCGGCGGTCGCGAGGAACCAGGCGGGCTCCAGCGCCGGTGCGGGTGCGCCGTCGAGCCGCGCCGCGAGGGCGAGCAGGCACGCCTCCCAGCCCGGCGCCTGCCGCGCGACCGACGGCCGGTCGCCGTGCGTCCCGATGCCGCCGAGCGTCTCGCTGAAGTGCAGGACGCAGCCGGCGCCGTCCGGGACGAGTTCGACGCGGATCACCGAGTCGTTCCACCGGAACGCATAGACCCGCGGCGGGTCGAGCTCGAGGACCTCCCCGTGCGCCCACTTGTCGCCGGCGTCGAGGTCGTCGTCGCCGAAGCTGAACCGCATCGGCGCGCCCGCGCGCAGCTCGGTGGTGATCCGTGCGGGGAACCAGTGCGCCATCTCGGCGGGATCGGTGACCGCACGCCAGACCTTCGCCTGCGGGTGGGCGAGGCGGCGTACGAACCGCAGCACGGGCTTGCCGTCGATGGTGTCGAGTGTTGCCGGTGGGTTGTCCACGGGAGAGTCCTCACGAGTCGGGCATGGTGTCGAGGTGGCGCTCGAGGGCGTCCAGGCTGGCGTGCCACAGCGTCCGGTAGGGCGCGAGCCACGCGTCCAGCTCGGCGAGCGGCTCGGGCCGGAGCCGGTACAGCCGGCGCTGCGCGTCCTGGCGCACGTCGACCAGGCCGGCCTCGCGCAGTACGCGCAGGTGCTTGGAGACCGCGGGCTGGCTCAGCCGCAGCCGTCGCACCAGTTCGCCGACGGGCCGTTCCCCGGTCCGCAGCAGATCGAGGATCTCCCGCCGCCGCGGCTCCGCCACCGCCGAGTAAGCCGTAGATGCCACCTCAGCAATATAACCACTCAGGCATATACGGTCAACGGGCAACCAACAACCAACACCGCGACCGACGAGACAAGAGAAGCAGGGAAGGGGGTGCGGGTGGGCGAAGCCCCCCGCTATGCGAGGCGAAGCCGAGCAACGATGACGTGACGGGAGGGCTCGCGCGTTCGGCGAGCACACTTCCCCTGAGGAACGTGGGCAGGGGCGGGGTCGAACCGCCGACCTTTCGCTTTTCAGGCGAACGCTCGTACCAACTGAGCTACCTGCCCTGGTGCGGCCCGCCCGTCGTGGACACCCCCGACTGCGTTGGCCGCCCGCGCATTCTAACGGACGGGTCTCGGGCGCGCTGCCGGGAGTCCGGCACGTGAGACAGGTCCGGTCAAGGCGTGGGCAGCGGCAGTTGCAGCGGCGGACCGGTCGGCGTGCCGGGCAGCGTGCCGTGACTGCCGGAGCCCGAGCCGCTCGGGGACGGGCTGCCCGACCGCGAGCGCGACGGCGAACCGGACGACCGCGACGGCGACTGGGACGCCGAGCTGGACTGCGGCGACCGGGACTGCGACGACGAGGTCGACTGCGACGGCGAGCCCGAGGTCGAGCCGGAGGGCGAGCCGGACGGGCCGGGTCCCTGGCCGCCGGGTCCGCACTGGGCGAGGAACACCAGGAGCGCGAGCAGGATCGCGAGCAGGACCAGCCCGACCGCGAGCCACCACCACCAGGCCCGGCGTCGCTCGGTCCGGCCCGCGCGCGGCAGGTAGCCCTCTTCCGCCGGGTACTGGGTGAACGGCTGGAAGTACCGCGCGGTCGGGTCGCTGGTCGAGAGCTGCTCGAAGACGCGCTCGGCGCTCGGCCGGATGCCGTCGTACGCGGTGGCCACCCAGGGCTGGGTGGCGTCCAGGTCGGCGGCGAGGACGCGTACGCCGTCGCCGCCGTCGTAGAGCGCCCCGGGGTTCGCGACGTCGCGGAACCGTTCCTGCATCGCCGGATCCGCGGACGCCGGCCCGACGAGGGCCGCGATCGCGGCTCGCCGGCCGTCGTCGTCCGACCCGAGGAACACCACGCCGGACGGGCTGTCGGCGAGGCGGGCGTCGACGGTGAACGGCCCGAACGTTCTCGGGTCACCTGGCTGCAGCGGTCTCGTCACGTACGTTTCCCGGTCGGTGGTGGCGAGACAGAGACTACGGGCTGGACCTTGGTGACGCGGTCCCGGGCAGTCTCGGAACGGCCATGATGTGGAACGTGCCGCGCGTCCGGCGCGTCCGAGCCGAGCCGACGACAGAGGGGTGGACTGACACGATGGCGGGTGCCGATTGGCGGGTCGAGGGGCGGCTCAGCCAGCTCGAGGCGATCTTCCGGTCCGAGGGGTTCGAGTTCACCGAGCAGGACCGCGGCCATCTCAGGGACTATCTGCGCAACAACGACGGCCGCTCCAGGTACGAGCACGTGATCGATGCCGGTGCGTCCAAGCTCGCGCACTCGGCGGCGGCGTTCGAGCGTGAGTCGCGCAGGCCGCTCGACGACCCGCGGGCCCCGGCGACCCTCGCGGACGCGCACTGGAGGCTGTTCGCGCACGCCGACAGGTACGCCGGGCAACGCACCGGGGGCGGAGCTTCCCGAGCGTGCGAACGCCGCCGGTGCGAACCTGCGGAACCTGTCCGGTCCAGAGTCGTTCGCCGCGGCCGCGGGCGAGTACTACGCGGCGGTGAACGCTGCCGCCCCGTACGGCCGCGGGAGCCGCATCGCCGCCCAGCTGCAGGTCGACCGGCACGCGCAGGCCGCAGGCCACAGCGTCGACTGGCGGGCGTTCCACGACGAGCACGCCGCCTCGGCCGGGCAGCTTCTCACGGGAACGGCCGACCCCGGCCGGCCCGCCGTCAGCCGGCAGGCCTTCTCCGTCGCGATCTACATGCGCCAGTTCCGAACCCCGCAGTCGCAGCAGGCGCAGCCGCGCCGGGCGTCCCGTACCTCCGGGACCAGGCGGTTGCTGGGCTTGGGCCGGCGGACGGGTGAGCGCAGCTCACGGCAGGACCCGCGGGAAAGAGGGTCCCGCAGCGGGTCGTGGACGAGGTGACGCGCGGCGCGGTCAGTCGCCGACCGCGGCCGTCTCGGCGGCCGGCTCGGTCCGCACGGGCGCCGTCCGTGGGCGTCTGCGCAGTCCGCTGACCACCGCAAGGCCCGCGAGGACCACGACCGCTCCGGCGAGTTCCCCGAGCCCGGGCTGCTCGCCGAGGAGCAGCCAGGCCGCGGCGATGCCGACCACCGGCACGAGCAACGTGAACGGCGCGACCTGGGACGCCGGATACTCCCGCAGCAGCGTCGTCCAGATCCCGTAGCCGACGAGCGTCGAGAGCACCACGATGTAGACGAGCGCGCCCAGTCCCGACCAGGACACGTGCCGGAACGCGGTGACGTCCGTGCCCGGGCCCTCGATGAGCAGCGACAACCCGGTGAGCGGCAGCGGCGGCACCAGGCTCGCCCAGACGATGAGGCTCAGCCCGTCGCGTGGCCTCGCCACCCGGGTGGCGATGTTCGAGACGGCCCAGCTCGCTCCGGCGGCGATCGTCAACAGCAGGGCGAGCAGCGGGACGGACGCGTGGCGTTCGACGCCGATGAGGACCATGCCGAGCACCGCGATCGCGATGCCGGCCAGCTGCCGCCGGTTCGGCAGCTCGCGGAGCAGGACGACCGCGAACAGCACCGTGAACAGTGCCTGCGTCTGCAACACGAGCGCCGCGAGCCCGGCCGGCATGCCGGTGGCCATCGCGACGAACAGCAGGCCGAACTGGCCGACGCCGAGGAACAGGCCGACCGCCAGCACCCACCGCACGGCGACGCCGGGGCGCCGGACGAAGAACACCGCCGGGAGGGCGACGAGCGTGAACCGCAGCGCGGCGAACAACAGCGGCGGGAAGTGCCCGAGGCCGACGTCGATGACGACGAAGTTGACGCCCCAGATGACCGCGACGAGGACGGCGAGCAGCAGGTGAGTGCGGCGCATGCGGCCATCCTCGGCGGGAGAAGAATGCAACGTCCAGCTAAATATGCTGGACACCTTGCTTAAGCTGAGCTGCATGATCGAGCTACGCCGGCTGCAGGTGCTGAGGGAGCTCGCCGACCACGGCACGGTCGCGGCGGCGGCGCAGGCGCTGCACCTCACGCCGTCCGCCGTCTCGCAACAGCTCGCCGCGCTCGGCCGAGAGACGGGCGTCCCGCTCGTCGAGCAGAACGGCCGGCGGCTCAAGCTCACCGAGGCCGCGCACGTCCTGCTCGAGCACGCGCACCTGGTCTTCGCCGAGCTCGAGCAGGCCGAGGCCGACCTGGCCGCGTACGCGGGCGGCCGGCTGTCGACGCTGCGGATCGGCGCGTTCGGCAGTGCGCTCGCCGGCCTGGTCGCGCCGGTCGCCCGGACGCTGCGCGCGGCCGACCCGCCCGTGGCCGTCCATGCCGTCGAGGCGGAGGAGCGGGCCTGCTTCACCGCGCTCGCCGCCGGTGAGCTGGACATCGCGATCTCGGTCGAGTTCCCCGGTGCTCCGCAGCCGGACGGCCCGCGGTTCCACCGGCGGCCGCTGCTCACCGACGTGCTCGACGTGGCCCTGCCGCCGGACCACCCGCTGGCGGGTCGGAAGACCGTGGCGCTGGACCGGTTCGCCGGGGCCGAGTGGGCGCTCGGCAACCCGGGCTCGTCGTGTCACGAGGTGGTCGTCGCCGCGTGCGCGACGGTCGGGTTCACGCCGCGTCCGGTCCACCACAGCACGGACTGGCACGCGATCGGCGCTCTCGTCGCGGCCGGCGGCGTCGTCGCACTGGTGCCACGGCTGGCCCGGGACCGGATGCCGCCGCCGGTCCGGCTGCTGCCGGTCTCCGGCACGACGCCGGCGCGGCACGTGTTCGCGGCGACCCGGCGTGGCGCCGAGCGCTCGCCCACCGTCGCGGAAGCGTTGCGCCTGCTGGAGAAGCGGGCGAGCGCCGTCGCGTAGCTGTCCAGGGGGCCAGCGCGAATTGTGGATCGTGCCGGGAGCCTGTGGACGAGGTGGCCGGGGAGAGGCGTCTCGCGCCCAGGATGCGGGGCATGGCGAACTCACATCCACTGCCCAGCGAGCCGCTCCTCGACGAGCCGGCGCTCATGCAGCACATCCAATTCCTGCTGTCGCACGGCGCGCCGGGCGGCCGGGAGCTCTGGCTGATCTTCCTGGACGACGCACGCCGCCCGGTCCCCACCGTGACGAACATCGACGACGTCCCGGTCGCGCCGGAACGCCGGCTGGTCGTCAACCTCTTCGAGGTGATCGGCAAGGTGCTGGACGAGTCCGTGATCGGCGGCAGCGTCGCCGTCGTCATGGAGCGGCTCGGCACGCCGGAGATCACGTTGACCGACCGGTTGTGGGGGGCGTCGCTGCGCGAGTGTGCCCGCAACGGGGACATCCCGATGCACGGCCCGTACCTCGCGGTGCCTGGAGCGGTGCTCCCACTGCCCGGCCACGCTCACTGCCCGCGCCGAGCATGAGCGTCACGGCCCACCGGCTGAGTAGTGTTGGGCGGTGCCCGAGTTGCAGCGGCTGCGCGCCGACCACGCCCCGGCGGTCCTGGCCTTCGAACGTGCGAACCGCGCCTACTTCGCCACCTTCATCTCCGATCGCGGCGACGAGTTCTTCGACCGGTTCGACGAGCGGTACGACGCGCTGCTTGCCGAGCAGGAGGCGGGCGTGTGCGCCTTCCACCTGCTCGTAGACGAAGACGGCTCGGTGCTGGGGCGGTTCAACCTGTACGACATGGAGGCCGGCACGGCTGTGCTCGGCTACCGGGTGGCGCAGCAGATAGCCGGCCGCGGTGTGGCGACCGCCACCGTTCTGGACCTGTGTCGGTTGGCGGAGGCGCAGTACGGGCTGGACACGTTGAAGGCGGCGGTCACCCATACCAACGCCGCGTCCCGGAGGGTGTTGGCCAAAGCGGGATTCGTCGAGGCCGGCCCGACCGAGATCAGCGGTAAACCAGCCAGTTGGTATCAGCGCGACCTGAACGGACGTTGACACCCGGTAGCCCGGCTGCCCATGCCGGGCGAGCTCCGTCGTCACGTCAGATCTGCGGCGCTGTGGCCAGGTCGGGCGTTTCAAGCCGAGCACCCGGGAAAACACGGAGACGTAGGCCGTCGTTGCAGTCCGGACGCAACGGCGAGGCCGAGGCCCCGGCGCTCTAAACCGGAGGGCGCCGGGACCGCGCATCCAGACGCTATCGCTGCCGGCGAGCAACCTGCCTCCCCGCCCGAAGCGGGTGCCGAATGCAGACGGTCCCGCCACATCGCGTGCGGCGGGACCGGGTCGGCGGGGAGCTACTTCTCGAAGACGTCCTTCGCCTTCTCCCCTGTCTGCTTCACCTGAGCCTTCTTCTCCTTCGCCGCGCCCTTGGCCTGCATCGACTCGTCGTCGAGCGCGTCTCCGGTCTCCTTCTTCGCCTTTCCGGCGAGTTCCTCGGCCTTCTGCTTGATCTTGTCGCCCATAGCCATGGCCGAGCCCCTTCCAGACTCCTCAGCAGCACGTCCATCGATCTGCCGTGCCGTCAGGCGCTCTTCACTACCCACCAAACGCGACACCATCCGTCCCGGATCGAGGGACCGCGCGGCGGTTTTCTGTCCTGGAACGTTCAGGACGGTGACTTATCGACGACCTCGACGACCGAGCCGGCGTTGGCGGTCTCGTCATCGAGCACGATCGCGGGCTTGGCCGCGGTGTGATCGTGGGTCGGCGGCCGCGCTCTTATCAGCATCACGACACCGGTATGCACTCGGCGAGCAGGCTGACGATGTCCTGCCAGGCGCGCCGCGCGTGGAGAGGGTGATAGCCGACGCCGGGCACAACTCTCATGTCAGTGCGCGTCGGCGGGTGGTGAAAGGCGTGCAGGGCGCCGCCGTACACCGTCATGCGCCAGTCGACGCCCGCGGCCTGCATCTCGGCCGCGAACGCGTCGCGCTGCGTCGGCGGCTGGATCGGGTCCTCCGAGCCGACCCCGGCCCACACCGGGCACCGGATGCGCGAGGCCTCGCCCGGTCGTCCCGTGATGAGCGCGTTGACCGTGCCGATCGCGCACAGGTCGGCGCGTCGCGTCCGAGTTCCAGCGCGACCGCGCCGCCGGTGCCGTAGCCGATGGCCGCAATCCGATCGGAATCCGTTCGCGGTTCGGCACGCAACACATCGAGTGCCGCGTGGCCGATGTCGCGCATCCGCTCGGGGTCGGCAAGCAGCGGCATGCATCGCGCCAGCATCTCCTGCGGGTCGGCGAACCACCGTCCGCCGTGGATATCGAACGCCAGCGCAACGTATCCAGCCTCGGCGAGCGCGTCGGCGCGACGGCGCTCGACATCGCTCAGCCCCGGCCCCTCGGGCCCGACGAGGACCGCGGGCCGGCGGTCGCTACCAGCAGGAAGCGCAAGATGTCCGACCATCCCCAGGCCGTCGGCCGGGTACTCGACCGTACGCGTCGTGACCGTCATTCACCAAACGGTAGCGATCGGGACGCTCCGCCCGGGCGGTGTTCACCGGCAGCAGAACCGATTGCACATTCCTTGCAAGCGCGGGGTCCTGACGACGAAGACCCGATCCCGTTCCGGGGTTTCGGGCCTGTGACCTGCGGAAAGTCTTGGGCGGTCCTGACGGGATTTGAACCCGCGACCTCCACCTTGACAGGGTGGCGAGCACTCCTAGCTGCTCCACAGGACCTTGTTCTGTTGGCGCGCAGCCCAGTATGCATGCTGCATCCGCGGGACATGCCAGCTGGGCGACACGATTGCCGCCGCGACCATCGTGCTCCTGTCGCAGCGACCAGCGCAACTCTACAACACCCAGGCCCGGGTCGGCGGGTCAGGGGGCTGGGGTGAGCACCCAGAGCACCTCGCACGGGCGGCTGTCGGACGGGTTGCGCCAGGTGTGCGGGCGGCGGCCGGGGAAGGTGAAGGCGTCGCCCGCGCTCATCCGGACCGCCTCGTGGTTCTGCACCACCTCCAGCATGCCCCGTACGACGTAGACGAACTCCACGTCGCAGTCCAGGGTGTACTCCTCGTCGCCGCCGTTCCCGCCCGGCTCGATCACGGAGTGGATGACGCGCAGCTGGTTCTGGGTGCCCGGCGTGAGCAGGTGCTCGGCGACGTCACGGCCGCCGAAGTTGATCGGCCTGGCCTCGCCCGCACGGATCAGCGCCGACTCCGGCGGGTCGAACAGCTCGCCGACGCGGACGCCGACCACCTCGCACACCGCCACCAGCGAAGCGACCGACGGCGAGACGTCGTCGCGCTCCAGTCTGCTGAGGAAGCCCTTGGTGACGCCGGTAGCGGTCGCGACCGCCTCCAGGGTCAGCCCGCGCGCCCGTCGCGCCGCGCGGAGCCGGGCGCCGATCCGGACCTGCGCCCCGGGCGGCACCGCCAGGCCGCGTCGGGGCACGCTAGGCCTCCACCCGCATCGCCACGGCCCGCACCGGAGCGCCGTCCGCGTGCTCGAGCGCGATCGGCAGCACTGACACCAGCGGGTTGGCGAAGTCGACCGAAGCTAGCTCACGCAGGTTCTCCACGATCACGCCGCCTGCGGACGCGATCAGGTGATGGACGGGATAACCGACGCCCGGATGGGTCTGGCTCGGCGGGGATTCCGGGTGTGGCGGAGTGGGTGGAGGCGTCTCGTCCAGGTTGATCGCGTCGATCCCGATCACCCGGACGCCGAGGTCCAGGACGCGCCGGCACGCGTCGGCGTCGAGGTACGGGTGGTCGAAGTAGCGGTCGGTGCCGAAGTGCCGTGACCAGCCGGTACGCAGCAGCAGGATCACGCCGGGGCGCAGGGCGTCGGCGTACGGCGCCAGCGCCGGCCAGCCGATGGGCTCGCGTGCGCCGAGAGCGCTGACGTCGGCGACGACGCCGGGCCCGACGAACGTCGACAGCGGCACCTCGTCGATCCTCGGCGCGTCCTCCTCGAAGTGGTAGGGCGCGTCGACGTGGGTGCCGGTCTGCGAACCCATCTCGACGTGCAGCAGGTTGAACCCGTGCTCCGCGATGGTCGAGTGCACGGTGAGCCGCGCCCGCGGGTCGCCCGGGTACACCTGGGTGTCCGGCCCGACCGGCACGGACAGGTCGACGACGCGAGTCACCCGCATCCGGTCCTCCTGGTAAACAGAAGTTGCCCATCACGAAACCCGCGTCTACAGTAGCCCACCAGCCGGCAGTGGTCCGGGGTGGTGGACGGGGTCTCGAGCGGAGGAGACGGACGTGGCACAGCAGCCTCCCAAGGCCACCGAGGTCGAGCAGCACGGCATCGACACCATCCCCGACGAGCACCGCACGTCCGGGCCGTTCGACCTGTTCCGCATCCAGTTCGGCGGCGCGAACACGTTCGCCACGATCATCCTCGGCACCTTCCCGATCCTGCTCGGGCTGTCCTGGTGGCAGGCGGTCGGCGCGACCGTCGCCGGTGTGGTCGTCGGCGCCGCGATCCTGATGCCGATGGGCCTGTTCGCCCCGCTCACCGGGACCAACAACGCCGTCTCGTCCGGTGCCCACTTCGGCGTCCGCGGCCGCATCGTCGGCTCGTTCCTCTCGCTGCTCACCGCCATCGCGTTCTACTCGATCTCGGTGTGGGTCAGCGGGGACGCACTCGTCGGCGCCGCGGCTCGGCTGTTCGGGGTGCCGAACTCCGACCTCGTGCGCGGGCTCGTCTACGCAGTGCTCGGCGCACTGGTGATCGTCGTCGTGATCTACGGCTACCAGTTCATGTTGCTGGTGAACAAGGTCGTCGTGATCGGCAACACGGTGCTGATGCTGCTCGGGATCGTCGCGTACGCCGCGAGCTTCGACCCCGGGTACGACCCGGGCCCGAAGGCGTACGCCCTCGGCTCGTTCTGGCCGACGTTCGTGTTGTCCGCGCTCATCGTGATGGGCAACCCGATCTCGTTCGGCGCGTTCCTCGGCGACTGGGCGCGCTACATCCCGGCCCGGACGAAGCCGACGCGGCTGCTCGCGGCGACCTTCCTCGCCCAGCTCGCGACGCTCGTGCCGTTCCTGTTCGGCGTCGCGACGGCGACGCTCGTCGCGGGCAAGCAGAGTTACGTGTTCGCCCTGATCCAGGTGTCGCCGCTGTGGTACGCGCTGCTGCTGATGGTCGTCGCGTTCCTCGGCGGGATGTCGACCGGCGTGACGTCCCTGTACGGCACCGGCCTGGACTTCTCCTCGGTCTTCCCGCGGCTCACCCGGGTGCGGGCCTCGCTCGCGATCGGCGTGCTCGCGTTCTGCTTCATCCTCGTCGGCGGGCTGCTGTTCAACCTGGTCGACAGCGTGAACGCGTTCATCGGCGCGATCGTGCTCTGCACGACGCCGTGGATGCTCATCATGATGATCGGCTACGTCGTCCGCCGCGGCTACTACTCCGCGAGTGACGTGCAGGTGTTCAACGAGGGGCGGCTCGGCGGGCGGTACTGGTTCCGCGGGGGAGTCAACTGGCGCGGCATGGCCGCCTGGATCCCCGCGGCGGTCGTCGGCCTGCTCTTCGCGAACTACCCGCCGCTCATCGTGGGGCCGTTCCACGCCGTCGCCGGCGGCGTCGACATCAGCCTGCTCGTGACGCTCGGCCTCGCCGCCGTGCTCTACCTGACGCTGCTGCTCGCGGTGCCCGAGCCGCGCTACGTCTTCGGGCCGGACGGGCCCCGCGGCGTGCGCTCGGTGCCCGGGGAGATACCGCCGGTCGTCGACGACCCGCGCGCGTCGGCGTACCGGCTGCGGCATCGCGAGGCCGTAGCGGCCAGGGCTGCCGGTCACCGGTGAACGGCACCTACACGCCCTGATGACGCCGTGAAGGGCACCGGCACGCCGTAGGGTGCGAGGCATGGCGCGCACGGAGACCGAGACCCTCGAGCTCGCCGGGCACGAGGTGACGATCACCAACCCCGGCAAGATCGTCTTCGCGTCCATCGGCTGCACCAAGCTCGACCTGGTGCGGTACTACCTCGCCGTCGGGGACGGCGCACTGCGCGGCGTCCACGGCCGGCCGATGATCCTCAAGCGGTTCGTCAAGGGCATCGAGGAGGAGGCGTTCTTCCAGAAGCGGGCCCCGTCCAAGCGGCCCGGCTGGATCGAGACGGCCGAGCTGAAGTACGCGTCCGGGCGCAGCGCCGACGAGATCGTCGTACGCGACCTCGCGCAGCTCGCGTACGTGGTGAACCTCGGCTGCATCGACCTCAACCCGCACCCAGTGCAGGCGGAGGACCTCGACCGGCCCGACGAGCTGCGCATCGACCTCGACCCGGTGCCCGGAGTTGAGTGGCGGCAGATCCTCGACGTCGCGCTCGTGGTGCGCGACGTGCTCGCCGACCACGGGCTCACCGGGTGGCCGAAGACGTCCGGCTCGCGCGGCTTCCACATCTACGCACGGATCATGCCGGAGCGGCCGTTCCGGCAGGTGCGGCTCGCGGCGGAGACGGTCGCGCGCGAGGTGGAGAACCGCGCGCCCGAGCTCGCGACGAGCAAGTGGTGGAAGGAGGAGCGGCAGGGCGTCTTCGTCGACTTCAACCAGAACGCCAAGGACCGCACGATCGCCTCGGCGTACTCGGTGCGGCCGACTGCCGACGCCCGCGTGTCGACGCCGCTCACCTGGGACGAGGTGCCGTCCTGCCGGCCGGAGGCGTTCACGCTGCCCACGGTCCTCGATCGCTACGCGGAGATCGGTGACCCGTGGGAGGGCATCGAGGACGCCGGCGGTTCGCTGGAACCGTTGCTGGCACTGGCCGAACGCCTCGGGCCGGCGGAGAAGCCGCCCAAGGGTACCGGCCGGCGCCAGTCGACGATGCCGCTCATCGAGATCGCGCGCGCGAAGACCAAGCCGGAGGCGTTGGCGGGCCTGGACCGCTGGAAGGAGAGGCATCCGGACGTCGCCGCCCGCCTCGAACCCGCGGACGTCCTCGTCGACGGCATGCGCGGGCGCAGCTCGGTCTGGTACCGCATCCGCGTCAACCTGCAGCACGTGCCGGAGCCGGAGCGCCCTGCGCAGGAGCCGCTCGAGGTCGACTACGACCCCTGGGCCGGGTTCGACCCCACAGCTGTCCGCGACCGCTGACGCCTCCCCTGCACCGCGGGCCATGTAAACATGGCCCGTGGTGGCTTTACAAGGGGCGTGCCCCGTGT
>DASUWX010000018.1:0-2198 GCA_036378185.1 Streptosporangiales bacterium | reverse complement strand
GCCGGCGGGGACGTCCACGCCGGCGCTACCGCCGAGCACGACCCGGGTCAGCACGTCGGCGCCAAGGACGACGACGCAACCGGCGACCGCGGCCGCGGGGATCAGCCCGCGGTGGCGGCGGACGCCGAGCAGCCGGACGATCGTCGGCGCGACCAGGCCGACGAAACCGACCGGCCCCGCCACCGTCACCGCGCACGCTGACAGCAGCACCGCGACGAGCACCGCCACCGTCCGCACGCGCCGTACGCCGACGCCCAGGACGGCCGCGGTGTCGTCGCCCAGCGTGAGCACGTCGAGGCGGCGGCTCAGCCCGAGGGCCACCACGCAGCCGCCCACGATCACCGGCGCGAGCCGTGTCACGTTCGCGAGCCCGCTCTGCACGAGCGAGCCCTGGCCCCATGCGAACAGCCCGACGGTGGCCTCCTGGTCGACGAGCTGCAGCGTCTGCGTGACCGCGGCACAGGCGAGCGTGACGACCGAGCCGGCAAGGATCATCCGGGTCGGGTTGGTCGCACCGGCCGAGGAGATCGCGAGTACGAGCCCCGCGGCGAGCAACCCGCCGGCGAACGCGACCACCGTCGTCGGCGCGAGTGGCAGCGCAGTGTCCGCCACCGCGACGGCGACTACGGCGAGGTGCGCGCCGGCGTTGACGCCGAGCGTGTCCGGCGCCGCGAGGTCGTTGCGCGACACCGACTGCAGCAGCGCGCCGCAGACGCCGAGCGCCGCACCGACCGCGAGCCCGGCGGCGAGCCTCGGCAGCCGCGACCCGAGCAACACGTCCAGCACCTCCGGCCGCGCGTGCCCGGCCACGAGCCCGAGCAGGTCGCCGAACCCCATGCCCGAGGTCCCCTGCGTGAGATGCACGGCGGACAGCAGGACGAGGACGAGGGCAGCGAGACCGACGGCGAGCCCTGCAGACGTGCTCCGCCTCCCCATGATCATGAAGGATCCGGGTCGTCATGGCGACCCGAAGTCTTCATGATCATGAAAGGGCCTTGACCAGCTCGTCGGCGAACTGGGCCATAGACAGCGGCCCCCCGAACAACCAGGTGCCACCGTCCAGCGCGTGCACATGCTCGTCCTTCACGAACGGCAGGTTGCGCCAGATCCGGTTCTTCGGCAGCGACGTCGTGAACACGTTGTCGACGGGTGCGACGTAGACGAACTGCGTGTTGCCCAGCTTCGTCAGGCCCTCGACGTCGGTCTGGGTCAGCCCCCAGTCGTCGGTCCTGCCGTGCCAGGCGTTCCTCAGGCCCAGCCGCTCGCCGACGGCGACGGCGAGCGAGCCGCGGCCGAACATCCGGACGACGGGCGCGCCCTGGTCGGTCCAGCCCTGGGCGCAGGCGAACGACGTGCCCGCGCGGCCCGCCGAGGCAAGCCGCTCCTTCGCCGTCGCGAGCTTCGCGTCCAGCGCAGCGAGCCGCCGCTTCGCCTCGGCCGCCTTCCCCACCGCTCCCGCGATGGCCGTGAACGTCCTGCGCATGTAGCCGAAGTTGTCCTTCGCGTCGGTGCCGTCGAAGCACAGCACCTTCGCGATCCTCTCGAACTGGCCCAGCGTCTTGCCGCAGGTGCTCGACGTGTCACCGATGACGAGGTCCGGGTCGAGCCCAGCGACGGCGTCCAGGCTCGGCTGCTGGCGCAGGCCGACGTCCTTGACGCCGGCAGGCAGCGGCGCGGCCTTCACCCAGGTGTCGTACTCCTTCACCTGCGCGACGCCGACGGGCGTAACGCCGACCGCGAGCAAATCCTCGGCGTACGACCACTGCAGCACCACCACGCGCTCGGCGGGGTGGGCCAGGTGTTGCGGGCCGCGGTCGTCGGTCACGGTCACCGCGGGGCCGCGGTCGCTCGGCTTCGGCGGCTCGGTGGTGCCGCATGCGGTTACCGACAACAGCGCGACCGTTGCGGAGGCGATGAGGGCGTGACGGCGCACGGGCATGGTCCTTCCAGATTCGTTGCGCGACAAGGGATCCGGCTTACCTGCGTGCTCTCGTGGCGTTGTGCCTGCCCACCGGCCGGCAGGTCACCACCCCGGTGACGGTGTCGCGGCGGACGTCGACCTCGACGCCGTACACGGCCCCCAGCCGCTCCGGTGTGAGCACCTCGGCGGGTTCCCCGCACGCGACGACCGCGCCGGCGGCGAGCAGCACCACGCGGTCGGCGACGGCGGCCGCCTGGTCGAGGTCGTGCAGCACGAC
>DASUWX010000017.1:0-9410 GCA_036378185.1 Streptosporangiales bacterium | reverse complement strand
ATCGCCCGACGCGCCTTCGGATTCCACAACATCGACGCCCTCATCGCCCTGGCCAAACTCACCGTCGGCGACTACCGCCCCGAACTACCCACATAAACGACAGGAGAGCCCCAAATGATCACGGTATGTGGGTTTCCAGGGAACTCACCCAGTTGAGTACCCACTTCTCCCGTGTTGCAGGCCGCGGGAAGTAGGTACTCGTCTCGGTAGGTCCTGGAACCTGACATACCGTGATCATTTGGAGAAGTGAGGGCTCCGCGTCGCACGGCTCAGCCGCGTCGGCGCCCACTGCGACCCGGGTGCTTCCGCGGCCGATTCCGCAGCGTGACATGTCCCACGCTGTGCGTTGAATTAGCTTAGGCTAACCTAACTGGATCATGAGCGAGATACGACTGCCGGCCGCCGGCGCCGGGCTGCTGGACGGGCGTTCGGCCGATCGGTACCGACGGGTGCTCGAGGCGGGGGTGGCGCGGGTCGCCGAGCGCGTCGCCGCGACCGGCCGGCCGGCCACCGGGGTGTCACCCGCCGAACTCGAGCCCCTGGTCGCCGGCGTCGACCTGGACCGGCCGCTCGGCGACGTCGACGAGGCACTCGACGAGCTGTCCCGGGTGTACCTGCGCGACGCCGTCTACTTCCACCATCCGCGCTACCTGGCGCACCTCAACTGCCCGGTCGCGATCCCCGCCCTGCTCGCCGAGGTGCTCGTCTCCGCGGTCAACTCCTCGCTCGACACGTGGGACCAGAGCGTCGGCGCGACGCTCGTCGAGCGCCGGCTCGTCCGGTGGACGGCCACGCGTCTCGGGCTCGGCGAGGCGGCCGACGGCGTCTTCACGAGCGGCGGCACCCAGTCGAACCTGCAGGCCCTGTTCCTCGCGCGGGAGGAGGCGCGGTGCCGCACCGGCGCACCGGTCGAGCGGCTGCGGGTCCTCACCTCCGCGGCGGCGCACTTCAGCGTCGTGACCTCCGCGGGCCTGCTCGGCCTACCGGCCGACGCCGTCGTCGCCGTGCCGTGCGACGCCGCCAGGACGATGCGCGTCGACGCGCTGGCCGCCGAGCTCGCCGGCTGCCGTGCCGCCGGTCTCGTACCGATGGCGGTGGTGGCCACCGCGGGGACGACCGACTTCGGCAGCATCGACCCGCTCGCCGCGATCGCGGCCGTGTGCGCACGCGACGGCGTGTGGCTGCACGTCGACGCCGCCTACGGCTGCGGCCTGCTCGTCTCCCGGCGCCGCGAGCTGCTGGACGGCGTCGAGCTCGCCGACTCCGTCACCGTCGACTACCACAAGTCCTTCTTCCAGCCGGTGAGCTGCAGTGCCGTCCTCGTCCGCGACGCCGCGGTGCTCCGGCACACGACCCACCACGCCGACTACCTCAACCCGGCGAGCAGCGTGGCGAAGCGGATACCGAACCAGGTCGACAAGAGCCTGCAGACGACACGGCGCTTCGACGCGCTCAAGCTCTGGCTGACGCTGCGCGTCCTCGGCGCCGACGCGATCGGCGAGCTGTTCGACGAGGTGCTCGACCGGGCCGAGCAGGCGTGGGCGTTGCTGCGCGACGACGCGCGGTTCGACGTCGTCATGCGGCCGCGGCTGTCGACGCTGGTCTTCAGGTACCGGCCGGACCACGACGTCTCCGACGAGCTCTGCGACCGCGCCAACGAACACGCGCGGGAGGAGCTGTTCGCGTCGGGGGAGGCGGTGATCGCGGCCACCCGCGTCGACGGCCGCTACCACCTCAAGTTCACCCTGTTGAACCCGCGTACCAGCGTGCGCGACATCGCCGAGGTGCTCGACCTCGTCGCCGGTCACGCCGAGCGCTTCCTGTACCGGCCGGAGACCTCGGCGTCCGTGCCGGTGCGGGCCGACCGGTCAGGAGGGACGGCGTGAGCCGCAGACACGACTTCATCGCCATCGGCGTCGGCCCGTTCAACCTGGGGCTCGCCTGCCTCACCGCGCCCATCGCCGAGCTCGACGGGCTCTTCCTGGAACGCAGGCAGGCGTTCGACTGGCATCCGGGCATGCTGCTCGACGACGCCAGGCTGCAGACGCCGTTCCTGTCCGACCTGGTGACGCTGGCCGACCCCACCTCGCCGTACTCGTTCCTGAGCTATCTGAAGGAGAGGGGCAGGCTCTACTCGTTCTACATCCGGGAGAGCTTCTATCCGCTGCGCACCGAGTACAACGACTACTGCCGCTGGGCGGCGGGCAGGCTGCCGTCGGTCCGGTTCGGCCGGCACGTCGAACGCGTCACGTACGACGCGGCCGAGCGCGCGTACGCCGTGCACGCCGTCGACACGGCGACCGGAGACCGGCACGAGTACCGCGCCGCGCGCCTGGTGCTCGGCACGGGTACGCCGCCGCACCTGCCCGAGCCGTGCCGCGGGCTCGGCGGCGACGCCGTGCACAGTTCCGGCTATCTCGGCGCGAAGCCCGCGCTGCAGCGCAAGGAGAGCATCACCGTCGTCGGCAGCGGGCAGAGCGCCGCCGAGATCTACCGGGACCTGCTGCAGGACGCCGACCGGTACGGTTACGCGCTCACCTGGCTCACCCGCTCGCCGCGGTTCTTCCCGCTCGAGTACACGAAGCTGACGCTGGAGATGACCTCGCCGGACTACACCGACTACTTCCACGCGCTGCCGCCGCGGACGCGGGACCGGCTCGTCGCGTCGCAGGCCGCGCTCTACAAGGGCATCGACCGCGACCTGATCGACGCCGTCTTCGACCTGATGTACGCGAGGAGCGTCGCCGGCCGGTGCCGCACCAGGCTGCTCACCAACGTCGAGGTGCGTGGGGCGCGGTACGACGAGGGGCGGCAGGAGTACGAGCTGGGGCTGCGCCACGTCGAGCAGGAACGGGACTTCCGCCACCGGACGCAGGGTCTCGTCCTGGCCACGGGGTACCGCCACGAGCCGCCCGCGTTCCTCGCCCCCGTGGCCGACCGGATCCGTCGGGACCACGCCGGACGCTTCGACGTGCGCCGCGACTACAGCATCGACGTCGAGGGCGGGGAGATCTTCGTGCAGAACGCAGAGTTGCACACGCACGGCTTCGTCGCGCCGGACCTCGGCATGGCGGCGTACCGCAACTCCTGGATCATCAGGGCCATGCTCGGCCGCGAGCACTACCCGATCGAGCGGTCCATCGCCTTCCAGGAGTTCGGGGTACCCGCCGACCTGGCGGCGGAGGCGGCGGCACCGTGACCGGCCGGCCGTTCACCCGCACCGACCCGCGGCTCGGCCGGTTCACGCTCCGCCCCGTCGACCCGGCCGCCGACGCGCCTGTGCTGCACAGCTGGGTGACCCATCCGAAGGCGGAGTTCTGGCAGATGGCCGACTGCTCCGTGGCCGACGTGGCCGAGCAGTACCGTGCGATCGCCGATTCGCCGTGGCACGAGGCGTACCTCGGCCTGCACGAAGGCGCGCCCGCGTTCCTCGTGGAACGCTACGACCCGCGGCACGACGAGGTGGGGCGCGTGTACCGCGCCCTGCCCGGCGACGTCGGCATGCACTTCCTGGTCGCACCCGCCGATCAGCCGGTCCACGGCTTCACCCGCGCCGTCATCGGCACCGTCATGGAGATGCTGTTCGCCGATGACGGCGTGCGCCGCGTCGTGGTGGAACCGGACGTGCGCAACACCGCCGTGCACGTGCTGAACGAGGCCGTCGGGTTCCGCGCCGCCGGCACCGTCGAGCTGCCGGACAAGACGGCGCTGCTGAGCTTCTGCACCCGCGCCGACTACGAGGCGCAGTGAGGGCGGCCCAGGACCCGGCGCGGTTGGCCGGGCACCTGACCCCCGAGTTCTGGCAGCGCGCGAACCGGGCGCTCGTCGCCAAGGCCGTCGCCGAGTACGCCCACGAGCGGCTGCTCGTGCCGGAGCGGGCCGGTGCCGGCTACGTCGTGCACAGCGACGACGGCGCCGTGCGCTACGACTTCGAGGCCCGGGTCGGCGTGCTCGAGCACTGGCGGGTCGACGCCGCGAGCATCGTCCGGACGCGGGCGGGGGAGCGGCTGCCGCTCGACGCGCTGGCGTTCGTCGTCGAGGTGCGGCACTCACTCGGGCTCGCGGACGGCGTGCTGCCTGTGTACCTGGAGGAGATCGCCAGCACCCTCGCGAGCTCGGCGTTCCGGCTGTCCCGCCCGGCGCTCGGCGCGGCCGAGCTCGCGGCGGCCGACTTCCAGACCGTCGAGGCGGCGATGACCGAGGGGCACCCCTGCTTCGTCGCGAACAGCGGCCGGCTCGGCTTCGGCGCCGACGAGTACCTCGCGTACGCGCCCGAGGCCGCCGAGCCGGTGCGGCTGGTGTGGGTCGCGGTCCGGCGGGACCTGTCGGTGTTCCGCACGTCCGCCGGCGTCGAGCGGGACGAGCTGCTCGTGGCGGAGCTGGGTACTGCCACGCTCACGCGGTTCGCCGACACGATGAACGCGCTGGGCCTCGACCTCGGCGACTACCACCTGATGCCGGTGCACCCGTGGCAGTGGCGGAACCGGATCGCGGTGACGCTCGCCGCCGACGTCGGGCGCCGCGACGTCGTCTGCCTCGGGTACGGCGAGGACGACTACCGGGCGCAGCAGTCGATCCGCACGTTCTTCAACATCACCAGGCCGGACCGGCACTACGTGAAGACGGCGCTGTCGGTGCTGAACATGGGTTTCCTGCGCGGCCTGTCCGCGGACTACATGGAGGCGACGCCCGCCGTCAACGACTGGGTGGCGGGAGTCGTCGGGTCCGACGAGGTGCTGCGGGCGACCCGGTTCGGGATCCTGCGCGAGGTCGCCGCCGTCGGCTACCGGAGCGAGCACTACGAGGCCGCCGCGCCGAAGGGTTCGCCCTACCGCAAGATGCTCGCCGCGCTGTGGCGGGAGAGCCCGGTGGGCAGGCTGCGTACCGGCGAACGCGTCGTCACGATGGCCTCACTGCTGCACGTCGACCGCGACGGCGACCCGTTCGCGAGCGCCCTGATCGCGAGGTCGGGCCGGCCGCCCGCGGTGTGGCTGCGCCGCTACCTCGACGCGTACCTCGTGCCGTTGCTGCACCTGCTGTACGCGTACGGGTTGGCGTTCATGCCGCACGGCGAGAACGTCGTCCTGGTGCTCGAGGACGACGTGCCGACACGGGTGTTCCTGAAGGACATCGCCGAGGAGGTCGTGGCGATGGACCCGGACGTGCGGCTCCCCGAGGCGGTGAGCCGCATCCGCGCCGACGTCCCCGACGAGGTGTGGCTGCTGTCGGTCTTCACCGACGTCTTCGACTGCTTCTTCCGCTTCCTCGCCGCCATCCTCGACACGTCGGCCACGCTCACGCAGGACGTCTTCTGGTCCACCGTCGCCGCGTGCGTACGCGACTACCAGCGCTCGGTTCCGGAGCTGGCGCAACGGTTCGAGCGCTTCGACCTCTTCGCCGAACGGTTCCCGTTGTCGTGCCTCAACCGGCTGCAGCTGCGCGACAACAGGCAGATGGTCGACCTGCAGGACCCGGCCGGCTCGCTGGTGTTCGCGGGAACGCTCGCAAACCCGATCGCCCGCTACCGCTAGCCGTCAGAGGTTGCCGCGGCGGGCCTGCTCGCGTTCGATCGCCTCGAAGAGGGCCTTGAAGTTGCCCTTGCCGAAGCCCATCGACCCGTGCCGCTCGATCAGCTCGAAGAAGACGGTGGGGCGGTCCTGCACGGGCGCGGTGAAGATCTGCAGCAGGTAGCCGTCCTCGTCGCGGTCGGCGAGGATGCCCAGCTCGCGCAGCGTGTCGAGGGGCACGCGGGTCTCACCGACCCAGTTGCCGAGGTCCTCGTAGTACGTGTCCGGCGTGTTCAGGAACTCCACGCCGCGCGCCCGCATCTCGCGCACCGACGCGACGATGTCGTTGGTCGCGATCGCCACGTGCTGGCAGCCGGCGCCGCCGTAGAACTCCAGGTACTCGTCGATCTGGCTCTTCTTCTTGCCGACGGCGGGCTCGTTGAGCGGGAACTTGACCCGGCGGTTGCCGTTCGCGACGACCTTGCTCATCAGCGCCGAGTATTCGGTGGCGATGTCGTCGCCGACGAACTCCTTCATGTTCGTGAAGCCCATGACGTGGTGGTAGAACGCCACCCACTCGTCCATCCTGCCGAGTTCGACGTTGCCGACGCAGTGGTCGACCGCCTGGGAGAAGCGCCGCTCCGGCGGCGCGACGATCGGGTCGCGCGCGACGTAGCCGGGCAGGTAGGGCCCGTGGTAGTTGGACCGGTCGACCAGCGTGTGCCGGGTGTCGCCGTACGTCGCGATCGCCGCGGTCACCACCTTGCCGTGCTCGTCCTCCGCGACCGTGGGCTCGGCCAGGCCGCGCGCACCCTGCCGGACGGCGTGCGCGTACGCCCGCTCGACGTCGGGCACCTGCAGGGCGAGGTCGACGACGCCGTCGCCGTGGCGCAGGTGGTGCTCGCCGAGCTCGGTGCCCGCGTGCACCGGGGCGGTGAAGACGAACCGCGCCTTGCCGGACTCGAGCACGTAGGACGCGTGGTCCCGGTTGCCCGTCTCCGGCCCGCTGTACGCCACGCAGCGCATGCCGAACGCGGTCGAGTAGTAGTGGGCGGCCTGCTTCGCGTTGCCGACCGCGAAGCACACGGCGTCCATCCCCTTGAGCGGGAACGGGTCGTCGGTGTCGTCGTGGCGGACGGCGCCGATGAGGGAGTCGACGTCGGTCATCGGTTCCGCGGTCTCGTTGCTCGTCATCGTCAGCCTCCGGTGTGCCCGTTTGGCCGCAGCATGCTCCGATCGGGCGAACTGATCAACAGCTGCTCGTTTCACTGGGCAATCTGTACAGTGAAATGCGCGGGACGGTCGACGGTCTGCCCAGTGTGTGCAGGAGGTGTGAGGTGGGGATCGACGCGCTCGACGCCCGGCTGCTGGCGTTGCTCGAGGACGAGCCGCGGCTGGGTGTGCTGGAGTGCTCGCGCCGGCTCGGCGTCGCGCGCGGCACGGTGCAGGCGCGGCTGGACCGGCTGCAGCGCGACGGCGTCGTGCGCGGCTTCGGCCCGCGGGTGGAGCCGGCGGCGATCGGCTACGGGGTGACGGCGTTCGCGACCATGGAGATCCGCCAGGGCAGCGGGCACGAGGTGGCCGAGCACCTGGCCTGGATCCCGCAGGTGCTCGAGGTGCACACCATCACCGGCCCGGGCGACCTGCTCTGCCGGATCGTCGCGCGCAGCAACGCCGACCTGCAGCACGTCATCGACGAGGTGCTCGGGTTCGACGGCATCGTCCGGATGTCGACGGTGATCGCGATGTCGACGCCGGTGCCGTACCGCACGCTGCCGCTGGTGGCCGCCGCCGTGGCGCCGCCGGCCTGAACAGGTGAGGGGCACCCGCACCGCGCCACGGCACGGTGACGGTGCCCCTCATGGGTGGCGGGTGTGCGGCTCAGCCGGCGTACGGCGTCGTCGAGACGACCGTGACCGCCATCTCGTTGCCGTTCGGCAGGGTGTAGCTCGCCTTGTCGCCGACCTTCTTGCCGCTGATCGCCGCTCCGAGCGGCGAGCGCTCGGAGTACGCCTCGATGCCGTCGGCCGCGACCTCGCGCGAGCCGAGGAGGAAGGTCATCTCGTCGCCGTCGGGGAAACGCACCGTGACCTGCATGCCCGGCTCGACCACGCCGTCGTCGGCGGGGGCCTGACCCACGTGGGCGTTGCGCAGGAGCTCCTGCAGCTGGCGGATCCGTGCCTCCGCCTTGCCCTGCTCCTCCTTGGCCGCGTGGTAGCCGCCGTTCTCCCGGAGGTCGCCCTCGTCGCGGGCCGCCTCGATGCGCTTCGCGAGCTCCACGCGACCCGGGCCGGTCAGATGCTCCAGCTCAGCGGAGAGGCGGTCGTAGGCCTCCTGCGTGAGCCAGTTCACGGTGTTCTCGGTCACGGCGGTACTCCTTGGGTACGGGAAACAGCGGGAAGAACGAAGAGTGCGGCCCGCGCGGCTAGCGCCAGCGCGTGAAGGTGCGGCCCTCGGCCGGGCAGCCGACGGCGACCAGCCGGCGGCGCCCTGCGCGGCCGGCGGCGTACGGTCGGATGCTGCTCACGATCAGCGGGTCCCCAGTCGACGTGATCTCTCGTTCAGGAACAATTGTGTCGTGTAAGTCTGTCATGGTCCAAACGATTCGGGAGGAATACGTTCCGTGCCGCGTTCCAGAACCGCCGGGGTCGACCGGTCCGGCGCCTCTTCCGGCCTGCGGCTGCTGGCCGTGCACGCCCATCCCGACGACGAGTCGAGCAAGGGGTCGGCCACGCTCGCCCGCTACGTCGCCGAGGGCGCGGACGTCGTGGTGGCGACGTGTACGGGCGGGGAGCGCGGCGACATCCTGAACCCCGCCCTGCAGGGCGACCCGCACGTCGAGGCCGACCTCCCGAAGATCCGCAAGGAGGAGATGGCGCGCGCCGTCGCCGAGCTCGGCGTCGGGCACGTGTGGCTCGGGTTCGTCGACTCGGGGCTGCCCGAGGGTGACCCGCTGCCACCGCTGCCCGAGGGGTGCTTCGCGCTGCAACCGCTCGAGGTCGCCGCGGAGCCGCTCGTCCGGCTCGTGCGCGAGTTCCGTCCGCACGTGATGACCACATACGACGAGAGCGGGGGGTACCCGCACCCGGACCACATCATGTGCCACCGCGTCGCGGTGGAGGCGTTCGAGGCGGCGGGTGACCCCGGCCGCTACCCCGACGCCGGCCCGCCGTGGCAGCCCGCCAAGCTCTACTACAACGCCGCGTTCAACGTCGCCCGGATCAGGGCGCTGCACGAGGAGATGGAGCGGCGCGGCCTGGAGTCGCCGTACGCCGAACGCCTCGCCGAGTGGTCGAAGAACGGCGCCGACCGGCCGCAGCCCGAGATCACCACGCGGATCGACTGCGCGGACTTCCTCGAGGTGCGCGACCGCGCCCTGCTCGCCCACGCCACCCAGATCGACCCGCACGGGCACTGGTTCGCGGTGCCACTGGACGTGCAGCGGGTGGCCTGGCCGACCGAGGACTACGTCCTGGCGCGCTCGCACGTGGCGGCCGAGCTGCCCGAGGACGACCTGTTCGCTGGCCTCCGCGACCGTGTGGAGGCACCGGCATGTACCTAGCCGCCGGCGGTGCCCCGTCCCCGGACGTCGTGACGCCGGGGCTGCTCGGGTTCATCGTGTTCGCACTGCTGGGCCTGGCGCTGTTCCTGCTGCTGCGCTCGATGAACAAGCACGTCCGCCGCGTCGACGTCCCCGCGGACCACCGTGAGGACGAGCCCCGTAAGCGCCCTGACACGGGCACTCCACACGACGAACGGTGACTTCACGCGGGTCCTGCACCGTGTGAAGCACCCGTCGATCACGTTGACGTGATCGACGGGCCCGCAGTGGGCGCCTGATGTCGTGGTCGGGCATGTGAGGGGCACCCTGGTCACGTCATGACGTGACCAGGGTGCCCCTCA
>DASUWX010000016.1:0-26169 GCA_036378185.1 Streptosporangiales bacterium | reverse complement strand
CAGGTCCGGCCGGCGCCCGTCGCGCAGCCGTCCTGCCGGCGCGTCCCGGCCGCGCACACCGGCGAGCCGCCGGCCGCTCCCCCAGGGCGACACGTTCGCGACCCCGAACCCGTCACCACTGCGCGCCGGCGTCGAACGCCGCAGTGCCACGCTGCTGGTGTTCCTGCACCGGCTGCCGCGCTGGGTGCCCCTGATGCTCATGCTCGCCCTGCTCGCCGCGGCGCTGCTGGTGAAGGGTGTGCTCGGCGCGGTGTTCCTCGTCGCGCTGGCGGTGATCCTGGTGTGGCTGGCCTTCGTGTCGTGGCCGATGCTGCGGCCGGGCGACCGCGCGTTCCGCGCCCTGGCGATCGTCGTCGTGCTCGCCGGTGCGGCGTACTTCGCGCTCATCGGTTGACGCGCGAAGCACGGACGGGCGGCGCGTACTCCAGGAACCTGCCGAGGTCCCGGAAGCCCACCGCGGCGTAGACCCGCTCGGCCATCGGCGTCGACTGGAGGCTCGCGGTCCGGCACCCGCGGGCGGCAGCGTCGTAGAGCAGGGCCGCGGTCAGCGCCGTGCCCAACCCACGCCGCCGCGCGTGCGGGATCGTTCCGACGTTGTAGATTCCGCAGTCGTCACCGAGGTAGAACGCGGCACCGGTCGCGGCGTTCTCTCCGTCGAGCCGCGCGATCAGGATGTGGAACGCGGCGGGATCGGCCCGGGCCAGGAAGCCGGGCGGCACCCCGACGAGGCGCAGGTACTCCGGCCAGTCGGGCGGTGCGAGGTCGAGCAACGGCGGGGGCACACGAATGCGGTCGAGGGTCATGCCCATGGCGCGCGTGGACTCGTCGAGCAGGTAGCCGCGGCGCTCGAGGTCGGCGCGCATCGCACCGTCCGACTCGTGTACCCAGGCGGCGAAGCGCGCGACCGAAGCCGTCTGGTAGTCGTTCTCCATCGCATCCAGGGCACCGGCGCGCTCCACCCCGGTGAGGCCGCGTTCGAGTAGCGCGTTGTTGTAGACGGTGCGCTCCGGGGCGCGAGGGAAGACTGCGGCGGCGACACCCGGGTGACGCAGCACCGCCGCACCGCTCGCCCCGCGCGCGTACTCATCCCAGGAGGCGAGCAGTGTCTCGACACCACGTGCGTACAGCTCGGTGTCGCTCGGCACCGTCATCGCGTGCCCTCCCCGGCTCCGGCATCAGGCGCGAGTCGCGCCTACCTGTGGTTGGCGTTGTCGGGCGACCGCGTCTTACCCGGGTAGGTGGCTCAGCGGGTCCCCGGGCGAGGAGCTCCGGCCGGAGCCCGGCATCCACCGTGTTGACCTCGACCCGACTCGAGGTTGCACCATCGGTGTCATGCCGCTGATCCCGCGCGCCTACCGGCCGTTGCTCGCCGACGGCACCTTCCGCCGCCTGATCTACGCGTTCACGGTCTCCTACCTCGGCGACTGGATGAGCGCGGTCGCGGTGTCCTGGCTCGCGATCGAGCTCGCACCGCCCAGCACGGCCGGCCTCTGGGTCGGTGCCGCCGTGGCGGCGTACGCCCTCCCCGGCGTGGCCGGCGCGCTGACGCTGGGCCGCTGGCTGCGGCGGTTCCCGGCCGGGCGGCTGCTCGTCGTCGACAGCGCGACGCGGGCGGTCTTCCTCGGCGCGATCCCGGTCGTCTGGCTCACCGGGGCGCTGAGTCCCGGGCTCTACGTCGTGCTGCTCGCCTGCTCGTCGCTGCTGCACGCCTGGGGCGCGGCCGGCCGCTACACGCTGATCGCGGAGCTGCTCCCGGCCGAGCACCGGCTCGCGGGCAACACGGCGGTCGGCACCCTCGAGTACGGCGCGATGATCGCCGGGCCCGCGGTCGCGGGCCTGCTCGTCACCGTCGTGGACGCCGCCGTGGTCATCGGCGTCGACGCCGCCACGTTCGTCGTCCTCGCCCTCGTCGTCGGCCTGCTCCGGCTGCCGGAACGGCCCACCGGCACCGACGCGCCCGTCGACGGGGCCTCGTCGGCCAAGGGCCTGCGCGTGCTGACGCACCACCCCGCGCTGCTCGGCCTGATCGGGCTCACCTGGCTGTTCAACTTCCTCTACGGACCGGTCGAGGTGGCGCTGCCGCTGCACGTGACCCGCGACCTGCACGCGGGCAGCGAGCTCCTCGGGCTGTACTGGACGGTCTTCGGCGTCGGCGCCATCGTCGGGAGCCTCGTGGCGGGCTCACTGCGCAAGGTGCCGTTGTGGCCGACCACGCTCGCGATCGTCGTCGGCTGGGGCGTCACGCTGCTGCCGTTCTGGGCGCAGGTCCCCACCGCGGCGACCGTCGCCTCGTTCGGCGTCGGTGGCGTCGTCTACGGGCCGTTCGTCGCGCTGTCGATCACGCTCGTGCAGGGCACCTCGCCGCCCGAGCACCTCTCGACGGTGCTCGCCGCACGCGGCGCCGCGTTGCTGACGGCGTCACCGCTGGGCACAGCGCTCGGCGGACCGGTGACGACGGCGCTCGGCCCGCGCGCGACGCTGGGCGGCTCGGGGCTCGCGACGATCGCGCTAGGCGCCGTTGCGGCGGTGGTCCTCCTCGCCGCGGCCGGCCGCCGGCGGAGACGGCGGGCTCAGCCGGACGCGAAGTTGGGCACGGCGCCGCCGTAGCGGCGGTCGCGGCTCGCGTAGATCTCGCAGCCGTGCCACAGGTCGAGCCGGTCGAAGTCGGGCCAGAGCGTGTCGAGGAACACCAGCTCCGCGTACGCCGACTGCCACGGCAGGAAGTTCGACGTGCGCTGCTCCCCCGACGAGCGCAGGAACAGGTCGACGTCGGGCATGTCCGGCTCGTCGAGGTAACGGGCGAACACCCGCTCGTCGACGCGCTCGGGGTCGACCCGGCCCGCCGCGACGTCGCGGGCGAGCGCCTGCGCGGCGTCGGCGATCTCGTAGCGGCCGCCGTAGTTCACGCACATGGTGAGGGTGAGCACGTCGTTGTGCCTGGTCATCTCCTCGGCGACCTGCAGTTCCCTGATGACGCTGCGCCACAGCCGGCGCGGCCGGCCCGCCCACCTGACCCGGACGCCGAGCTCGTTCATGTAGTCGCGGCGGCGATGGATGACGTCCCGGTTGAAGCCCATCAGGAAGCGCACCTCGTCCGGCGAGCGCTTCCAGTTCTCGGTCGAGAACGCGTACGCGGAGATCCATTTCACGCCGAGTTCGATCGCGCCCTCGACGACGTCGAGCAGCGCCGCCTCCCCGCGCTTGTGGCCCTCCGTACGCGGCAGGCCGCGGGCCTTCGCCCACCGCCCGTTGCCGTCCATGACGATGGCGACGTGCCGCGGCACCAGGTCGGCGGGGATCGCCGGCGGGCGGGCACCGGACGGGTGTGGTCGCGGTGGTCGTGGCGGTGGCTTCACGCGCGCCATGCCGGGGTGGTCCTCTCCTCTGTGACGCGGTCGACGATCGGCCGCGCCGGCCGGTCGGTGCGGTCGACCATGCGCAGCGAGCGCACGTTCTCGACGTGCCACTGCAGGTACGCCGCGACCAGTCCGGTGGCCTCCCGGCGGTGCAGCGGCTCGCTCGCGTCGGCGACCGCCCAGTCGCCGGCGAGCAGCGCGCCGAGCAGCGCGACCGTCGGCGGCGCCGCCGTGACGGCACCGGCCGGGCGGCAGTCGCCGCACGCGAGCCCGCCGGACTGCACGGAGAACCACCGGTGCGGGCCGGGCCGCCCGCAGCGCGCGCAGTCGCGCAGCGACGGCGACCAGCCCGCGACGGCGAGCGCGCGCAGCAGGAACGAGTCGAGCACCAGGCCGGGCGCGTGTTCGCCGCCGGCGAGCGCGCGGAGCCCGCCGATCAGCAGCAGGAACAGCTGCAGCGACGGCTCGCGCTCCTCCGGCGTCAGCCGCTCGGCCGTCTCCAGCATCGCCGTGCCCGCGGTGTACCTGGCGTAGTCGGACGCGATCCGCTGGCCGTACGGGTGCAGGCTCTCCGCCTGCGTGACGATGTCGAGCGAGCGCCCCTCGTACAGCTGCAGGTCGACGTGGGTGAACGGCTCGAGCCGGGAGCCGAACTTGCTCGTCGTGCGGCGGACGCCCTTCGCGACGGCACGGACCCGGCCGGTGCGCCGGGTGAGCACGGTGACGATGCGGTCGGCCTCGCCCAGCTTGTGGGTGCGGATGACGACGCCCTCGTCCCGGTAGAGGCTCACGCGCCCGCCTCCCTGGTCAACCTGGACTGTGGTCCGGCCAGGTCGGCGAACGCGTGACCCGAGGCACAGTGCCCATGGTTCGCTCGCTGACGCTCGCTCACGACGCCATCGTCGCACGCGGGGCCGTCAGGGCGTGGCGACCCACCGGGCGGCTCCCAGCCGGCGGGAATGTTGGAAAACCAACAAGAAGGGTTCCGAGAAGCGGCACGCATTGTTAATATTCCACCAGTTCCCGAGACTGTGAGGCGACCATGCCCGACCCGACGGCCCTGTTCGTGGGCGCCGCGACCTGGGACGTCGTCGCCGACCTGCCCCACCTCCCGGCGCCCGATGGGCGGGTCGTCGCCGACGACGTCGTCGGCGCGGGCGGCGGCCCGGCCTCGACCGCCGCCGTGGCCTACGCCCGGCTCGGCCTGCCGGCGCGGCTCGCCGCCACCGGCGGCGCCGACCGCGAGGGTGCCGCACTCACCGGGGCGCTCGACGCCGCCGGTGTCGACACGTCGCTGGTGCGCACGGTTCCGGGCGCCGCGTCCGGCAGCTGCGTCGTCCTCGTCGACCGCTCGCTCGACGCCCGCGCGATCTGCGTCCGGCCCGGCCCGCAGCCGCAGGTCGACGCCGACGACGTGCTCGGGGTGAGCCTGCTCCACGTCGACCACCTCGGCCTGCCCGCCGTCCAGCCGCACCTGGCCCGCGTCCCCGCCGGCCACCGGCCCGTCGTCTCCTACGACGCCGGCAACCTCGACCCGCGCCGCTGTCCCCCGTGGGTCGACCTGTACGTGCCGACCCTGGCGGCGCTCGCCCAGCTGTACGGCCCGGGTGGCACGGACGCGCTCCTGGACACCGCGCTCGCCGACGGTGCCACCTGGGTCGTCGCCACCGACGGGCCCCGCGGCGCCGTCGCCGCCGACCGCGACGGCCACTACCGCATCCCGGCGCACGACGTCGCGGTGCGCAGCACGCTCGGCGCCGGTGACGTCTTCCACGGCGCGCTGCTCGCGGCGTACGCCCGCGGCCTGCCGCTGCCCGACGCGCTCGCCTACGCGAACGCCGCCGCGGCCGCGTCCTGCCGCGGCCTCGACGGCCGGTCCGGCATCGCCGGGCACGAGGAGACCGTCGCGCTGGCCCGGCGACTGCCCGCCACACGCACCGCCACCGCCCCGATGTGAAGGAGACACGTGGCCGTTCAGCAGAGCCCGACCACCACCGGCACCGCCGCACTCGCCCGCCCGTCCGGCGGGTACGCGATGCTCGCCGTCGACCAGCGCGAGGCGCTCCGCGCGATGTTCGCCGAACACCACGGCCGTCCCGTGGCGGACGCCGAGCTCACCCGGTTCAAGGTCGACGCGGTCCGTGAGCTGTCGCCGTACGCCTCGGCCGTGCTCGTCGACCGCCTCTTCGCGCTCGACGCCGTGCTCGCGGCCGGCGCGGTGGCACCGGGGTGCGGGCTCGTCGTCGCCGCGGACGAGTTCGAGGCGGACGACCGCGAGTTCGTCGCCTGGTCGCGGCTCGACGAGGCCGTCGACCCGGCACGCATGAAGGCCGCCGGCGCCGTCGCGCTCAAGCTGCTGCTCCTCTGGCGGCCCGACGAGCCGGCGGCCGAGCGGATCGCGACGGCCGAGGAGTTCGCCGGCCGCTGCCGGGACGCCGGCCTGGTGAGCATCCTCGAGCCGGTCTCGCGCGCGCCGCGCGACCGCTCGGCGACGTGGACGCAGGCCGACTGGGACGACGGCGTCCTCGCCGCGGCCCGGGAGCTGGGCCGGGTGGGCGTCGACCTCTACAAGGCCGAGGTCCCGCTGCACGGCCAGGGCGACGAGGCCGCGGTGCGCCGGGCCTGCGCCGCGATCACCGACGCCGTCGCCGGTGAGTGGGTGGTGCTCTCCAGCGGTGTCCCGCACGACGACTTCCCGCGGGCCGTCGAGCTCGCCTGCGCAGAAGGCGCGTCCGGGTTCCTCGCCGGGCGCGCGGTCTGGCGGCAGACCGTGGGCGCGGCGGACGTCCCCGCCGCGCTGCGCACCACGGGCGTGCCGCGGCTGCGCGAGCTCGGCGAGATCGTCGACGCGGCGATGGCACAGCGGTAGCCGTGCAGGTCGTCCTCGGCACCGACGCACTGGTGCACGTGGAACCGTCGCCCGACGCCGCCGTCGGGGCGCCCGGCGAGGTGCTGCTCGCGCCCGTGCACATGGGCATCTGCGGCAGCGACGTGCACGTCCTGCACGGCCGGCACCCGTTCGCCCGGCCACCGGTCGTCACCGGGCACGAGATCGTCGCGCGCGTGCTGGACGTCGGCGCCGACGTGCGCCGCGTCGCGCCGGGCGACGCCGCCGTCGTCAACCCGCTGGTCTGGTGCGGCACGTGTCCCCGGTGCCGGGCCGGCGCCGTCAACCAGTGCGCCGAGGCCAAGGTGCGCGGGTTCCGCGTGCCCGGCCTCGCCCGGGCACGCGTCGCCGTCGACGAGCGGTACTGCCACCGCGTCCCCGACGGCGTGCCGACACGGGTCGCGGTGCTCACCGAGCCGCTCGCCGTCGCCTGGCACGCCACCGCGCGCGGCGGCGACCTCGGCCGCGTCCTGGTCATCGGCGCGGGTCCGGTCGGGCTCGCCGTGCTGCGCGCACTCCGTTGGCGGGGTGCCGGGGACGTCACCGTCGTCGAGCCCGTCGCCGGCAAACGCGAGACGGCGATCGGCCTCGGCGCCGACCGGGCCGTGGCGCCGGGCGCCCTGCCGGCCGGGCTCGAGGTCGACACCACGTTCGACTGTGTCGCCGCGGACACGACGCTGCACACGGCGGGCGCCGTCACCGTTCCCGGCGGGACGATCGTCGTCGTCGGCGTCCCGGACGACGACCGCTCGCTGCCGCTCCCCCGGCTGCAGCGCTGGGAGATCGACGTCCGCGGCACCGGCCTCTACGTGAGCGCCGACATCGAGGCGGCGCTGTCCCGGCTCGGCGACGACACCGACGCCGCCGCCCGTCTGGTCACCGCCGAGCATCCCGTCACCGAGGCGGCCGCGGCCTTCGCGGCCGCCGAGCAACCCGACCACATCAAGGTCCTGATCACCTGGCCGACCTGAGTCCCTGGAGGGTTCGATGCCGAACGACCCGGACAACGCCAAGATGAGGAAGGTGGCACTCGGCAGCTTCGCCGGTGCCGTGATGGAGTGGTACGACTTCTTCCTGTTCGGTACCGCCGCCGCGCTCGTGTTCGGGAAGCTGTTCTTCCCCGGCGACGACCCGACCGTCAGCACGATCAGCGCGTTCGCGACCTACGGCGTCGGGTTCTTCGCCCGTCCGCTGGGCGGCGTCGTGTTCGGTCACCTCGGTGACCGCGTCGGCCGGAAGAAGACGCTGATCGCGACGCTGTCCATCGTCGGCGTCTGCACGTTCGCGATCGGCCTGCTGCCGACGCACGCGACCGCCGGTGTGTGGGCGCCGGTGCTGCTGGTGCTGCTGCGCCTCGGTCAGGGCTTCGGCCTCGGCGGTGAGTACGGCGGAGCCGCGCTGATGACGGTCGAGCACGCGCCCGACGAACGCCGCGGCTTCTGGGGATCGGTGCCGCAGGCGGCGGCGTCCACGGGCATCATGCTCGGCACCGGGCTGTTCGCACTCGTCAGTCTGCTGCCCGATGCGCAGTTGTACGCGTGGGGCTGGCGCATCCCGTTCCTCGTCAGCGCGGTGCTGCTCGCGGTCGGGCTGTTCATCCGGTTCCGGATCGAGGAGACGCCGGACTTCGAACGCATCCGGGCCGAGCAGAAGGTCGCACGCGTCCCGCTGCTCGAGGTGTTCCGGACCCAGGCCGGCACCGTCGGGCTCACCTTCGGCGCCCGCCTCGCGGAGACCGTGTCGTCGAACATCGGCAACGCGTTCGCGATCTCGTACATCTCGACCTCGCTGCTCGTCGCCAAGTCGGTGCCGCTGAACGGGATGCTGGTCGCCTCCGCGCTCGGCATCGTCGCGACGCCGCTGTTCGGCGCGCTCTCCGACCGCGTGGGCCGGCGCCCGGTCTATCTCGCCGGCGCGGCGTTCGTCGTGCTCGCGGCGTTCCCGTTCTTCCTGCTGCTGAACTCGAGGTCGACGGCGCTCATCCTCGTCGCGCTGGTCGCCATGTACATCTTCGGGCCGACGCTGATGTTCGCCGGCCAGGCGACGTTCTTCACCGAGCAGTACGGCACGAACGTCCGCTACACGGGACTGTCGCTCGCCTATCAGGTGTCCGCCGTGATCGGCGGCCTGATGCCGGTGACCGCGGCGTGGCTGCTGCACGCCGCGGGCGGGGCGCCGTGGCTGGTGGCCGGGCTGCTCACCGTCGTGGGCGCGGTGACCTTCGCCTGCGTGGCCGCCACCCGCGAGACGCGGCTGCGCTCGCGCGCGACGGCGGCCGAGCACGCGGCCGCCCCCGCCTACGACAGGTGACGGGCACCTGCACACCGCCATGACGGTGTGCAGGTGCCCCTGCACCGGTCGAGATCGCTAACGGGCGGAGCGGTTGACCGCGGATACCACCGCGCGCAGTGACGCCGTGACGATGTTCTCGTCGACGCCGACGCCCCAGAGCGTCCGATCGCCGATCGCGCACTCCACGTACGCCGCCGCCTGGGCGTCGTCGCCGGAGGTGAGAGCGTGCTCGCTGTAGTCGAGGAACCTGAGGTCGAAGCCCACCTTGCCGATGGCGTCCACGAACGCCGCCACCGGGCCGTTGCCGCGCCCCTCCAACCGGTGCGGCTCACCGTTCACCCGCACGTCGACGACGAACAGGTCCTCGTTGCCGTCGGCCGCTGACATGTGGTGCGAGTCGAGTTGGAGCGGCCCGTCGACGGCGAGGTACTCGCGCTCGAACATCTCCCACATCGGGCCGGGCTCGACCTCGCCGCCCTCGGAGTCGGTCTGCGCCTGGACGATGTGGCTGAACTCGATCTGCAGCCGGCGCGGCAGATCGAGGTTGTGCTCGGCCTTCATGATGTAGGCGATGCCGCCCTTGCCCGACTGGCTGTTCACGCGGATGACGGCCTCGTAGGTGCGGCCGACGTCCTTCGGGTCGACCGGCAGGTACGGCACCTCCCAGACGTGCTCGCCGACCGGCACGCCCGCGGCCGCGGCGTCGTGCTCGAGCGCCGCGAAGCCCTTGTTGATGGCGTCCTGGTGCGAGCCGGAGAACGCGGTGTAGACGAGGTCCCCGGCGTACGGGTGCCGCGGGTGCACCGGAAGCTGGTTGCAGTACTCGACGACGCGGCGGATCTCGTCGATGTCGGAGAAGTCGATCTGCGGGTCGACGCCGGAGCTGAGCAGGTTCATGCCCAGGGTGACGAGGTCGACGTTGCCGGTGCGCTCGCCGTTGCCGAACAGGCAGCCCTCGACCCGCTGCGCGCCGGCCAGGACCGCGAGCTCGGCGTCCGCCACGGCGGTGCCGCGGTCGTTGTGCGTGTGCACCGAGAGGCAGACGTGCTCGCGCCGGCTGAGCGAGCGCGACATCCACTCGATCTGGTCGGCGTACACGTTCGGCGTCGAGCGCTCAACCGTGCACGGCAGGTTGAGCACGATCTCGCGGCCGGGCCCGGGCTCCCACACGTCCATGACGCCCTCGCACACGTCGAGGGTGAAGTCGAGCTCGGTGTCCATGAAGATCTCGGGGCTGTACTCGTAGCCGAAGTCGCAGTCGCCCAGGTACTGCTCGGCGTACTTCATCACCAGCCGGGTGCCGTCGACGGCCACCCGCTTGCACTCGGCTCGCCCGTCGCCGGGGAAGCCGAACACCACCCGGCGGAACACCGGCGCACACGCGTTGTAGAGGTGGACCGTGGCGCGCGGCGCGCCGACCAGGCTCTGCACCGTGCGCTCGATCAGCTCGTCGCGTGCCTGGGTGAGCACGGAGATCTGTACGTCGTCCGGGATCCGCTCGGTCTCGATCAGCTCGCGGATGAAGTCGAAGTCGGTCTGGCTCGCGGACGGGAACCCGACCTCGATCTCCTTGTAGCCGAGCCGCACCAGCAGGTCGAACATCGCGCGCTTGCGGCTGGGCGTCATCGGGTCGATCAGCGCCTGGTTGCCGTCCCTGAGGTCGGTGGACAGCCAGCGCGGCGCCCGCTCGATGCGTGCCTCGGGCCAGGTGCGGTCGGGGAGGTCGACGGACGGGAACGGCCGGTACCGATGGACCGGCATGTTGCTGGGTTGCTGGCGGTTACGCGGATCGGGCTGGGTCATGGGTCTTCCTTCGCGGCGGTGGCGTTCGGTCGGCCGGACACGACGACACTCCGCGACGAGGTGACCGGCCCTAGAGAGCCCCGTCGCGGCAGCGAAGCAGGAGGAACGCGCGCCACATGACAGCCGCTACCTTACCCCCCGTGACCGCGGCCCGAAACCCGGGCGACGGTCGCGCCTGGTCAAGAAGTCGTGCCAGGGTGTGACCATGGCATATTGCGCGATCGTCCCCCCGTACCTGCTCGACACGCTCAGCCGGTCCGACGACGCCCATCTCGCCGGGATCGCGCGACGCACGCTGGAGCTCGACGCGGCCCATCGGCAGGCGCGCACCGGCGGCGGGCAGCAGGCAGCGGGCGCCGAGAAGCGTTCGGTGTACGACGCCCAGCACGGCACGACAGTGCCCGGGACGCTCGTCCGCAGCGAGGGTCAGGCCGCCGTCGGGGACGACGACGTCGACCGCGCCTACGACCACCTCGGCGACACCTGGACGTTCTACTCGCAGGTCTACCAGCGCGACTCCGTCGACGGGAAGGGCCTCGCGCTGCTCGCGTCCGTGCACTACGACCAGAACTATGACAACGCGTTCTGGAACGGCGACCAGATGATCTTCGGCGACGGCGACGGCACGCTGTTCCAGTCGTTCACCATCCCGCTCGACGTCACCGCCCACGAGCTCACCCACGGCGTCACGCAGTACACGGCGAACCTCGACTACCAGGGCCAGGCGGGTGCGCTGAACGAGTCCGTGTCGGACGTGTTCGGCTCGCTCGTCAAGCAGTACGTCAACAAGCAGACCGCCGACCAGGCCGACTGGCTCATCGGCGCCGGGCTGTTCGAGCCCGGTGTGCAGGGCAAGGCGCTGCGGTCGATGGCCGCGCCCGGGACGGCGTACGACGACCCGCGGCTCGGCAAGGACCCGCAGCCGGCGACGATGGACGGCTACGTCGACACCACCGACGACAACGGCGGCGTACACACCAACTCCGGCATCCCGAACCACGCGTTCTACCTCGCGGCCACGGCGATCGGCGGCAACGCGTGGGAGAAGGCCGGCCTGGTCTGGTACCGGACCCTGACGTCGGGGTCGCTGCCCTCGACCGCCGACTTCGCGACGTTCGCGAACGCCACCGTGAGCGCGGCGGGAGACGTCGGCCAGGACGTCGCGGACGCCGTCCGCCAGGCGTGGACGGACGTCAAGGTGCTGACGTGAGGGTCGAGGTGCGCAGGAGCGGCGGCTTCGCCGGCATCGCGAGGACCGGTTCCGCCGACCTCACCGACGACGAGGCGCGGGCGCTGGCCGAGACCGTCCGCGCGGCCGCCGCCGCGGCCACCGGGCGTCCGGTGCCGGACGCGTTCCACTACACGGTCGGCGTCCACGATGAGGAGTGGACCGTCGGCGAGCACGAACTGGCGGCGGACGTCCGCGCCCGGCTGCAGTCCATCCTCGACGCCCCGGCGCCCGGTGGCGGGCTACCTGAGGACGGCCAGTAGGAGCGAGACGGCGCTCACCGTGTTGAGCGTCATGTGCGCGACGACGCCGGCGCCGAGCCGGCCGGTCACCAGCCGGAGGCCGCCGAGGACCAGGCCGCCGAGCAGCAGGCCGAGCAGCCGCACCGGCTCCAGGTGGACGACCGCGAAGATCGCGCTGGTCACGAGCAGGGCGGCCACGGGCCCGAACCTGTTGTCGATCGCCCGCCACCACATGCCGCGGAAGTGCAGTTCCTCCACCACGGGCCCGACGAACGCGATCACGACGAGCAGGGCGTAGAGCGCGATCCCGCCCTGCTTGCTGTCCAGGACCGTCGTGCCGACGCTGCTCTCCGGCGTGACGCCGAACAGCTTCGCCACCGCCAGCGTGCCGAGCAGCACCACCCCCATCGCGACGAAGCCACCGGCGAGGCCGAGGAACAGGTCGTACCACCGGAACGCGAACGCGTAGTCGCGCCGCATGCCGCCGCCGCGGCGGCGTGCGACGAGGTACTGCCAGCCGAGGACACCCGCGTACGCCGGCAGCAGGCTCACCAGCGCGAGGGTCAGCGTGGGCGGCGAGCCGCGGTGCCCGGAGAGCGTCCAGCCCAGGACCACGGCGGCGCCGACGAGCAGCTGCAGCCCTATGAACAGCGCCACGCCGACGACCGCGCTCGGGATGCCCCAGCGCCGCGGGCGTGGCTGCGGCAGCGCCGGCTCGGAGGGCGGCGGCACCACGTGTCCCTGGCCGAGGGTTCCCGGCGCGGGCCGGCCGTCCTCAGAAGCCGAGCCGGTGTAGCTGTCGTGGATCACGTTGCCAGTCCTTGAGCACCTTGACGTGGAGGTCCAGATATACCGGGCTCCCCAGCATCGCTTCGATCTGCCGGCGCGCCCTACTGCCGACCTCGCGCAGCCTGCTCCCCTTCCGGCCGATCACGATCGCCTTCTGGCTCGGGCGCTCGACGTAGACCACCGCGTAGACGACAACGACTCCGCCACCCCCGGAACCCCCGCCGTCGACGAGATCCTTCTCGTTCCTGCGGCTCATCTCCTCCACGGTGACGGCGATGGAGTGGGGCAGCTCGTCGCGGACGTCCTCGAGCACCGCCTCGCGGACCAGCTCCGCCACCAGCACCTGCTCGGGCTCGTCGGTCAGCTCGCCCTCCGGGTACATCGGGCGGCCCTCCGGCAGCAGCCCGACCAGGACGTCGGTGAGCACGTCGACCTGCTCCATCGCGGTCGCCGACACCGGCACGACGGCGGCGAAGTCGGCGAACGCGTCGACCTCCACGAGCTTCTCCGGCAGCTGCCGCCGGTGGTCGACGAGGTCGGTCTTGGTGACCACGGCGACGACCGTCTCGACCTTCGCCTCGGCCAGCCGCTCGACGATGTACCGGTCGCCCGGGCCGATCGGCTCGTTGGCCGGCAGGCACAGGCCGACGAGGTCGACCTCCGCGAGGGTGCCGAGGACCACGTCGTTGAGCCGCTCGCCCAGCAGCGTCCGCGGCCGGTGCACGCCCGGGGTGTCGACGAGGACGAGCTGCGCGTCCGGGCGGTGCACGATGCCGCGCACCGTGTGCCTGGTGGTCTGCGGCCGGGTGCTGGTGATGGCGATCTTCTGCCCGACGAGCGCGTTGGTGAGCGTCGACTTGCCCACGTTCGGCCGCCCGACGAAGCACGCGAACCCGGCGCGGTACGCCGCCTCCCCCGACATGCGGTTCACGGCCGGACGACGTGGACGGGCGCCGCGGTCGACAGGTCGCGCACCACGGCGTCGTCGACGGCGGCGTCGGAGGTGACGACGACGGCCGCCGCCTCCAGCGTCGTCGCGCCGCTCGACACGGCCTGCGCGACGGCCAGTTGCAGCGCGGTCAGCCGCAGCGACGGCAGTTCGACGGCGGACGCGACGTACGTCCGGCCGATCTCGTCGCGCACCGCCGCGGCCTCGGCGGCCGACGAGCGGGCCAGCGCGGCCCTGGCCAGGGTGACGAGCTTCTGGTCCTCGGCGTCCAGGGCGTCAGTGTCGGGCATCGGCGCGTACCTCCGCGGCGGTCGGCTGGGCAGACTCGGGCTCGTCTCCGGGAGAACCGTATCCGGCCCCGTCGCCCAGCCGCTCGACCAGCACCGTGCCCAGCCGGTTACGCCGCCCGACCGCGCTCTCGGCCGTCAGCCGCAGCCCGGCCAGCCGCGCCGACGCACCGGGGATGGGCACCCGGCCGAGTGCCTGGGCGAGCAGCCCGCCGACGGTGGTGACGCCCTCCTCGTCGATCTCGACGTCCAGCTCCTCCTCGAGGTCCTCGACCGGCAGCCGCGCGGTGACCCGCAGCCGCCCGTCGCCGAGCGGCTCGATCGGGGGCGTCTCGACGTCGTACTCGTCGGTGATCTCGCCGACGATCTCCTCGATGATGTCCTCGATGGTCACCAGGCCGGCCGTGCCGCCGTACTCGTCGACGACGATCGCGACGTGCACCTGCTTGGCCTGCATCTCGCGCAGCAGGTCGTCGGCCGGCTTGCTGTCCGGCACGAAGTACGCCTCGCGCAGCACGGAGTCGACCCGCTCGGTGGTCGCGGCGTCGGGATTGTCGAAGACGCGCCGGACGACGTCCTTGAGGTAGACGATGCCGACGATGTCGTCCTCGTTCTCGCCGACGACCGGGATGCGGGAGAAGCCGCTGCGCAGCGCGAGCGACTGCGCCTGGCGCAGCGTCTTGCCGCGCTCGATCGAGACGATCTCGGTGCGCGGCACCATCACCTCGCGCACCAGCGTGTCGCCGAGCTCGAAGACCGAGTGGATCATCTGCCGTTCCTCGTCCTCGATGAGGCGGCGTTCCTCGGCGAGGTCGACGAGGTCGCGCAGCTCGGCCTCGGACGCGAACGGGCCCTCGCGGAAGCCGCGGCCCGGCGTGAGGGCGTTGCCGATCACGATCAGCAGGCTCGCCAGCGGCCCGAGCACCCGGCCCAGCCAGTACATCGGGGACGCCGCGACCCTTGCGACCGTGCCCGCGTGCTGCCGGCCGAGCGTCCGCGGCGCGACCCCGACCGCGATGTAGGTGACGACGACGGTCGACGCCGCCGCGATCACGACCGCGAGCACCGGGCGATCGAGCGTCCGGAGCAGCAGCACGGTGACGAGCACCGCCGCCGTCACCTCGCACACCTTGCGCAGCAGGAGCGCGAGGTTCAGGTAGCGGGACGGTTCGGCGACGAGCTGCTGCAGCCGGTTCGAGCTGCGCCGGTGCGCGCGGACGGCCTCCTCGACGTCGACCCGGGAGACGCGGGACAGCGCCGTCTCGGACGCCGCGAGGAACCCCGCCGCGACGACGAGCGCGATCGCGAACACCATCAGCCAGGTATGGCCGGCGCTCACGGTGCGTTCACCCCGTCGCCGCGCCAGCTCTCCAGCAGGCGGCGCTGCAGCGCGAACATCTCCTTCTCCTCGTCCGGCTCGGCGTGGTCGTAGCCGAGCAGGTGCAGGATCCCGTGCGTGCACAGCAGGGCCAGCTCGTCCCCGGTGGAGTGCCCCGCGGTCACCGCCTGCCGGGCCGCGACCTCGGGACAGAGCACGACGTCGCCGAGCAGCTCGATCGGCGCCTCGCCGGCGGAGTGACCGGGACGCAGCTCGTCCATGGCGAAGCTGAGCACGTCGGTGGGACCGGGCTCGTCCATCCACTGCACGTGCAGCCGGGTCATCGTCGGGACGTCGACGAGCAGCAGTGACAGCTCGGCCAGCGGGTTGACCCGCATCTGGTCGAGCACGTGCCGCGCCAGCTCGACGAGAGCCGGCTCGTCGACGGCGACACCGGACTCGTTGGCGATCTCGATGCTCATCGGAGCAAGCTAACGGTCTCGGCGCTGCTTCCTCGCCCGGGCCGCGGACCGCTCGACGAACCGGTCACCGCCGGAGGCGGAGTCGTACCTGTCGTAGGCGTCGACGATGCGGCTCACCAGCTGGTGGCGGACGACGTCGCGGCTGGTGAGTTCGGTGAAGTGCACGTCCTCGACGCCGTCGAGGATCTCCCGCACCACCCGCAGCCCGCTGCGCGTGCCGGCGGGCAGGTCGATCTGCGTGATGTCGCCGGTGACGACGATCTTCGACCCGAACCCGAGCCGGGTGAGGAACATCTTCATCTGCTCGGGCGAGGTGTTCTGCGCCTCGTCGAGGATGATGAACGAGTCATTGAGCGAACGGCCGCGCATGTATGCCAGCGGCGCGACCTCGATGGTGCCGGCGGCCATCAGCCGGGGGATGGAGTCGGGGTCGACCATGTCGTGCAGCGCGTCGTAGAGCGGCCGCAGGTACGGGTCGATCTTCTCGTAGAGAGTGCCGGGCAGGTAGCCCAGCCGCTCCCCCGCCTCGACGGCGGGCCGGGTCAGGATGATCCGGTTCACCTGCTTGGCCTGCAGCGCCTGCACCGCCTTCGCGACGGCGAGGTACGTCTTGCCGGTGCCGGCGGGGCCGATGCCGAAGACGATGGTGTGCTGGTCGATCGCGTCGACGTACCGCTTCTGGTTCAGCGACCTGGGCCGGATGCGCCGGCCGCGGCTGGACAGGATGTCGACGGTGAGCACGTCCGCCGGGCGCTCCGGCGAGTCGGCGCGCAGCATCGCCGCGCTGCGCTCGACGGCGTCCGGCGTCAGCGGCGTGCCCTTCGCGAGCAGCGCGAGCAGCTCGTCGAACAGCGCCGCCACCTGGGCGTTCTCTTCCTCGGTGCCGGTGATCGTGATCTCGTTGCCACGGACGTGGATGTCGGAGTCGAACGAGCGTTCGATCACGCGGAGCAGCTCGTCGCGCGAGCCGAGCAGGGCGACCATCGCGTGGTCACCGGGGACGACGATCTTGGTCTGTGCCCGTGGGGCCCGTTGGGTGTCAGCCATGCGCGTTGCGGCCGGTCCGCCTTCCCTGCTCTTGGTCATCCGATGACCACCATGGTAGTGGGCCGCACCGACGCCCGCCGGTTCCTTTCGGTCATGCGCCCGCCTCGCTCACCCCGGCGGCCAGTTCAGGCCGCGGCCGCCCAGCACGTGGGCATGCACGTGGAGGACCGTCTGGCCCGCGCCGGTGCCGGTGTTGAAGACCACCCGGTAACCCTGTTCCGCGACGCCGTCGGACTTGGCCACGGACTCGCCGGTCAGGATCACCTCGGCGAGCGCGGCGGGATCGTCGCGGGCCAGGTCGGCGATGGTCGGGTGGTGCGCCTTCGGGATGACCAGCACGTGGGTGGGCGCCTGTGGGTTGATGTCACGGAACGCGAGCGCCCGGTCGGTCTCCTCGACGATCGTGGCCGGGACGTCCCCGCTCACGATCTTGCAGAACAGACAGTCTGTCACCAGTCCTCCAGCAGGTCGGTGTGCGACGTGGCCCCGAGGATGACAAGGTAGTCCCCTACCGGTCGGAGGCCGACGGGCGCGACGTCGACATCGGACCGCCCGGTAAACCCGGAGTGGCGGCGCCGCGTCGCACACGCGTGACCATAGCCGCGATGCCACTCCCCACCGAACGGGAGATAGTGGTCGAGTCTCGCTGGGACGCCGACGAGGCGGTGACTGAGCTCTACAGCGCTCATTACCGGTCGCTCGTCCGGCTCGCCGTGCTGCTCGTCCGCGACCTCGAGTCGGCCGAGGACATCGTGCAGGACGCGTTCGTCGCGATGCACGGAGCGTGGCGGCGGCTCCGCGACCACGAGCGGGCGCTGCCCTACCTGCGGCAGGCGGTCGTCAACCGGGCGCGGTCGGCGCTGCGCCACCGCAAGGTCGAAATCAAGTACGCGCCCAAGCCGGGCCCCGACGCGCCGAGCGCGGAGTACGGTGCCCTGGGCGCGCTCGAGCGCGACGCCGTCCTGGCCGCGCTCGACCGGCTGCCGACGCGGCAACGGGAGACGCTGGTGCTGCGCTACTACAGCGATCTGTCCGAGGCGCAGATCGCGGAGGCCATGGGGATCAGCCGGGGTGCGGTCAAGAGCCACGCGTCACGCGGCATGAACGCCCTGCGTGAGCTGCTGGACACCAGCACGTCGGAGGTCCAGGTACGAGGCGAGCAGGGAGGGGGAGGCACGTGACCGGCGACGATCGGGACGGGCTCGACGAGCTCGAACGACGGCTGCGCGACTCCCTCCACACCGCCGTCGAGGACGTCCAGCCGCGTGGCGACGGGCTCAGCCGGATCCGCGAACGGATCGACGCCGGCGAGGGCCCCGCGTGGTGGTCGCGGCTGCGGGGCCGGTGGCTCACCAGCCCGGCGTTCGCGGCGGCCGGCTCCGTCGGCGTCATCGCGCTCGGGGTCATCCTGACCGTCGGCATCGGCCAGGCGACCGGCATCGCGCCGCCGCTGGGCCATTCGAGGACCGTGGCGTCCACCATGTCCGCCGCGCCGAGCGAGACCCCGACGCCCACGCCCAGCTCGGAGTCGCCCCGCCCACCCCGGCCGACGACACAGCAGCCGACACACACCGTCACACAGCGGCCGCCGGTGACGGTGAGCGTGCCGGTGTACTTCATCACCAAGACACCGGACGGGTACGCCGTCAGCCGCACCAGCACGTCGGTCACACTCGAGGGCAGCAAGCGGCACCGGGAGGACATGCGGGCGAAGGCCGCGTACGACGCGATCTTCACCCACGGCCTGCGGGGCACGAGCGCCGGGCTCTGGCAGCCGGGCACGAGCGTGCTCGACGCGTCGGTGTCCGGCAGCACGGTGCGCGTCGACCTCTCGGGAGCGGCGGCGTCCGGCACCGAGGACTCCGCCGACGCCGCCCGCGCGGCGTTGCAGCAGATCGTCTACACCGGTCTCGACGCCGTGCCCTCCGCGTCCGCCGTGCAGCTGAGCATCGGCGGCGCGCCCGTGTCGTCGTTCTGGAACATCCTCACCGTCGACTCCGGCGGCCTCACCAGAGACGACGCGGCGCTCACCCGGCCGTTGAACACCGTCACCGCACCCGCGCCCGGTGCCAGCGTGACCTCGCCGGTCACGTTGCAGGGCACCGGCGCGTACGCGGGCGGCACGGTCTACTGGTCGCTCAGCGGCAGCGGGAAGAGCCTGACCGTGCAGACGGGCCAGCGCGACACGGGCACCAGCGGGTTCGCGAGCTGGACCGACAGCGTGACGCTCGACCCGGGCTCGTACACGCTCACCGTCTACGAGCAGGTGAACGGCGAGAAGCGCAACGTACAGAAGGTGACCTTCACCGTCACCTCCTGACCCGCCCGCGGCCCGCGCCTAGTGGCTCTTCCAGGCGTCCGGGTCGTCGGCGAGCCTGGTGACCTTCCGCGGCAGCCGCCCGGTCGCGATGTCGCCCACCGACACGTGCTCGAGAACGTTGCGCAGGCTCGCCCGCGCCGCCACCCACACCGTCTGCAGCGGCTCGACCGGGCCCTTGTACTCGCTCTGCTCGGGCCGCATGCCGCGCACCTCCGCGAGCGGCCCGTCGAGCGCCCGGATCACGTCCGCGACCGTGACGTCCTTCGCCGGCCGCGACAGCAGGTAGCCGCCCTCGTTGCCACGCCGGCTGGCGACGATGCCGGCCCGCCGCAGCTGGTTGAGGATGCCCTCGAGGAATCTGGTCGGGATCTGCTGCGCCTCGGCCAGGGCCTCGCAGCTCACCCGCTCCTGACCGGAGCTGGCGAGCACGACGAGCGCACGCATGGCGTAGTCGACTCGAGCGGAGATGTGCACTCGCCCATTCTGCACCCCGGCACGGGAAATGGCCGAAACGCCACACGTCGCCCCGCCCACAGCCCACCGGAGCACGACGGCAGCGCCGCAAGGTCGTGGCGACCGGGGGTCAGCTTCGTGATCCTTCTCGACCGGGACGAGTGACCGGGCCGAGGTGCAGGAGCAGAGGGATCACCCGGGAACCTCCGTCGGCTCCCGGCCGGTTCCCGCGCCGGCAGCTCGGGCGTCGGCGAGCATCGTGTGGGAGGAATGGGTGACGAGCTCCAGGTCGAGGCCGAGCTGCTCGTACCCGTCGGGCCAGTGCGCGTCCTCGTCGAACAGGACGCCCACCGCGTCGGCGGCGTGCTCGACGAACCCGGCGCCGTCCTGGTGCCCGGCGAGCCGGGACCGCGCGGCGGCGACGGCCCTGGCCTCGTCGGTGACCGCGAACACCCACGTCGCGAAGTGGACGACCTTGTCGCGGGACCGGTCGCCGTCCTCGATCTCGGGCACCGGCGGCACCCACTCGAGCACGGACGGGTGCTCGGGGCGCGTCGCCGCCTCCTGATAGACCGCGAGGGAACGCAGCACCTCCCAGTTGCCGGCGGTCACCTCCTCGGCAGCCCGCCCGCGCTCGAGCGCTGCGGTGAGCGCCCGCACGGCGCGCTGGACCCGTTCGGCTGCCTGCTGAAGCTCCGTGTCCATCTCCGCGCTACCCCTTGACGATGAAGTGTCTGATGGCGACGAGCTCGCCCGTCTTCTTGTACACGGCGACGGTGACGTCAGGGCTGCCGTACTTGTCGTAGCGGACCGGAGGCACGTCGACCTTGTAGCCGCGCTGTTCCATGCCCTTGGCGTAGTTGTTCGCCTGGCCCTTCACGTCCGAGACGCTCTTGCCGTACGTCCGGCTCCGCACCTTGTTGTCGCCGGGCCGGTACCGCGGCGGGTTCGGGTTGCTCGACGACGACCCGCCGGACGACGACGAGTTCATCTTGTTCATGGCTTCGTTCATCGCGCCCGCGCTGACGCCCATGGTGCCGACGCCCGCGACGATGACCGACGACGAGAGCGCCATACCCGGTGCGCCGGCGAGCGCGCCGACACCGGTGATGGTGAGCGCGAACGAGGCCACGTCGCCACTGGCGCCCAGGATCACCATGCCGCCGCCGAGAACGATGCCGCCGGCGCTGAGGATCATGTCGCCGATCGCGGACGCGTGGTCCTTGAGCCATGTGATCACGGGGCTCTTCGAGTCGGGCATCCGCTGCGGCTGCGCGGCCTCCCAGAACTGCAGCATGCTCTTGCTCCAGGCCAGGTCCTGCATGGCCTGGTCGGTGAGGTCGAGGTTGTAGTCGAGTCGCGTCGGGTCCGCGGTCGCGGTCGACGTCGGCACCCGGGAGGCGATGATGTCGAACATCGCCTTGACGTTGGCGTCCGCGATGGACGCGAACGCCAGCACGCCCTTGATCTCCATCTCGACGTTGTACCTGACGCCGTCGCGGCGCCAGTACTCGTCGGCGTCCGGGCTCGCGCCGTACGCAGCCGCGGGGATGTCCTGCGTCGAGATGTTCAGGTCCGAGGCGTCGACCTCCGCCGACCCGTCCTCGTGCACCTTGACGTGGTTGCGTCGCGCCTCGTCGAGCTGCACGGCGAGCTTCCCCCAGGCGGAGCCCATCGCGGCGTGCAGCGCGAGCGCCGCGTTGGAGGCGGCCTCCATCTCCATCCGGCCGACGGATGCGGCGCTGGTGTTGGTCTGCGCCACCGAGAGCGCGTCGGGCTGGCCGTCCCCGCTCCAGGCGGACCCGGAGGCGACGACGTCGGTGACCTGCCGGCCGTAGGTGTCCTCGGCCTGGCCGAACCAGGACGACGCGTTCGCGAAATCGCCAGGGAGGGCCTGGAGCGAGGACAGGTTGATGTGTTCGAGACCGGAGACGGTGATCCCCATGTCAGAACGCCCTCGCCCCGCCGCGGTGGACCGGTACGTGCGCGAACTCGTCGTAGCCCTTCCCGTCGTGGGAGAGGTATGTGTTCGCGGTGGTGACGAACTTGTCGCCGGTCGTCTTGACGTTCCCGGCGAGCGACTTGCCGGCCAGGATCCAGCTCGACAGCGTGAGGTCGAGCGAGCCCTTGGTCGCGAGCTCCTGGATCCGTGCGCCGGCGGCGTCGTCCTGCCCGTCGCCGAGATCGGTCGCGACGTTGCTGAGCATCGTCTCGCCCACGTGCCTGGCGGTCGTCCCGACCGTGGTCAGCGCGTGGGGATGGATGTCGACGGCCATCTGTGTCCCCCGGTTGTCGGTTGATGAACGGCGGTTGGACCGTCCATTACCCGGCTCTGGTTCCCGGGGAATGCACGCTGTCTACTCGTCGTCGGGCGTGCCCGTGATCCTGGCGTCGATGTCGGCCGCGACCTGTGACTCGTCCGCCAGCATGGTGTGGGAGGAGTGCGTGACCAGCTCCAGGTCGAGGCCGAGCTGCTCGTACCCCTCCGGCCAGCGCACGTCCTCGTCGAAGAGGACCCCGACGGCTTCGGCCGCGTGGCCGACGAACTCGGCTTCGTCCGGGTCGTCGGCGAGCCGCTCCCTGGCCGCGGCGACCGCACGGGCCTCGTCGGTGACCGAGAACACCCACGTGGCGAAATGGACGACCTTGTCGCGCGACCGGTCCCCGTCCTCGATCTCGAGCAGCGGCGGCACCCACTCCAGCACCGAGGGGTACTCGGGACGCATCGCCGCGTCCTGGTAGGCGGCGAGCGAGCGCAGCACTTCCCAGTTGCGTGCCGTGACGTCCTCGGGACCCGACTCGGCATCCAGCGCGTCGGTGAGCTCCCGGATCGCGCGCTCGACCCGCTCGGATGCCTGCCGCAGTTCCGTGTTGTCCATCTCGCCGTCACCCCTTGTAGATGAAGTGCCTGATCGCGACGACCTCGCCGGTCTTCTTGTACACGGCGACCGTCACGTCCGATGAACGTGGACCGTACTTGCCGTAGCGCACCGGCGGCACGTCGACCTTGTAGCCACGCCTCTCCATGCCCTTCGCGTAGTTGTTCGCCTGACCCCGGACGTCGTCGGTGCTCCTACCGTAGGAACGGGACTTCACCTTGTTGTCACCCGGGCGGTACCGCGGCGGGTTCGGGTTGCCCGAGGACGAGCTCCCGCTGCCGCCCCGCGACTGGGCGTTGCGGTTCATCTGGCTCAGGTCGCGGCCCATCTGGACGACGCCGCCGGCGGTCATCGTTCCGCCGAGGCCGATGACTCCCGCACCGATGACGTTCAGCGGGATGCCGACCTCGACCAGCACACCCGTCGCGTCGGCGACCACGCCGCCGCCTTCGATGCCGGCGCCGCCGAGCATGGTGAGGATCCCGAGGGCCGACACGCCGCCGTCCCTGACCAGCTTGGCGATGTCGGCGGGGTTGTCCCAGAGGTACGAGAAGAAGTTGCCGACGCCGTGCCAGAACCTGTCCCAGCCGCTCGGCTGCTCCGGTATCGCCTTCGGGTACGCGGACTGCCAGAACTTCTGGTTCGCCGTGGCGAGGGTCTGGTCGTCGGTCGCGTCCTCGAGCGTCTGCATGTTCTGCGCGAGCACGTTCGGGTCGGCCGTCGTCGAGTACGACGGCGTGTGGGAGGCGATCCGGTCCAGGACGCTTTTGCACGTCGCGTCCGCGATACTCGCGAACATGAGCTGTCCCTTGATCTCCCGCTCGAGCCGGTCGGCGTCGTCGGCGTCGGGGTTGGATCCCACCGGCGCGCCGAAGTTGTTGACCGGCTGCTTCGACGGGTCTGCCGTCGCCGTCCCGTCCTCCGCGACGGAGATGTTCTTCTGCTTCGCCTCGTACAGGGAGGTCAGGAGGTAGCCCTGGGCCGTCCCCAGCGCGCTGTGCAACGCGTCCGTGATCTTCGACGCGGCGTCCATCTCGATCTTGCCGATGTTCAGCGCGCTGCGGTTGATCGACATCACCGTCGACGCGTCGGGCTGGCCGCCGCCGCTCCAGACGGAAGCGGAGTCCACCTTGCTCAGCACGTCGGTCGCGAACGACTCGAGCGCGTCGCCGTACCACGAGCCGGCGTTCGCGAAGTCGCCCGAGACGTAGCTGAGGTGGAGCGTGTCGACGCTCTTCAACTCTGAGACGGTGATGCCCACCGGACTCCCTCCCGCGCCCGCGGTTACCGGATCTGGATGAACGACCGGTAGTGGCCGTCGGTGTAGTAGACGGAGCCGTCGTCACCGATCACGAGTCGCTCCGGACCCCGGTCCTGGCCCTTCACCTTCGGGTTGACGTCGTACTCCTTGTACGAGATCGGCTTGCCGTCCGAGGTGGTGTCCGGGAGCTTCTCCCCAGGCGTCTCGCCGGGCTTCGCGTACTTCGCCGGGTCGTTGCCGTACGGCTTGCCTCCCTTGAAACCGGGCGGCGGCGTGCCGTTGTGCTCGTCGATGTACTTGAGCGTGTCGCTGGCGTTCTTCGGCGGCTGCGGGGTGGTGGACTCGGGTTCGTCGCCACCGTCCGAGGACGACTCGGACGCCGCGTCGCCGACCGTGTTCATCATCGCGAGGGCACCGAGACCGGTGGTGGTCGCACCGGTCGCGATGACGCCGGCGCCGAGGACGTTCGCCGGCACGCCGATGACCGCGCCGATGCCGGTCGCGTCGAGCGCGACACCGCCGACCTCGATGCCGCCGCCGAGCGCCATCAGCAGGCCGCCCCCGAGCATCGAGGCGCCCTCGAGCGTGAGCTCCCCCGCATGGTCCATGAGGTGCGAGAAGAAGTTGCCGACGCCGTGCCAGAACTTGTCCCAGCCGCTGGGCTCCTTCGGCATCGCCTTCGGGTAGGCGGACTGCCAGAACTTCTGGTTGGTGAGCGCGAGGCTCCGGTCGTACAGCGCGTCGGCGAGGGTCTGCCCGTTCTGCGCCAGCACGTTCCTGTCCGCGACCGTCGAGTACGACGGCGTGTGGGAGGCGATCCGGTCGAGGAGCGCCTTGCAGGCGCCGTCCGCTATCGCAGCGAACGCGAGCTGCCCCTTGATCTCGCGTTCGATGCGGTCGGCGTCATTGCCCAGCTCGATCGCGTCGGGGCCGATGACGGGCGCGCCCTCGCCGAGCGTGAGGGTTCCGTCGTCCTGCACCTTGAGGTTCTTCTGCTCCGCCTCGAACACCGAGGCCAGCAGGTAACCCTGCGCCGTCCCCAGGGCGGTGGCCAGCGTCTGCATCGCGGTCGACGCGGCGTCCATCTCGATGCGCCCGATCGTCAACGCACTGAAGTTGATCCTCATGACGACGTCGGCGTCGGGTTGTCCCCCGTCGGCCCAGACCGACCGCGACTCGATCTTCGCCATCACCTCGTCGCGGAAGGACTCCTCGGCGTCGGAGTACCACGAGCTGCAGTTCGCGAAGTCGCCCGCCACGTAGTCGATGTTGAGGGTGTTGATCTGCTTCAGCTGAGAGACCGTGATCGCCATGGCGCGCTACCTCGGCTGGGGGTGGTGCGGGTCGTGCCACGGGATGTACTTGAACAGGTCCACGCCGGCGTTGTCGGTCGAGACGTAGATGTTCGCCGTGCTGAGCAGCTTGTCGCCCGTCTCGTGGACGTTGCTCTGCAGACCGCTCGTCGTCGGCTCCCACACGTCGAGCAGGCTGTCGAGGGATCCCTTGCTGGCAAAGCCCTTCAGATGAGCTCCGCCCTCGTCCTTCCCGGCACTGCCCAGCTCGCCGTGCGCCGGCTTCACCATGGTGTCCGCGATGTGATGCGCCGCGTGACCTGCTGTTCTCACCCCTGACGGGTGGATGTCGGCACCCAACCCAGGTCCTCTCCAACTGCTGACCGATCGTCGTCACCTACGACCTCCGGGCGTGGGTGACGGTTCCGTCGCCGCTGGACTTGACCGAGCCGTTACCGGCCGCGTCGACCGTCTCGGCGGCCCGGCTCACTCGGGGCGCCAGACCTCGCCGAGCGGGATGTCGTCGGCGAGGCGGAGCTTCGCGAGCAGGGCCTCGCCGGCGTCGGGCGTCTCCTGCAGGACGACATGGAAGGGGCGACCCGGCCGGTCCCACCACTCGCCGTCCTCGACCGGCGTGGCCCACTCCCCGGCCGCGCGCCCGAAGAGCAGGAGGAGATCCTCGAACTGGCCGGGCGACTCGTCGGCGAGCAGCTCGCCGGCGTGCGTGACGACGACGACGTAGCCGGGTACCGAGTAGCCGAGCCAGTCGAGGTCGGTCAGGGACTCCTCGAAGGCCGCCCAGTTCTCCCCGAAGTAGTCGGGGAACTGCAGGGCCGCGCCGAACTCGTCGAACAGGCCCTGGAACGTCCGCATCTTGTGACCGCGGACGGTGCGCACGACCTTCCCCGAGCCCTGCAGCGGGTAGGTGATGGTCTCGAACACCTTCGCGGGTTCCGCCAGCAGCAGGTGCAGGGGCGCGCCGTCGAGCCGGTCGAGCACTGAAAGGTCCATGGTTCCTCTCTCTACTGAACGGACGCGCGATGAGACGGCGGCGACGGCTCGAGGTTCCGCGCGGTGAGTCACAGTAGCGGGCGGTCAGGCCCAACGCGCGGTGCGGGCGAGCAGGACGGCGGCGGCCACGGTGCCGGCCGTGGCGCTGCGCAGCACCGTCGGCCCCAGGCGGAGCCGTTCGGCGCCCGCCGCCTCGAGCTCCGCCAGCTCCGCCGGAGCGATGCCGCCCTCCGGCCCGACGACGACCACCACCTCGCCCGACGACGGCGGCTC